>NZ_NRGV01000016.1:90118-117567 GCF_002332385.1 Glutamicibacter sp. BW80 | reverse complement strand
TAGGCGAGTTTGGCTTGGGCGGCGCTGCAGCTGGCTTTGAGCCGTTCGAGGTCGTCGATGGTTTGGGTGAGGGTGGCTTGGTTGCCGTGTTCCAGGATGGTGGCTAGGCGGGTGTTGAGGTCCTCGATGAAGGGCATGGGTTGGTCCAGGACGCCTGGGGTGGGTGGCCTGGGTGGGGGCTGGGTTTCGAAGTTTTTGTTGGCTTCGGTGTGTTCTTCGAACATATTTCCACTGTATAGGGGTGGTGTGGAGGGTTTGGGGCGGTGTTCACCAACTGTGGATTAGTGGAGCCCTGCATGGTTAAGTTCCTGTGGATAACGTCAATAAATCTCTGTGACCTGTAGCGATAGAAGGTTGACCGGCGCGGCAAGGCGAGTGCTATCCATGCGCAAACTGCTGGCCCGTGGGCTTGATATTCAGGGGACCGTGAATCGTGCGCTGAATTCAAAAGAGTTTTTGGCAAGCAAAAAGGGAGAAAATCTGCGAAAGATTTTCTCCCTTTATCCGAGCCCCCTGCCGGAATCGATCCGGCGACCTCGTTCTTACCAAGAACGCGCTCTACCACTGAGCTAAGGGGGCAACAGGTAAATACTTTACACACAAATTTTGAGTTTTCAAAATCAGGCGCTGCTTAGTGCTTGACCTCACAAAATCCGTGCTCAGTAGGGGGTTCTGCGTAATCGCGGGAGGTTGATGCGATGTCGAGCGGAAGTGGGGTGCCTGGCGAGCGAGGTCGCTTGGCGCCTTGGGCAAGTGAGTGGAATTGACCGCAAGTGGCTCGGTGCGGAAAGGTGCGGGCGGGCCGTTGGGAAGGCCAGTCCTGAGTGAGTAGCGTCACGGGCGGGGTTTTTCTTCAGGGGGGGCTCAAGGTGCGCGTTCTAGGAATGCGAATAACGTATTTCACTTGGGAATTTAGGGAAATTTAGGGCTGGGTTCAGATGGGGTTTGTCCGATTTTTCTTTGCTGGGAAATCCGTGTAGAGTATTTACTCGTTGCCCCCTTAGCTCAGTGGTAGAGCGCGTTCTTGGTAAGAACGAGGTCGCCGGATCGATTCCGGCAGGGGGCTCTGAGTGGGAAGTCGTCTTGGCTTCTACAGGATGATTTCCCACTTGTGGCGGCGTAGCTCAGCTGGTTAGAGCGCACGACTCATAATCGTGAGGTCCCGGGATCGAGTCCCGGCGCCGCTACCGACAAAAGCCTCGAAAACTCACTGAGTTTTCGAGGCTTTCTTCGTTTCTAAGGCTTGTCGATATTGCCAGTCGAGTTCTTCTTCGAGGATTTCAGAGCTAACTTGCGGACCTGCTCGAGCAAATCTTCATCAAATGGTTCACCGGTTTCCGGGTCACCGGCATTCGCATCGTGGCCATGCACCGCGGTGTGGAGCCGTTGCATCTGGAAGTCAAGTTTTTCGGCGGCGTTGGCCGCGTCCGTAAGCTCTTCGACCAGATGGCTCGGCACGGAGCCTTCGTATTTGTAGAAAATCTTGTGTTCTAAACTGGCCCAGAAATCTTGGGCGATGGTGCGAATCTGCACCTCGACGATCACCGGAACTGGCCCCTCCGACAGGAACACCGGAATCTCCAGGATTAAGTGCAGGCTTTTATAGCCGTTTGCTTTCGGGTTTTTGATGTAATCCTTGACCTGAAGCACCTTCAGATCGTTTTGCGAAGTGAGCGTATTGAGGATCTTGTAGGTGTCCTTGATGAAACTGCAGGTGATCCGAATTCCGGCGATATCGGTAATGTTTGCGCGAATCGAGGGGAGGGCAGGATCGATGCCGCGCTTGACTACTTTTCGAAGAATGCTCTCCGGTGATTTCACGCGTGAAGTGACATGCTCGATCGGGTTGTACTTGTGCAAATACAAGAATTCCTCGCGCAGGATCGAAACCTTGGTCAGTACTTCGTCCGCCGCGAAGCGGTATTCCATCATGAACTTCGGAAGCGACTGCCGCAGGGAAAGCGCGAAGTCATAGGCAAGCGGCCCGTCACCGCCAGCGGAATTGCTGATCGGAGTAGGTAGGACTGCGTGGTGATCATCTGAATGGGGAGAAATTTCGGCCACCTCTGGATAAAGTAGTAGGCCCGAGGGCCTACCAATATTTCGTCAACTTCTTCCACACTAATCCTGTCCACTAAGAATTAGGCATGAACAAGATACATGTTGTTAGTGCATTGTCGCGGTGTTTAACGCTCTAACGTTGAGTGCAGGACTTTTGAAAGGGTCGGATGATTCTCGAACGTGAAAACCGGCAGCTCTGCCACGGAATTAGTTTTTCGCAAAATGAGCCAGATCCAATGTTGCGCCTGCGCCGTGGCGATGACTGGATCAATGAACCGCTTCGTGAGAACCGATCGATCACGCTGAGCGTGGGGGAGACGAAGTTCTGTCTGGGATATGTGAGCATGCGTGCCGATGGTTCACGCAGCCTGCATCCCTGCCCGAAGCTCAAGGGACTGAACACCGGCACGCAATGCGATGGCTGCCGTCGTTTGGACCAAAGCAAATTTATGCACCAATTCCACAAGACCGGCGAAGCGCCCGAGGGGCTGCGCAAATACCTGGAGCAACCGCATTTCCTGTACGTCGCAAGCTTCGCTCAAGGTGCTACCAAGGTCGGAACCACCTCGGTGCAGAGCAAATGGACGCGACTGGCGCAGCAGGGGGCGGTAGCCGCACGCTACGTCGCACGGGCGGCAGACGGTGCAGCGATCCGCGTATTGGAGGACCTTGTCACCGAGCATGTGGGTCTGAAGCAGCAGATTCGGCAAAAATCCAAGGTTAAAGGGCTGACCTCGTGGGAAATGGATGCCGCGAGTTTGGACGCTGCCAATGCATCGGCCGCGCGGCGCACGCAGTCCTTCCTCGAATCGCAGGGGGAGCTGTCGACCTATGGCGTGGAATTGTTGGATCAGCGTTGGGAGCAGCCCGCATTTGCGCGTGAGGTAATCCGCGCATGGGATGCCAAGTCCCTCCATCCATGGGCGGGAGCAGTTCCGGGAAGCGAACTGAATCTGCGCATTCGCGGGGTGCTTGGCCAGACGATTCTCGTGGACAGCGGCGCGGAGACGACTTTAAGATTGCTCGATGCCGCGGAACTGAAGACCCGAGTGGTGAGCGTGAAAGAGCAGCGCGGTGAGTTCTTCGAGGAACAATCTCCATTGTTCTGAGTTTCACGCGCAATTTCGTTTCGCGCTGGGCACCGTGGCGCGCACTGTCAACTAAACTGGATGCCATGACCAACACTCCATGGGAAGCGGCCTCTCCGCGTTACAAGAAGCTTGTGTTCACCGCCATGGGTGTAATGGGCTTTGGGATTATCTTGGCGATCATCGGTGCGAACATTCCTTCGCTGCCGCTGGTCTACACCGCGATCTGCATTATGGTCGTTGGCATGCTGTGCCATATTGTGGCGCTGGCCGTCCGTGCCCGGGATACCCGCAACTGGCGCATCGCCAATGGACTGGCGACCCCGCGCGCCAAGAAGCAGAAGTAACAGAGCCACCAAAGGCTACTTAGCAACTCACAACGTGCAGGAGAACTAATGGGTATCAACCCTGACCTCGTGGGGCGAATTTACCCCGCCGGTGCGTCCTACCAGGTAGGACGCGAAAAGATTCGTGAATTCGCCACCGCGACCAAGGCAAGCTCGCCGGCGCATTTCCAGGTGAGCGCGGCCCGCGATCTGGGGTACGCGGATCTGGTTGCCCCGCCAACCTTCGCCATCATCATCGCCCAGCGTGCCGATGCCCAGCTCATCGCCGATCCGGCCTCGGGGATCGATTTCTCCCGCGTGGTGCATGCCGACCAGCGGTTCACCCACCACCGCCCGATCGTCGCCGGCGATGAATTGCTCGCCGAACTCTACGTGGACCAGGTGCGCGAAATGGGTGCCGGAGCGATGATCACCACCCGATCGGAAATCACCACCGTGGACGGCGAGAAGGTCGCCACCACCACTTCATCGCTACTGGTACGAGCAGAGGACTAGGCCATGATCGAATTCTCCACCCTGGAAAAGGGCCAAGTCATCGGCTCGAAGACGGTGAGCGTGAACCGCGGGGATCTGGTGCGCTATGCCGGCGCCTCGGGGGACTTCAACCCGATCCACTACAACGAGCGCTTCGCCAAGGAAGTAGGTCTCGACTCGGTGATCGCCCACGGCATGTTCACCATGGGCTCGGTCATCGAGCTGGTCAGCGCATGGGTGGGTAACCCCGGAGCGATCCTGGACTACCAGACCCGCTTCACCAAGCCGGTCATCGTCGATGACCCGGCCGGGAGCAACCCGGGCGACGCGGCGGGCACCGCCATCGACATCGAAGGCAAGATCGGCGCGCTGGATGCCGAAGCCCGCACCGCGCGCGTGGACTTGACCGTATCGGCCAACGGAACCAAGGTGCTGATGAAGTGCCAGGCCGTGGTGCAGCTCTGAACAAGCACCCGGTAGGCGAAGTGCCCGGAGCGGTCATCGCCTGGCGCAATTCGCTGATGGCGGCCTACCTGGCCAGCGGCCTGCTGATCTCGGCCTTGGTTTCCCGGCTGCCGGCGGTGCGCGACGCGCTGGCGCTGGATCACGCGAACGTCGGCTTGCTGCTGCTCTGCCTCAGCGCCGGCTCCTTCCTGTCGGTAGCCCTCTCGGGGCAAGCCGTCCTGCGCGCCGGTGCCACCAACGTCATGCGCGTCGCGGCGAGCGTGGCAGGCAGCTCGCTGCTGCTGGTCGGGGTCAGCTCCGGGGCGCTGGGCTCTACCTGGCTGACCGGCGTATTTCTCTTCACCCAGGGGCTGGGGACCGCCGCGTGGAATGTGGCCTCCAATGTGCAGGGCGCGGCCATGGAGCGGGCCCTGGGCAAAAGCATCATGCCCGCGCTGCACGGATTCTTCTCCATCGGCACCGTGCTCGGGGCCGGTGTCGGTGCCGCCTCGGCCGCGCTGGCACTGCCGGTGCAATACCACTACGGCGCGATGGGCCTGCTCATCGTGGGCATGGTGCTCTACAGCGCACGGTTCTTCGGCGAGGACTTCGCCAGGACCCCGCGCACGCACTCCGGGTCTTCGCTGAAGGCGGCCTGGCGGGAACCGCGCACGGTGCTGCTCGGCGTGCTGGTGCTGGGCATGGCCCTGGCCGAAGGAGCCGCCGGCGACTGGGTGGCCCTCGCCCTGGCCGACGGCTACCAGAGCAGCGCGGCGGTGGGCGCCATCGGCTACGGGGTGTTCGTGAGCACGATGACCTTGACCCGGCTGCTCTCCGGGGATTTGATCCTCCGGCTGGGCCGGGTGCGCATGATCCAGGCCAGCGCGATCGCCGCCCTGGCCGGGGTGCTGCTCTTCGCCTTCGGCGGCAGCCTGCCGCTGGCCTTTATCGGCTTGGCCGTGTGGGGGATGGGCGTCGCGCTGACCTTCCCGCTGGCGATGAGCGCCGCCTCCGCGGATCCGCTGCATGCGGCTACCCGCGTCTCGGTGGTCTCCACCATCGGCTACGGCGCCTTTCTGGGCGGCCCGCCGCTGCTGGGGCTGCTGGCCGGGGCGATCGGGCTGCTGCCGGCGCTGGGCAGCATCTCGATTCTGGTGGTGCTGGCCTTCTGCCTTTCGGCCAATATGGCGGGGTACCGCCAGGCCGAAGACCACTAGCACACGTAATTATCCGAAAGTAGGAGCATGCTGAAGAATTTGACGACATCGCAGGTCGGCGGCCCGGCCCAGTCGCTGGTGGTCGCCACCACCGAGGACGAGCTTGTCGCGGCCCTCGCGGCGGCCGACGCCGCCGGGGAACGCGTGCTGCTCGTCGGCGGCGGCTCGAACCTGGTCATTTCCGATGCGGGATTCCCCGGGACCGTCATCCAGATCGCCACCCGCGGGGTGCGCGTGGAAGAGCAGAGTTCGCACACCGCGCTGCTGCGCGTGGCCGCCGGGGAGAACTGGGACGCCGTGGTCGAATTCAGCCTCGCCCAGGAACTGAGCGGGCTGGAGGCGCTTTCGGGCATCCCGGGCTGCGCCGGGGCCACCCCGGTGCAAAATGTGGGGGCCTATGGTGCCGACGTTTCGCAGACCCTTCAATGGGCGCGGGTCTACGACCGGGAAACCGGCGAGCGGCTCACCCTGGACAAGGCGCAGCTGGCCTTCGGCTATCGCGATTCGCTGATCAAGCGCAGCTCGGAGAACGGTTCGCCGCGCTACGTGGTGCTGGCGGTAGGCTTCGCGCTGCGCCGCACGGAGGCCTCTGCGCCGATCCGCTATGCGGAATTGGCACGGCGGCTCGGCGTGGAAGCCGGACAGAGCGCGCCGGCCGCACAGGTGCGCCAGAGTGTGCTGGAGCTGCGGCGTTCCAAGGGCATGGTGTATGACCCGAACGATCCGGACTCGCACTCCACCGGCTCCTTCTTCACCAACCCGATTCTGCCCGCCGAGGTGCTGAAGCGGCTGCCGGAGGACGCACCGCACTACCCGGTGCCCGAGGCGGGCCTGGTGAAGCTCTCGGCGGCCTGGCTGATCGACCGGGCCGGCTTCGCCAAGGGTTTCGGGCTTCAAGGCACCGCAGGCTACGAGCTGGCCGGCGGGCGCGCGGCCCTGTCCGCCAAGCACACCCTGGCGATCACGAACCAGGGCGGGGCCAGCGCCGCGGATCTGCTGGCCATCGCCCGGGCGGTGCGCGCCGGGGTCCACGAGCGTTTTGGGATCATGCTGGTCAACGAACCGCTGCTGATCGGCCTGGCCCTCTAGCGAGCGCAAAAAAGCCCCTTCGAACCGATGGTTCGAAGGGGCTTTGCCTTGTGCCTAGAGGCGGCCCTGGGCGATGGCCAGCATGCGGCGCAGCGGCTCCGCGGCGCCCCAGAGCAGCTGGTCGCCGACGGTGAAGGCGGAGATGTACTGCGGGCCCATTTCCAGCTTGCGGATGCGGCCCACCGGAATGTCCAGGGTGCCCGAGGCGGCGACCGGGGTCAGCGCGTCGACGGTGGCTTCCTTGGTGTTGGGCACGACCTTGGCCCACTCGTTGTCGGAGTCCAGCAGCGATTCGATCTCGGAGACCGAAAGATCTTCCTTCAGCTTCAGGGTCAGCGCCTGCGAGTGCGAGCGCATCGCGCCGATGCGCACGCACAGCCCGTCCACCGCCACATGCCGTTCGCCGCTGGTCTGCAGGATCTTATTGGTCTCGACCCCGGCCTTCCACTCTTCCTTGGACTGCCCGTTGCCCAGGTCCGCGTCGATCCACGGGATCAGCGAGCCGGCCAGCGGCACGCCGAACTGGGTGGCGTCCAGCCCACCGCGCTGCGCGGCCAGCACCTTGCGGTCGATCTCCAGGATCGCGGAGGCCGGGTCGTCCAGTTCGGAGGCGACGTGGGAGTTGATGTCGCCGAACTGGGTGAGCAGTTCGCGCATATGGCGGGCGCCGCCGCCGGAGGCGGCCTGGTAGGTCATCGAGGTGCCCCATTCGACCAGGTTGTTCTTGAACAGCCCGCCCAGGCCCATGAGCATGCACGAGACGGTGCAGTTGCCGCCGACGAAGTCCTTGACCCCGGCGACCAGGGAATGGTCGATCACGCTGCGGTTGACCGGGTCGAGCACGATCACCGAGTCCTCGTTCATGCGCAGCGTGGAAGCCGCGTCGATCCAGAGCCCGTCCCAGCCGGACCTGCGCAATTCGCTGTGGACCTTCGAGGTGTAGTCCCCGCCCTGCGCGGTGACGATAATGGGCAGCTTGGCCAGGGTTTCAAGATCGTAGGCGTCCTGCAGCGCCCCGGCTCCTGCGGCGAAGGCCGGGGCGGCGCCGCCGGCGTTCGAGGTTGAGAAAAAGACCGGGTCGAGGTGCGCAAAATCGCCTTCGTCGAGCATGCGCTGCATCAGCACGGAGCCAACCATGCCGCGGTAACCAACAAATCCAACAGATGAAGTCATATCTCCATGGTAGGGGGAGTGGTCAATCTGCACCGGGTTCGTTACAGCAGTTAAAGCAGAATCACACCCGAGGCCCAGCAGGGCTCGAGTGTGATTCGTGGAAGCCGAAGAGTTACTTTTCCTCCAGCAGCTTCTTGCGATTGTTGATCGCCCACATCGCGCCGAAGATGAACAGCTGGGTGGGGACCAGCAGCATGATCAGCCCGAAGACCTTATTTCCGCTGAGCACCATGAAGAAGCCCAGGGCCGCCACCACCAGGGCCAGCAGGGGGAAGAGCATGTAGCCGAGGATGAACAGCGCCTCGGGGTGGGCCTTGAGCTCGCCAAGATATTTTTTCACGTCGGTCAGTCCTTTTCGCGGATCCAGGATTCGAAGCGGTAGCCGATACCGCTCTTTGAGCTATGCCATGCCTCGGCCGGGTCGGCCGCGGAGAGCTTAAAATCTTCCGGGAGCGCTGGGGCCGTGGTATCCCCGGCCGGGCTCAAATCAAGCCGGGTGATCACCGCAACATCGAGCAGCTCAAGGGCCGCGGCGTAGAGCTGTCCGCCGCCGATGATCCAGATCTCTTCGCCGCCCGGGCTCTGCCGGGCCAGCTCCAGCGCCTCGCGCAGGCCGCCGGCCGGGATGCCGCCGTCGGCGCGGAGCTGATCCTGATTGCGGGAGGTCAGCACGATATTGCTGCGCCCGGGCAGGGGGCGGAACTTGGCCGGGAAGGATTCCCAGGTGTTGCGCCCCATGATCACCGGGTGCCCGGCAGTGACGGCCTTGAAATGGGCCAGATCCTCGGGTACATGCCAGGGCATGGAACCGGCGGCGCCGATGATCGAGTTGGCGCCCTGCGCCCAGATTGCGCCGATCAGCGGTTGCTGGCCGGTGGCGTGGCGTGGACTCATACGGCCACGGCCCCCTTGATGGTCGGGTGGTGCTGGTAGTCCTTGAGCACAAAATCTTCCAGCGTGTAGTCGAAGAGCGAGGCCGGCTTGGAAGCGAATTCGAGCTTCGGGTAGGGGTAGGGCTCGCGGCGCAGCTGCTCGCGGACCTGTTCCAGATGGTTGGTGTAGATGTGGGTGTCGCCGCCGGTCCAGATGAATTCGCCCGGCTGAAGATCAAGCTGCTGGGCGACCATCAGGGTCAGCAGCGCGTAGGAAGCGATGTTGAAGGGAACGCCGAGGAACATGTCGGCGCTGCGCTGGTAGAGCTGGCAGGAGAGCTTGCCCTCGGCGACGTAGAACTGGAAGAACACGTGGCAGGGCGGCAAGGCCATCTGCTGGATTTCGGCCACATTCCAGGCCGAGACGAGGTGCCGGCGCGAATCGGGGTTACTGCGCAGGGAATCCATGACCTGGGAGATCTGGTCGATATGCGCACCGTCCGGGGTCGGCCAGCTGCGCCACTGCACCCCGTAGACCGGGCCGAGCTCGCCGTCTTCATCGGCCCATTCGTTCCAGATGCGCACGCCCTGATCCTGCAGCCACTTCACATTGGATTCGCCGCGCAAAAACCAGAGCAGTTCCGCGGCAACCGACTTAAAATGCACCCGTTTGGTGGTGATCAGCGGGAAGGATTCGCTCAGGTCGAAGCGCAGCTGGCGGCCGAAAACGGAGCGCGTGCCGGTGCCGGTGCGGTCCTCTTTCGCGGCGCCATTGGCGAGCACGTCGGCCAGCAGGTCTTCATATGGTGTGGCGATAGTCTGTGGAGTCACCGTTCCATCCTAGCTTTCCATGGCCGGATCGCGCTAAAAGCGGTGCCGGCTCAGGCGAGCATATCGTGGTACTCCGGGTAGCGGGAGAGATAATCCTGCACATAGCTGCATTCGGGGACGATTTTTGCTCCCTCGGCGCGCAGCTCATCGAGCACCATGGTCACCAGCGCGCGGGCGTAGCCGCGGCGGCCGAACTCCTCGTTCACGATCGTATGCTGCAAGGTCACCAGCTGCTCCTCGCGGTGGTAGCCGATGAAGCCGATGAAGGTGGAACCGTGCCATAGCGAGTAGCGCCCGCGCCCCGTGTCGTGATCCATGCGCAAGCCCTGATGCACAATTTTCTGCACCGGGTGTTCTGGCTGTTGGGCAGTCATGGCGGTTGCCTCCTCGATGGTGACTTCTCTCACCTCTAGTCATAGTCGCATTTGGGGATAGATGCAACGACCGTGCACGAGTTAGTCGTGATAGGGCGCGTGGATCTCCACGGACACGAACTGATGCTTCGCACCGATGGCCTGCTGGGCCACGATCACCCCGCCCGGATCCAGGAAGGGATCCTGGGCCGGCAGCACCGCGGCGACCTTCGCCGAAACCCGGGAGCGCAAGACCTCGATGATCAGCGGGAGCACCGGGCGGTGGGTGCAGATCACCTGCGAACGCGACTTGGCCACGAGCTTCTCGATGGCGCGTTGGGCCTTGTGCGGCTTGCGCTTGGCCTCATGCTCGGTGATGGAGCGGATGGTTTTCAGCTTCAGCGAATGCTGGACCAGGTACGGGGTCACCGTTTGCACGCAGCGCGTCCACGGCGAGGACGCCACATTTCCCGGTTGCCAGGCGTCGAGCATGCGCGCCACCGCTTGGGCCTGCCGGCGGCCGGTGGCCGCCAGCGGGCGTTCGCCCTCGGCGCGTGTCCACTTGCCGCGCGGCTTGGCCTTGGCGTGGCGCAGGATGATGAAGGCCAGGCTCTCCAGACGCTGCTTCTGGTGGGCCTTGCGCAGATCCTCGAGCGGGGCCAGATCCGAGGGGTTGGTCAGCAGGGCCGCGGCCTCGGCCGCCGTCACCCAGCGCAGCTCATCGCATTCGACGCCGTCGGGCACCGCTTGCAGCGCGGGGTCCACCTTGGCCGCCCAGTAGTAGACGACCTTGGTTTTGCCCTTGACCGAATAGGCGGTGGCCGCCAGCGGGATGCCGAGGCTCAGGCGCAGGCCGACCTCTTCGCGCAGCTCGCGGATGGCGCATTCGGGGATCGATTCGCCGGAGTCGAGCTTGCCCTTGGGCCAGGACCAATCGTCATAGCGCGGACGGTGGATCAGCAGCACGTGCAGCTCGCCGCCGCGCAGCTGCCAGGGGATCGCCCCGGCGGCGACCACGTCGAATTCGCCCAGGCGGATCTCTTCGGCATCGCTGGAGCGCTGCAGTTCGCACAGCTGCAGGCGTGAATGCTGGGACTGGGTGGCGGTCACTAGCTGTGCAATCCGCTCTGCCGGCGCCGGGTGTGCTCTTCGGTGAGCCAGAACTGGATATCGGTGAGCGCCTTGCCCTCGGCATCCTGGTGGTGGCGGGTCCACGCGCCATCGGAGCCCAGATGCCAGCCCATGGTCGAATCGTCCATATAGCGCCCCAGCAGGTCGGTCATGGAGTCGATGTCCTCCTGATTGCGCAGCGAAACCAGGGCTTCCACGCGGCGGTCCAGGTTCCGGTGCATCATATCGGCGCTGCCGATGTAGACCAGCGGGTCCCCGGCATTGCCGAAGAGGAACACGCGGCTGTGCTCCAGGAAGCGGCCGAGGATGGAGCGGACGCGGATGTTCTCGCTCAGGCCCGGCAGCTGCGGGCGCAGCGCGCAAATGCCGCGCACGATCACATCCACCTTCACTCCGGCCTGGCTGGCCCGGTACAGGGCATCGATAATGGCCTCGTCGACCATCGAGTTCACCTTGATGCACACGTAGGCCGCGACCCCGTTTTGCGCGTTGGCGATTTCCTTCTCGATCAGCTCCAGCAGCCCGGTGCGCACCGTGCGCGGGGCCACCAGCAGCCGGTGGTAGGTGGAGCGCGGCGCGTAGCCCGAGAGCTGGTTGAACAGCCGGGAAACATCTTCACCAACGGCTTCGTCGCAGGTCAGCAGCCCGAAGTCTTCATAGTAACGGGCGGTGCGCGGGTGGTAGTTGCCGGTGCCGATATGGCAGTAGCGGCGCAGCTTGTCCCCTTCCTTGCGCACCACCAGGGAGAGCTTCGAATGGGTTTTCAGGCCCACGATGCCGTAGACCACGTGCACCCCGGCCTGCTCCAGCTTGCGCGCCCAGGTGATATTCGCCTGCTCGTCGAAGCGCGCCTTGATCTCCACCAGCGCGAGGACCTGCTTGCCGGCCTCGGCCGCGTCGATCAGCGCGTCGACGATCGGGGAGTCGCCACTGGTGCGGTACAGGGTCTGCTTGATGGCCATGACCTTCGGGTCCGCGGCCGCCTGCTCCAGGAACGCCTGCACGGAGGTGGAGAAGGAATCGTAGGGGTGATGCAGCAGGATGTCGCGCCGGCGCACCGCGCCGAAGACATTCGCGGCCTTCGCGGTCTCCGATTCATTCAGGAACCGGGAGGTGTGGCCCACATGCTTGGTGTAGTGCAGTTCGGCGCGGTCCAGCGCGGCGATCACGCCCAGCCCGCGCAGATCCAGCGGGGCGGGCAGCCGGAAGACCTCGTCTTCCTCGATATTCAGCTCGCGCACCAGCAGCTCGAGCACCTGCGGGTCAATATCGTCGGCGACCTCCAGGCGCACCGGCGGGCCGAAGCGGCGGCGCAGCAATTCCTTCTCCAGGGCCTGGAGCAGGTTCTCCGCGTCGTCCTCCTCGACCTCGAGATCCTCATTGCGGGTGACGCGGAAGAAGTGGTGCTCGACGATTTCCATGCCCGGGAACAACAGGTCCAGGTGCACGGCGATCAGCGCCTCGAGCGGGATGAACCGGGCGGTGCGCTGCGAGGAGTGCGCCGCCTTGGCGCCGTCGATGCCGACCAGCCGGGCGATGGTATCGGGCACCTTGAGCCGGGCGAAGAGCTCCTTGCCGGTCAGCGGGTTGCGGACCACCACCGCGAGGTTCAGGGACAGCCCGGAGATGTAGGGGAAGGGATGCGCCGGGTCGACCGCCAGCGGGGTGAGCACCGGGAACACTTGGGAAACGAACCAGGCGGAGAGGTGCTGGCGCTCGGCGTCGCCGAGCTCATCCCAGCGGGTGATCCGGATGCCTTCCTCCGCGAGGGCCGGACGGACCTGCTCGGAGAAGACCAGGGCATGCCGGGTCTGCAGTTCGTGGGCGGAATTGAGCAGCAGTTCGAGCTGATCGACCGGGTTCATCCCGTTGGCTGCGGGCACGGCCAGGCCGGTGGCGATGCGGCGCTTGAGTCCGGCCACGCGCACCATGAAGAACTCGTCGAGGTTCGAACCGAAAATTGAGAGGAAGTTCACCCGCTCCAGCAGCGGGAGCTCCTTGTCCTCGGCGAGTTCCAGCACGCGAGCGTTGAAGTGCAGCCAGGACAACTCCCGATCCAGGAATCGTTCGTTGTTGAATCCACCCTCGGGATGCCGGGCCGGCGATTTGATGGCCGGCTCGATGCGGTCTTCGTTCATCTTCGACGCCGGCACATCACGTAACTGTGAGGCCGGCTGCTTCGGGGTGGTAGTCATCTACTGAACTCGCTTCTTTCTGCAAGTGGAAACCTAGTTGCACCTCATTGCGCTGGCCAGAGGCTCTGCTCTGCCCGGTACCCTACGATTCTATCGGCTGCGGGCCGTACATGATGTCGGTGTCCCAGAGTGTGAAGCCCAGCGAACGGTAGAGGCTGACCGCCGCTTGGTTCTCGGCGTCAACGTAAAGCAGGACGGCGCCCACTCCCATCTCCAGCAGGTAGTTCACCCCGAGGGCGGTGAGCACTCGGCCCAAGCCCAGGCCCTGGGCTTCGGGGACCACGCCGACCACATAGACCTCGCCCAGCGGGCGGACCGAATCCCCGGTGGCCGGGTGGATCTTGGTCCAGTGGAAGGCGATGACCTGCTCCGCGGCGTCGAAAGCCAAGAAGAAGCCCGCAGGATCAAACCAGGATTCGGCCATGCGCGAGTCCAAATCCGCCAGCGTGAGCGAACCCTGTTCCGGATGGTCCGCGAATGCCGCCGCGTTGGCGGCCAACCAGGCCGGCTCGTCCTCGCCCACCCGGAAGGTGCGCACGTTGCTGCCGCGGTCCAGCTGCGGAATCTCCAAGGACTCGGGGCTTTCGCGGCGCAGCTTATGCAGCTCGCGCACGGTGGCCAGGCCGATGACCTCGGCCAGCTTCTTCGCCGCGGGATGCCCGCCGTGCGCCCAGGCCTGAATGCGGCTCAGCTCCAGCTCTTCGCCAAGGCGCTGCACGAGGGCCGAGGCGATGCCTTGCTGGCGATGCTGCGGGTGCACCACGAGTTCGACCACCCAGGAATCGGCCTGCGGATCGCGCACCGCGGCCACCACGCCGACCAGCGTGGACTCTCTTGGGTCCGCCTGCTGCTCGGCGCGCAGCGAGAAGACCTTCTCCGAGAATTCCTCGGAGCCAAGGGCGACCAGGGTCTGGTCGCTCAGCGGCGGGTTGCCGTCGTGCTCCTGAGCTGCGGCGGCGAGCTCGCGTACCTCAGCAAGTTCGCGTTCTTCCAGCTCACCTTGTGTTTTCTCGATGGACAAAGTAGTTTGTGGCAGTTCGCTCATACCTTCACCTTAGCCGGTGATTCCGTGCAGCTACCAGTGGCGGAAGAAACTTAAACTTCGGTGTAGAAACGGTAGCCGACATTTCGCACGGTGCCGATCAGCTGTTCATGGTCGGTGCCGAGTTTGGCGCGCAAGCGACGCACGTGAACGTCGACGGTGCGCGTACCGCCGTAGTAGTCGTAGCCCCAGACTTCGTGGAGCAGCTGCTCACGGGTGAAGACGCGTCCGGGGAACTGCGAGAGGTACTTGAGCAGCTCGAATTCCTTGTAGGTCAGATCCAGCATGCGGCGATCGATCCGCGCGGTGTAGCTCAGCTCATCGATGGTCAGCCCGGAGGTGTTCTCCTGGACCACCACCTCCGGTGCGGCCGAAAGGATCAGCCGGATCCGGGCCTCGAGTTCACCCGGGACCGCGGTGGGCAAAATGAAGTCGGAGGCATGCCAAGCGGAATTCAAAACGCCCAGGCCGCCCTCGCCAATGACCAGCAGCAACGGTAAATTGACGGTAGAGTGGATGGTTTGCGCTAGGGCTCGCGCGGCAATCAGCTCGGTGCGCGCGTCGAGAATGACCGCTTCGGCCTCGCCGATTTGGCTCAGCGCCTCGGTGTTGGCCGGCAAGCAGCGGTTCTCGTGGAGCAGCAGTTCCAGTGCCGGAAGCACCTCGGCACCGGTGCTTGCATTATTACTCAGGAGCAGTAGGTGCGCCATGATGGAGTTCCTCCTGCCAGTGGTGTGCGAAAAAATCGTTTTTACGTGTCACAGTATAGAGAAAGAATCACTCAAAGTGCGCATGTGAACGAGCAAGTGCCCGGACTATTACCGATGGGAAATTTAGTTTGCGAATCAAGGTATTGATTAGTGGGCTGCTCGCCGCGGTCCTGTTGGCTGGCGCCGCCAGCCTCAGTTCGCTGAACTTTGCGATGGCGGCGGTCGCCGTGGTGCTGCAGCTAGTTTTTGCCTATACCTGGCCGCGGATGACGCGTTCGGAGACTCCCTGGACGATCAGCATCATCCTCGCGATTGCCGCCCTGGCCTCCACCGCGGCGACGCTCTTCATGCCAGGGGCCACGCAGACCTCGCATAGCGTTGAGGTCATTGCCGCCGGGGTGCTGATGATTTTCATTACGCAGGTCATGCGCGGTTCCACCGCCGATGGGCGGCTGGCCGGGGTGGTTTCGGGGATCACCGGTTTGGCCATCGTGGCGCAAGGCTCGGGATGGGCCGCCATGGGCCTTGGCGAGGGCGCACTGGGGATCACCGCATTCACCCTCATCGCGCTCGTTGGCGCCGGGGCGATCGCCATTACCCGGTTGCCGGACCGGATTACCTTCGTGCTTGCCCCCTTGATCGGCGGGGCGCTCGGGGCGGCGGCCAGCGCGTTGACCTTCGGCCCCACCTGGTACCAGGCGCTGGCCATTGGGGTGCTGGCGGGACTGCTGGTGGGCAGCCTGCGGGCGTTGGCGTTGTCCACCCGCAGCATCCGCACGCTATCCGGTGTGCTCGCCCTGGCTAGCGGGATCCTGATCCTGGCCGGAGCGATGAGCTGGTACGTGATGGCCCTGCTGAGCTAATCACGAAATGTGATGCCTGCTTCGTCACGAGTGTCGGAAATACCGAAGTGCTCGGGCTAAGATGTAGGCATGAATGAAAATTACCTTGCACTCGAAATTTTCTTCCTCGCCTTGCTGACCATTGCAGGTCTGGGCATGGCCGGATTCGCCGGACTTGTAGTAAAGCGTCTCTTCAAGGGGCAGAAGTAGAAGCAGCGCACACAAAAACGTGTGCGCTGTTTCCATTTAACCGGGCAACTTAGGAGCAGCTAGTCAATGGCTTTTGACATTCCCACGGACCTCATGCCGGAACTCGTACCCTTCTCGTGGCTCATCGGCAGCTGGGAAGGAAGCGGGCGTCTGGGCGAGGGGGAGGATGCGGACCCGCATTTTTGGCAGCAGGTCACCTTCCGTGAGGTAGGCACCCCGTATCTGGAATACCGCAGCGAAGCATGGCTTACCGAAGCCGATGGCACCAAGCTGCGGATCCTGGCCGTAGAAAGTGGTTTCTGGTCGCTGGATCGCGAGCAGCAGGACGCAGACGCGGGGCCAGGAATGACCCCGGGAGAGATCATCCCGGCCTTGCGCTCGGCCGACGACGTGCAGCAGCTGCACACCGCAGAGGGCTTCAAAATTCAGGCGCAGATCATGCAGCCTGGCGGGATCAGCGAACTCTACTACGGGCTGATCGACGGTCCGCGGGTGCAGCTGGCCACTGAAGCATTGCTGCGCAGCAAGAATGCCAAGCAGTACGCCTCCTCGACCCGGATGTACGGGCTTGTCGGCGGAGATCTATTTTGGCGTTGGGACGTGTCCTTGGGCAATCAAGACCTCAAGGCTCATGCCTCAGCCGCGCTGAAACGTGTTACTACAGAGGCGATGGATTCCTGACATGAGCGAAAATCAATATCGTTCGGTGCTGCTGGATCGTGCGGCAGCTATCGAGGCATCCGGGGCAGATGCCGGTGTGGCAGCGCATTATGGCGCGCCCACCCGCGAGGCCCGCAAGCTTTTCCAAGGCCAGGCGATTGCCGACCTGAGCCACCTTGACGTGCTGGAACTGCGTGGCGAGGACCGGCAGAGTTGGTTGAACACGCTCAGCAGCCAGTCGATCACCGGGCTGAAGCCGGGGGCCTCCAGCCAGGCGCTGCTGCTTTCGGTTCAGGGGCGAATCGAGCACGAGATGAAGGTGCTCATCGACACCGATCGGGTGCTGCTGATCGTCGAGCAGGGCCGCGCCGAGCCGCTGCGGGAATTCCTCGAATCGATGCGGTTCATGCTGCGGGTGGAACTGAAAAACCTTTCGAGCACCCACGGCGTGCTCGGTGCGGTGCGCGAGATTCCCAGCTGCAATGAGCTGGTGTGGCGCAATCCGTGGCCGCAGGTCAGCACCGGGGGATGGGCCTACTCGCG
The DNA here is from genome assembly GCF_002332385.1 of Glutamicibacter sp. BW80. Lineage (NCBI taxonomy): Bacteria > Bacillati > Actinomycetota > Actinomycetes > Micrococcales > Micrococcaceae > Glutamicibacter > Glutamicibacter sp. BW80. The sequence continues at coordinate 100,285 of NZ_NRGV01000016.1, read as the reverse complement.
CGAGGACCACCCGGGTCTGGAGCGGCCGTGGTTCTTGCATGTTGTTGAACTTGAGCGCTTGGAAGAAGCCGTCGGCGAGGAAGAACTTGCCGGGAGTATGGCGGTGGAGTCCCTGCGCATCGCCGCCTGGGAGCCGCGCTTCGGTTTTGAGAATGATGACAAGACCATCCCGCATGAACTGGATTGGCTGCGCACCGCCGTGCACATGGACAAAGGCTGCTACAAGGGGCAGGAAACCGTGGCCCGGGTGCACAACATCGGCCACCCGCCGCGCCGCCTGGTATTCCTCGACCTCGACGGGTCGATGCACACCTTGCCGGCCGCCGGTTCGGAGATCAAGCTCGGTGAGCGCACCGTGGGCAAGCTGACCTCGGCCTCCCTGCACTTTGAAGCCGGACCGATTGCGTTGGGCGTGATCAAACGCAATGTGGACCCAGAGGCGGTGCTGAGCGTCGTGGACGGCGAGAGCGTCTACCCGGCCTCGCAGGAGGTCATCGTGGCCACGGACGCCGGACAGACCGCGGGCCGGTTCACTGGTTTCCTGCGGACCCCGCCCCCGGCCTGAGCAGCAAAACGCAACAGCGGTCCGGTACCTCCCGCGGGAGGTACCGGACCGCTGTTGTTTTGCCGGTGCGGAATTTAGCCGAAGAGGATCCGGGCCTCGTTGTAGCGGTCCATCGGAACCCGCTTGAGGTTGTTCAGCGCCGCGCGCAGCGGGACGCGGTTGACCTTGGTGCCGTGGATCGCGACCATGGTGCCCCAGGCCGCATCGGCCACCGAATTCACCGCGGCCATGCCAAGCCGCGTTGCCAGCACGCGGTCAAATGCGGTGGGCACTCCGCCGCGCTGGATGTGGCCCAGCACGGTGGCTCGGGTTTCGAGGCCGGTTTGCTCCTCGATCAGCGGGGCGAGCATTTCGCTGATTCCACCGAGCCGCGCCCGGCCGAAGGTATCCACCCCGCGCACCGAGAAGGCCTCGTCCAGGCCCTCGGGGACGAACCCCTCGGAGACCACGACCAGGGGTGCACGGCCGCGTTCGTGGGCTTCGCGCACCCACTGGTAGATCTCTTCCATGGTGGTGGACACCTCGGGGATGAGGATCGCATGGGCGCCGGAGGCCATGCCGGCGTGCATGGCGATCCAGCCGACGTGCCGGCCCATGACCTCGGCGATCATGCAGCGATGGTGCGAGTCCCCGGTAGTGCGCAGCCGGTCGATGGCCTCCACGGCGATCTGGTTTGCGGTGTCGAAACCGAAGGTGTAGTCGGTGGCGTCCAGGTCGTTGTCGATGGTCTTCGGGACGCCAACCACCGGCAGCCCTGCCTCGCACAGGCGCTGCGCGCCGGCGAGGGTCCCCTCGCCGCCGATCGCGATCAAGGCGTCGACATTATTCTGCTTCAGCGTGGCGGCGATATTCTCGGCTCCGCCGTTTTCTCCCTCGAACGCGTTGGTGCGCGAGGTGCCCAGAATGGTTCCGCCCTGTTTGGCGATACCGCGCACGGCGGTACGGGGAAGCTCGAAGAAGTCGCCTTCCTTGACCCCCTTCCAGCCGTCGCGGAAGCCGACAAATTCGTAGTCATAGCTTTTGATGCCATTGAGCACCGCACCGCGGATCACCGCGTTCAGTCCCGGGCAGTCGCCTCCCGAAGTCATGATTCCAATGCGCATTTACCCTCACTTAGTAAGTAGGGAAGACTTCGGATACACGGCGGGTTCCTTGCTGAATGCTGCTGCGGAGCGGGCCGGGTATCCGAGGAAAACCCTTCGGACTTCATTCGATTCCGCGCACCATTGAGCATCGAGTTCTCTAAGATTCTACGTGGTTAAAACCACAAGAGCGAGTTGTTTGCCACTTGGGGTAGCGAACAACCCGCTCTGTTTCGGAGATATTCCGGGGGGTTAGAACTTGCGCAGCAGTTTCTGCAGCACGATGCTGTCATCCTGGGCCGGAATCAGCAGCCAGGCCACGATGTACGCGCCGATGCCGATGACCGGCAGGAGGAAGGAGAGCAGCAGCCCGATGCGGACCAAGGTGACATCCCAGCCGAACTTATCCGCGATGCCGCCGGCAATTCCGGCAACCATGCGCGAGGGGCCGCGGCGCAGTGGGATCGAACGGATCTGATTGAAGAAGGTATCCATGAGTGCTCCTAAAAATGGTGGGTGCTAGTCGTTGTGGGAAGGTAGTTCGGTGTTCTTGCCGCTGGCCTTGCGTGCCGAGGAGATGCCCGCGAAGATCATCCCCACCCCGGCCAGGGCAACCAGCGCGATGAAGAACAAGGGGGTGTCGAAGTGCCAGTCGAAGAGGGTCCGGCTGAGCGTGGCAAGCGCGACCACGACCAGGATCAGGCCAAACACCAAGGTGCCGGCAGGAAATTTTGCTCCAGTTTGCTGATCAGAATTCATGCTGTCCGCTCCTTAGAACGTTGGGTTGTAGGTGTTGGTTCCGTCGCTTGAGTACTCCGGATCGTACCCGGAGAATACCCCATTGATCACTACCGTCAGCGTGGGTGCATCTGCGTCGAAGCCGCCCGCCGGCTGCGAGTTGTTTTCGTTCAGCGAGGAGAGGAACAGCCCGTCGGCCTGGATCTGCACCGGAATGTTCGAGGGCAGTTCGAGATCTACCTTGGAGAAGACCGATGAGACCTCCACCGTCGTCGGCTCGGTGATGGTGGATAGGTGGCGCAGGTCCACCGTTGTTTTGCTGAACACCGAGCTGTACTGGTTTGAATCCGTGGCCACACCGACCGTTTCGCCCTGCGTGCCGCGCAAATCGTTGCCGCCGAAGATCACCGTGAGTACCAGCAATGGAATGGCCAGTCCGAGCAGCCCGCCGCTGGTGCGGTGCGCGAGGGAGGCGAAGACCAGCGCCAAGCCGACCACGAACAAGCCGATGGCAAAGGCCGCGCCCCAGCCATTGCCCGGCAGCGCGATCGCCCCGAGATAATCCGCGGCGAGCACCAAGGACACCACCAGGATCGTGAGGCCCACGATGATGGTGGCAACCCAGCCGGGAACCGGGGGAGCATTGCGCAGCCTATTATTCGTCCTGGGCAAATGCGGATCCCGCCCGTGGTCCTGCGGGATATGGCCGAAGCCGCGAGGTTCGGGGTCCATGGAGTCCTCCTCGGAGTCTGCGTTGCTCTGGTTGGTGTGCGAGTGCGTGGTTTCTGGAGTGCGCAGCGGCTTCGTCGCCGCCGGGAACTGATCGGGATCAACGGGTGCCTGCGTGCTGAAGGACTGGGCACGCTGCGCGCGCCAAGGCTTTTCAACGTCCGTGCCGGGTGCCGGATCGCTGGACGTTGGCGTGCGGCGGGGTTTGGAGGTGCCGGCAAACTTGGTGTCGCGTCGGCTGAAGATCACGAAGAGAATTCCGGCGACCACCAGCAGCGGCCACAGGATCGGGGCCACGGTGCTCAGCAGCCAGGGGGCGAGGAAGAAGCCGATGAGCAAAAATACCAGGGCCCCGGTGAGCGCGCTGGTCCAGTCCTTGCCGTGCACCGCCCGCTCCAAGGGGATCGTGCCCTTGGGGCCGGGCAAGAGCCCCCAAGCCAGCCCGTAAACCAGGAAGCCGGTTCCGCCGAGCAAACTCAACGCGACGAATACCCCGCGCACCAGCACCACATCGATGCTGAACCGCTGTGCGATGCCCGCCGCAACACCGCCCAGCCACTGGGAGTCTTGCCGTTCGATGCCAATTTTGCGTAATTGGTCGAAAACGTTGCTGCGCGGAGAGTTCTCGTTGTCCATGTTTAAATCATCTCCGGTGTGCGTGCTTAGCGCTATGAGGGGCTACCCTGATTCTTCCCTAGGGGCCGCCCTGACTTCCGGCATCGACCCGGTTTTCTGCCCGGGAACGTGCTTGACTTGTCAGTATGGAACGAACCGAGCAGCGAAATCAGATCGTACGCAGTGAGTCCCGGCTGATCGCCGGGGTGTGCGGCGGCCTCGCTGTGCACCTTGGCATACCGGTGAACTACCTGCGTATCGGGTTCTTGGGACTTACCGCCCTGGGCGGGGCCGGCGTATTGCTCTATGCCTGGCTGTGGGTGTTCACCCCCAGCGCCGAAGAATCCAAGGCCGGAGCGCTGCGCTCCCGGGGTACCGGGCCGCGCACGCTCGCGGAGGAAATGGGCCGGGTGCAGCAGGGAATATTTTCCCCGCGCGAGATGAGCGAAAAGCTATCCTCCTGGCGCGAAACCCTCATCGGAGCCGCCTTGCTGCTGGTGGCGCTGCTGGCGCTGGGGCAGTGGCTCGGGCTGAATATCCGCTGGGATCTGATTTGGCCCAGCTTAGGCATCATCGCCGGCGTGCTGCTCGCCTGGCTGCAGGTCGATGGGCAGCACCTCGACGGTGACCGCAAGGCCAAGGCGCTCGTCTTCGGGCGGTTGATTCTGGGCCTGCTGCTCGCCATCGGCGGGCTGCTGGCGATTCTCAGCGGGAGCGTGAGCACCTCCGATCTGCTCGGCGGGATGTGGGCGGCGCTGGCGATCATCACCGGCGCGGTGGTGGTGCTGCTGCCCTGGGGTGCCAGGTTGTGGCGCGACTACCTTTCGGAGAGAAGCAATCGGCAGGCCGCCGCGCAGCGCGCAGACTTTGCCGCGCATCTGCACGACTCGGTGCTGCAGACGCTGGCCGTGATCCAAAAACGCAGTGATGACCCGGCAGCGGTGCGAACCCTGGCGCGCGTGCAGGAACGCGAACTGCGTGCCTGGCTCTATGAGACCGAAGAGCTCGATGAGAAAGACGTGGTCGTGGAAATCCAGGCCGAGGCCGACAATGTAGAGAAATTGATGCTGCGGGATGTCGATGTGATTACCGTCGGAAATGCCAGGGGTTTCGACGGACAGCAGTCGCTCGTGGCGGCGAGCCGGGAAGCGATGATGAATGCCGCAAAACATGCCGAGGGAAGAATCTCGGTGTTTGTCGAATGCAGCGAGCTGCTCATCGAGGTGTTCATCCGGGATCGCGGAAGGGGATTCGACGTAGACGGCATCGACAGGGACCGGTATGGGGTGCGCGAATCGATTATCGGACGGATGCAGCGGGCCGGCGGGCAGGCAGCTATTCGCAGCGGCGAGACGGGCACCGAAGTAGAGTTGAAAATGCCAAGGAACAGCAGTCAGGAAGATACGGAATCATGAGTAGCGAACAGCAGAACTTCACGGTGGTGTTGGTAGACGACCATGGAATCTTCCGCTCCGGGCTCCGCGCGGATCTCGGTGAGGACCTGCGCATTGTCGGTGAGGCGGGGTCCGTTGAACAGGCTATCGAAGTCATCGAAAGCCAGCGGCCGGACGTGGTCCTGCTCGACGTGCACCTGCCCGGCGGACGCGGCGGCGGGGGCGCGGAGGTCTTGCGCGGTTGCGCGCACCTGTTGGGAACCACCAAGTTCCTGGCGCTGAGCGTTTCGGATTCGGCGCAGGACGTGGTCACGGTGATTCGGGCCGGGGCCCGGGGCTACGTGACCAAGAGCATTTCCGGAGCCGAAATCTCGGACGCGGTGCGCCGGGTGGCCGGGGGAGATGCGGTGTTCTCGCCACGGCTGGCGGGCTTTGTGCTGGACGCATTCGGCGGTGCAAAAGTGGCCGAATCGACCGGCATCGACGAGGAACTGGATCTGCTCTCGGACCGGGAACTGCAGGTGATGCGCCTGATCGCCCGCGGCTACAGCTACAAGGAGGTGGCCAAGGAGCTGTTCATCTCGGTGAAAACCGTGGAATCGCATGTCTCAAACGTGCTGCGCAAATTGCAGCTCTCGAATCGCCATGAACTCACGCGCTGGGCGGTGGACCGGAAGATCCTCTAGGCGTTAACGAGTGCGGGCCCGATCCGGTGGATCGGGCCCGCAATGTCCGGATGCCGCTCTACTCGGCTTCGCCCAGCAACCGGGCCATCCGCGAGACGCCCTCGGCCAGGTCTGCATCGCCCAGCGCATAGGACATGCGGATATAGCCCGAGGGGCCAAAGGCTTCGCCCGGTACAACCGCGACTTCCGCCTGCTCCAGGATGAACGCGGCCAGCTCGGCGCTGGTGTTGTTCACAACGCCGCGGATCTTCTTGCCCAGCAGCCCGCGCACGTCCGAGTAGGCGTAGAAGGCACCCTCAGGCATCGGGCAGTGCAACCCGTCGATGGCGTTCAAGCCCTCGACGATGGCCAGCCGGCGGCGGTTGAAGGCGACCTTCATCTCCTCGACGGCATCCAAGGGGCCGGCCACGGCGGCCAAGGCGGCACGCTGGGACACATTGGCCACATTCGAGGTCGCATGGGACTGCAGGTTGGTGGCAGCCTTGATGACGTCCAGTGGGCCGGCCATCCAGCCCACACGCCAACCGGTCATGGCGTAGGTCTTGGCCACGCCGTTGAGGATGACCACCCGATCTTCGAGCTCCGGAACCAGCGTCGCAATGGAGCTGAACGAGGCGTCCCCATAGGTCAGGTGTTCATAGATCTCATCGGTGACTACCCACAAGCCCTTTTCGGCCGCCCAGCGGCCGATTTCCCTGATCTGCTCTGCCGTATAAACCGCGCCGGTGGGGTTTGAGGGGGAAACGAAGAGCAAGACCTTGGTACGCTCGGTCAGCACGGACTCAAGCTGCTCGACGGTGACCTTATAGCCCTGCTCGGGGCCGGCGAAGACGGATACGGGCACCCCGCCCGCCAGCTGCACCGACTCCGGGTAGGTGGTCCAGTAAGGAGCCGGAATGATGACTTCGTCTCCCGGGTCAAGCAGTGCGGCAAAGGTGTTGTAGACCGCCTGCTTGCCGCCGTTGGTCACCAGCACCTGCGCGCCAGCCAGCTCGTATCCGGAGTGGCGCAGCGTCTTTTCGGCAATCGCTTCGCGCAGTTCAGGCAGGCCCGCCGCGGGGGAGTACCGGTGGTTCTTCGGATCCTGGGCGGCCTTGACCGCTGCCTCGACGATGTAATCCGGTGTTGGGAAGTCCGGCTCGCCGGCGCCGAAGCCGATGACTGGACGACCGGCGGCCTTGAGCGCTTTCGCCTTGGCATCAACCGCTAGCGTTGCGGACTCGGAAATGGCGCCGATGCGGCGTGAAATTCTAGACATAGAAAATGCATCCTGACGGTTACGTAAGCTGCTGTTAGCTCCAATCCTAGTTCCCAGTATTTGCCGATGCTCAGTGAAATTGAAAAATGACACCAAGTGGTCACTAACCGGTGGTCAGAATGCGGTGTGCGACACACAGGGTGCAGTCAGTTCGACATTTGCTAGTTCGTTGCGTAAAGTTATTTCTCGTTGCTGAGACATCGCAACCGACATGGAAAAGTCCTGATCGGCTAACATGTTCTCAGTAAGAGCGGTAGCTCAAAGGGTAGTGGCGCAATTGGTAGCGCAGCGGTCTCCAAAACCGCAGGTTGCAGGTTCGAGTCCTGTCTGCCCTGCGCAGTAGCGATGGTAATAATCGCACAGCGAATCTCAAATCACGGTGTGTTGTGGTCGGTCAGGCTGCGGCGCACCGTGATTGTTTCAACTGGCCAAAAAAATTGAAACGAGGATCAGGTTGAGCGAATCAGCTGCCGTAAACTCCGGAAATGGTGAGAAGGCAAAGAAGGGCTTCTTCGGACGCATCTTCCTATTCCTGCGCCAGGTAATTTCAGAACTGAAGAAGGTCGTTACCCCAACGCGTAGCGAGCTCATCAATTACACGCTGGTTGTAATCGGTTTTGTTTGCGTCGTTATGCTGATCGTTACGATCCTTGACTTCGTACTGGGCCAAGGCTCGATCCTCCTGTTCACCAATCAGCCAGAACAGTAATTTATTTGCCGCGGCGGTATAATCGCCCGCAGGTAGTAGATGTCATTCAGTCAAAGAAAGCAGGAGCTGCAGTGTCCGACAAGGAACTCGAACCGCAGATTAATGACGAGGTCGAAAACGAGTTCGTTGAAGCTGATGGCGCGCAGGTAGAAACCGCCGCCGAGGTTGCAACCGACGAGACCGAAGCTCCAGCCGTTGTTGCTGAAGAAGCCGTTCAGGGCGAAGCCGACGAAGATGAAGCTGCTGAAGCAGACGTTCAAGATGTAGCCGACGAAGACGAAGCCGCTGAAGACGTCGAGGATGAAGCCGACGAGGACGAAACCGCTGAAGCAGACGACGTCGATGTTGTCGCCGCGCTCAAGGAAGAATTCCGCTCGAAGCTGCGTCGCCAGCCGGGTGACTGGTTCGTCATTCACACCTACGCAGGTTACGAAAACCGCGTGAAGCTGAACCTCGAGACTCGTATCCAGACCCAGGACATGGACGATTTCATCTATGAAATCCAGGTTCCGATGGAAGAGGTCGTTGAGGTCAAGAACACTCAGCGCAAGATCGTTCGCCGTGTGCGCATCCCGGGCTACGTCCTGGTTCGCATGGAACTGACCGACGCTTCTTGGGGTGTCGTTCGACACACGCCAGGTGTCACCGGATTCGTTGGAAACGCCCATGATCCCAACCCGCTGAACCTCGACGAAGTGTTCTCCATGCTGGAGCACACCGTGGTGGATCCGGTCGAGCAGCCATCGGCTTCCAAGCCGGGACGCTCGCCAATCACCGAAGTCACCGTCGATTTCGAAGTTGGCGAATCGGTTACCGTCAACGATGGTCCGTTCGAGACCATGCCGGCGACGATCTCGGAAATCAAGCTGGAATCGGCACAGCTGGTAGTCCTCGTTTCGATCTTCGAACGCGAGACCCCAGTGACCTTGAACTTCAACCAGGTCACCAAGATCCAGTAGTATTAAGTCTTCGTGCCCCATTCCGTTTGCTTTACGGGGTGAGGGCACGTCCGGCTGTCGCGCCACGACGGCCACAACCCGCAGCACGCTCCTGTGTTGTGGGAACTGCAAGAGTATAAGGACCCGACATGGCCCCAAAGAAAAAGGTCACCGGACTCATCAAGCTGCAGATCCAGGCAGGCGCCGCTAACCCGGCTCCGCCAATTGGTCCTGCACTTGGCCAGCACGGCGTCAACATCATGGAATTCTGCAAGGCTTACAACGCAGCGACCGAGTCGCAGCGCGGTAACGTTGTACCAGTTGAAATCACCGTGTATGAAGACCGTTCATTCACCTTCATCACCAAGACCCCTCCAGCAGCAGAGCTGATCAAGAAGGCTGCTGGCGTTGCCAAGGGTTCAGCTACCCCGCACACCGTCAAGGTTGCCAAGCTGTCCCAGGCTCAGGTTGAAGAAATCGCCACCACCAAGATGGCTGACCTCAACGCCAACGACTTGGCTGCCGCCTCGTTGATCATCGCCGGTACCGCCCGTTCCATGGGCATCACCGTCGAAGGCTAATTTTTAGCTTTTCGTAGTTCACTTCGGTGACTGCAACAAAGAATTTAATCTAAGGCGAGCAGGGAACACCCTGTCCGCCCGTGGCAGGACCGGGCGCGGTCCATATGACCACGACTGCATAAGGAGATAACGCAGATGGCAAAGCGCAGCAAAGCATACGTAGCCGCCGCGGCCAAGATCGTGGCTGACAAGTTCTACGATCCAACCGAGGCAATTGTCCTGGCTAAGGAAATCGCAGGCGAAAAGACTAACTCCACCGTTGAGGTAGCTTTCCGTTTGAGCGTTGACCCACGCAAGGCTGACCAGATGGTTCGCGGTACCGTGAACCTTCCACACGGCACCGGTAAGACCGCCCGCGTGGTTGTCTTCGCCAATGGCGACAAGGCCGAAGCTGCAATCGCAGCCGGCGCCGACTTCGTCGGCTCGGACGACCTGATCGAAAAGATCCAGGGCGGCTGGACCGACTTCGACTCGGCCGTAGCAACCCCAGACCTCATGGGTAAGGTTGGCCGCTTGGGTAAGATCTTGGGTCCTCGTAACCTGATGCCAAACCCTAAGACCGGCACCGTGACCATGGATGTCGCCAAGGCTGTTAATGACATCAAGGGTGGCAAGATCGACTTCCGCGTCGACAAGCACGCCAACCTTCACTTCATCATCGGCAAGGCTTCGTTCGAAGCCAAGCAGCTGACCGAGAACTACGCAGCAGCTTTGGAAGAAGTGCTTCGCTTGAAGCCTTCCTCCTCGAAGGGCCGCTACATCTCGAAGGCAACCGTTTCGACCACCTTCGGTCCAGGTATCCCTGTTGATTCGAACGTAACTCGCGTCGAGGCCTAAAGCCCAACGAGCGCTAAAACCGCGGGACAGACCAG
>NZ_NRGV01000016.1:0-90085 GCF_002332385.1 Glutamicibacter sp. BW80 | reverse complement strand
CTGGTCTGTCCCGCGGTTTTTGTTTTCCCACTCCTCGATTACCTGGCACAGGCTAACCAATCGTCTGCAGGCCTAGTCAAAAGCTTGTTCGACGTCCGCGCCTGGCTAGCTGCAACGGTGGTGGCGGTAGCGTAAATCGCTCACGGTTCGTTCTGCTGCTTTGCAACCAGACTGCTAGCGAAACCGGTGCTGACTAGAGGATAATCATCTGGCGAAAGCTTCTGGACGCCAAAGATGTGAATTCTCTGAACTGCAGCCGTTATCTACCTGTGATCTGTTCCGTTGCCGCAATGAGTAGTGATAGGCTTAAATCACCGACTTGATCGGCGGTTTCTACATGGGCCCCCCAAGACCATGTAGAAGCTGGATGCGGAAGTTTCCCCAAAACTTTTGTGTCGACAAGTAGCCTGTTGCCAGCGTCCCCCAAGTGCTGGCTTCAGGCCTTGTCACTTTAACGGCCACCTAGTGATTCGAATCATGCGCGCCGTGGCGCCATTGGATTTGGAAGATGCTGCGGTGGCCGTTTAGACTAGAGATACCGAAGACCGTCGGCCGAGTGCGTGCTTGCACAAACTCCTAAGAGCTCGAAAGAGCGGCCAACGCAGGTTTCATAGATTTATTTTGACTTGAATTAGTTGAAATGCCCTGTGCTCCTGCGCGGGGCCTTTTTTATGGGCTCCGCCGGTTATGAAACGGTACCGAACAAATCCCCGGAAGGAGTGTTATGGCAACGCCTACCAAGACTGTAGCGATTGAAGAAATCACTGCAGACTTCAAGGAATCAACTGCGGCTGTCTTGACTGAATACCGTGGGCTTACCGTTGCACAGCTCAAGGAACTTCGCCGCTCACTTGGTCAGGAGACCAAGTACACGGTTGTGAAGAACACCTTGACCGCTATCGCAGCGAAGGAAGTTGGCATCGATGCATTCGATGGTCAGCTTTCCGGTCCGACTGCAATCGCCTTCATTAAGGGTGACGCAGTTGCTGCCGCAAAGAGCCTCACGGAATTTGCCAAGGCTAACGAGAAGCTTGTCGTCAAGTCCGGCTTCTTCGAGGGCAAGGCCCTTGATCATGCTGGCATCGCTGCTTTGGCAGCTTTGGAATCCCGCGAAACTCAGCTCACTCGCGTTGCTGCAGTACTGCAGGCTCCGGCCGCCGCAGCTGTACGCGTGGTGGACGCTTTGCGTCTGAAGCTAGAAGAGGACGGCGGCGCTGCTGCCGAGGAAGCTCCGGCAGAAGCCTAAGCTTTCGCGACTCTCTCGCATCGTAAACCCAATTCATAGGCCCCAGGGCCAAAATCGAAAGGACGCCGACCATGGCGAAGCTCAGCACTGAAGAGCTGCTTTCAGCATTCAAGGAAATGACCATCATCGAGCTCTCCGAGTTCGTGAAGGAATTCGAGGAGACCTTCGAGGTTTCCGCAGCTGCTGTTGCAGTTGCAGGCCCAGCAGCCGGTGGCGAAGCCGCAGCTGAAGAGCAGACCGAATTCGACGTTATCCTCGAGTCGGCTGGCGACAAGAAGATTGCAGTTATCAAGGAAGTCCGTGGTTTGACTTCCCTCGGCCTGAAGGAAGCCAAGGAGCTCGTTGACGCTGCTCCAAAGGCTGTTCTTGAAGGTGCCGCAAAGGACGCTGCCGAGAAGGCAAAGGAAGCTCTCGAAGCTGCCGGCGCAACCGTCTCGGTTAAGTAGTAAGTTCAGCGGTCACTCGCAACTTATTACCAAAGGGTTCATGGACTTCGTGTCCATGGGCCCTTTGGTCGTTAACGGGGCAAAATCTCGTGCCACAACTTTATAAGTTTATAACGTTTCTATTAACAGGGTTTATTCAAGTTCATTGTTTACAGTGAATATGTGTCAAAAACTGAAACGCAGGAATCCAAGAAGACGGGTGCACGGCTAGGCTTGCTAGACGGGCTGCGTATTAGTGCCGCCCTGATCGTCGTGCTCTACCACTACACCACCTGGGGGCATAGCCACTGGGGCGTCAAAGCGCCAGATGCGTGGCCGGTGTTGTCGGAGTTCACTCGGTACGGCTCGATCGGCGTACAACTTTTCTTCCTGATCTCTGGATTCGTGATCCTGATGTCCGTTCAGGGGAAAAGCATAATCCACTTCATCGGATCAAGACTTGGCCGGCTGTATCCGGCTTATTGGCTGGCAGTGATCGCGGCGGCGATTCTGACCTTTAAAATCTGGCCGGCCGAGAAGGACGGACGCAGCGGCGGGGATATCGTCCCGAACCTCACCATGGTCCAGCAGGGTATGGGGGTCCGGGATCTCGACGGCGTTTACTGGACGCTGTGGGTGGAATTCCGTTTCTACGTCCTTCTCGGATTGCTGCTGGTATTGGGACTGGTGAAGACCAAAAACATCATGTGGCTGGCGTTCATCTGGCCGGCTCTGGGAATCCTCTTGCATGTGGCGGAGATGCCTAAGATGCAAGATTGGTTTGCCGGTCAGTACGCGGCTCAGTTTGCCGCGGGCATGGTCTTGTTCCTGATCTATCAGAACGGCCATACCCTCGGACGCTGGGCCCTAGTGGCTTTCAACACCGTAGTATCTGCCTACTTCACGGGCCTCAAGGGGAGCTTCGACAGCGACTTCCTTTCCGGCTTGACCGTGCCGTCCTGGCATTTCTCGGTACTGGCGGTGCTGTGTGTGGCGTTGCTGGCGCTCTGCGTACTCACTCCATTGAAGTACGTTCAGGCTCGTTGGCTAGTCGTGGCAGGATCGCTGACCTACCCTCTGTATCTGTTCCACCAGCTCTGGGGCTGGTGGATCATTGACTCGCTGAGCGCCAGCGTGAACAAATATGTGCTGCTCGTCTTGACTATAAGTCTCATGCTGATCGTGGCCTACCTCGTGGCTCGCTTCGTGGAGAAGCCCGTGGGCCTTTGGCTGCGCAATGAATCAATCAAGTCGCTCACCGCACTCAACGGTTGGGCCAAGAAGCTTCCGCTACCAGAGGCCATAGCTGCTAGTCGGGAACGGAAATATCAGCAATCGTGGCATCAAAGCCGGTAACCAAATCGCGCGGATGAACGAGCAAGCCGTGCTCGGGTTCACCGCAGCCCAACGCGATGACTTCCGGAACAGGTTCTTGGAAGACACTGGAATCAATGTAGAGCGGCAAAACCGTGTGCGAACCAAACGGAGTGATGGTGCCGTGCACATAACGGGTAACGTCATAAGCTATATCCGCCTCTGGCAGGGAAAGCTTGTTGACTCCAACCTCGGCCCGCAGCTTTGGCCAGCTCAATTTGCGACCACCTGGGATCAGCGCAAATAAATACGTGTCGTCGGAACGCTTGATGACTAGCGTTTTGAGCAGATGCGCGGGAATGACGCCCAGCAATTTAGCGGCTTCTTCCAGCGAGGAAGCAGCTTCACGCGGCACTATTTCAATCGAGATATCCCGGCGCGAAGCATCGAGGCTGACACGGGTGAGAGCTTCATTGACCTTTGACTGATTCATGTTCTTCACTCCTGATTGTTCATTGCTGTTCTCTGGCGGGTTAGAGTTCGAGCGGTAACCGCGGCGTTCAGTGCCAGAATCTGGTCGTGTAACCCTACCGCTTTCTTCTCGAAGAGCTTTATCCTTTCCCCGAGGCTAGCTCATATTCATCACGATTTGGAGACATGGGGCGCATAAACGATGGGTACTAGCCAAAACAGCGAGCGGCGGGAGTCCCGCTGCTCGCTGTTTTGGCCTCGTGAAAATTTCGATTAGCTATGCACGTCCTGCGTTTCCAACGGATCGCCCTGCTTTTGATTACCGTCATAGTCATCGGTGCCGCCGGCCGGTACGGCTTTGCCTCGCACGAAGAACCAATAGCAAATTGCCAAGAGGGCTATCCACGCGACGCCTGTGAGCAAAGCGCTGCGAGTCTGCGGAACGATACCAATCATGATGATCACGAAGACCATGAACGCTACGGCAACGTAGCTTCCCAACGGCCACAACGGCACCGGGAAAGCCGAGGGTGCAAGATTGTCGCGCATGATTTTGCGCTTCATCGCGATATGCGAGATCAGGATCATTAACCAAACCACGACCGTCGCGAAGGTGGCGAGGGCTGCAATCAAGAAGAATATCTGGTCCTTGAACCAAATGTTGAGCAGAACGCCGATCAGCAACGCACCGATCATTGACATCGACGTCACCCAGGGGACCCCGTTGGCGGTGGTCTTGGTAAATACTTGCGGTGCCTGTCCAAGCCGCGCCATCCCGTGGATCATGCGACCGGCGCCGAATATATCCGCGTTAATTGCCGACAAGGCCGCGGTAATCACAACGAAGTTCAAAACGTGAGCCGCTGAGGAGAGCCCGATGCTTGAGAAAATCGAGACGAAGGGGCTTTCCTCCCCATTGATCGTATTCCAAGGCTGGATGCTCATGATGACGCCCAGGGTCAGCACGTAAAACAGCAGAATGCGTACGGGCACCGAATTGACCGCCTGCGGGATGACCTTTCGTGGATTCTGCGCTTCTCCGGCGGTAATGCCAATAACCTCGGTGCCACCGAAAGCGAACATCACAATGGTGAAGGACATCAGTACGCCCCAGATGCCCTGCGGCATGAATCCGTCGTGTGCGAAGAGATTTGAGATTCCGGCGGCGTCTTCGCTTTGATTGCCGAGCCCGAAGAGGATGACCAAGACTCCGCCGGCGATCATCGCGATGATCGCGACCACCTTGATCAGCGAAAACCAGAATTCCAGCTCGCCAAAAACCTTGACCGAGAGCAGATTCACCGCAGCAATGAAGAAGACCACCGCGAGGATCCAGATCCAGCGTTCAACGTTGGGGAACCAGAAGCCCATATACACGCCAAAGGCTGTCACATCCGCCAAGGCCACGACGAACATTTCGAAGGTGTAGGTCCATCCGGTGGCGAAGCCGGCAAAACGTCCGACATACGTAGATGCATAGCTGCCGAAGGAGCCTGAGACCGGATTTCGAACCGCCATCTCGCCCAGCGCACGCATGACCATGAAGACCACGGCGCCACCAACAAGATAGGCGAGCAGTACAGCTGGGCCAGCCATTTGTATGGCTCCTGCCGAGCCATAGAACAGTCCCGTTCCAATGGCTGATCCTAGCGCAATGAATCGTATATGCCGAGTACTCAAGCCTCGTTTGAGGCTCTGGGCTGGTTGACTGGTTCTCACTGCTCTCCTTGGAAAACTAGGGGATTCGAGCGGGAGCTGGAATATCGGATTCCTGGGCGTCCCCGTCGAGCTACCTGTCTATGTAATCGTGATCACAGGGTTGGCAGTAGGGACTTTTTTGATCAGCAGTCCGGAATTTCAGACGACACCAGGTTAAGCGTTTGTCGTTGCCGAAAGAGTGCGTCAGGCCCGAATTGCGACGCAAGTCGATACCGAGAACATAGTCTCCATGGACGCGCAAGAGCGGGGGAGCGGTCTTCCGGATAATTAAAAGAGATTCGCAGGCGAAGCGCATGGGCCGCGAGAGTGGCTAAATCAGATGCCGAGTGGGCATTGTGAGTAACAACACAGCAAGGCGGGGCGAAGCCCGCGGGAAAGCGAGTGATTTCTGAGTGGTCGCGCTTCGAAACCCTGAGGTGGGTGATTATTTGCCAGTTCACGTGGGAAAACGCTTAGGCGTTGGAGGAACTGGGTTTGGCCGAGGTCGTCGCCGGGGCAGGCGTGCGCTTGCGAATTTCGAGAAATTTCCGGCGACCTAAAAAGGCGGCAAGAAACTATAGCACGAATCTCTCCGGCGGATATCGACAAGCTTAAAATACTCCGGTAGAGTAGAAATTTGCGCCATACCTGTTTGCGCGCGGCCTTCATATAGCGGTGGGTTCGCGTCGTCACACGAGGTCTTGTCCTATGACAGGCACCTTAGCACGGTTGGCGTTCGGAAACCTGACGGTCTTTGGAAGGATCCATCTTGGTCGCCTCGAGCAACCCTAACAACCAAACCGCTAGTTCGGCTCGCGATGCTGCATACGCTGGCCGACTTTCTTTTGCAAAGATTCACGAACCCCTTGAAGTGCCTAACCTGCTGGCATTGCAGACTGAGAGCTTTGACCGCCTCATCGGCAATGAACTCTGGAAGGCTCGTCTAGCCAAGGCCGAAGCCGCTGGTGACACCAGCGTGCCAGACACCTCGGGCTTGGCTGAAATCTTCGAGGAGATTTCCCCGATCGAAGACTTCCAGGACACCATGTCCTTGAGCTTCTCCGATCCGGAATTCGCTGACCCAAAGTACTCCATCGCTGAGTGCAAGGATCGCGACGCCACTTACGCGGCACCGCTGTATGTCAAGGCCGAGTTCATGAACAATGAAACCGGCGAAATCAAGCAGCAGACCGTCTTCATGGGCGATTTCCCGCTGATGTCCGACAAGGGCACCTTCGTCATCAACGGCACCGAGCGTGTTGTTGTGTCGCAGCTGGTCCGTTCCCCTGGTGCGTACTTTGAGTCCGCTCCGGACAAGACCAGTGACAAGACCATCTACTCCTCGCGAATCATTCCTTCGCGCGGCGCCTGGTTCGAGCTGGAAATCGACAAGCGCGACCAGATCGGTGTGCGCCTGGACCGTAAGCGCAAGCAGTCGGTCACCGTGTTGCTCAAGGCCCTTGGCTGGAGCGAAGAGAAGATCCTGTCCGAGTTCGGTCAGTACGACTCGATGCGTGCCACCTTGGAAAAGGACAACATCAAGGACCAGAACGAAGCATTGCTGGATATCTACCGCAAGCTGCGTCCGGGCGAGCCGCCAACGGTTGATGCCGCACAGGGTCTGCTGCGCAACATGTACTTCGAGCCAAAGCGCTACGACCTGGCCAAGGTTGGTCGTTACAAGATCAACCGCAAGCTGGGTGTCGAGACTCCGGTTGACGCCGAGAGCCCTGCGGTGCTGTCGGTAGACGACATTGTCGCCATGATCCGCTACCTCGTTGCATTGCACGCAGGCGAGAAGACCATCTCCGGCACCCGCAAGGGCGAGATCATCGACGTATCGGTTAACGTGGACGACATCGACCACTTCGGCAACCGTCGTATCCGCGCCGTGGGCGAGCTGATCGAGAACCAGATCCGCACCGGTCTTTCGCGTATGGAGCGTGTTGTGCGCGAGCGCATGACCACCCAGGACGTCGAAGCGATCACCCCGCAGACGCTGATCAACATCCGCCCGGTGGTAGCTGCCATCAAGGAGTTCTTCGGTACTTCGCAGCTCTCGCAGTTCATGGACCAGAACAACCCGCTAGCCGGCCTGACCCACAAGCGCCGCTTGTCGGCACTGGGCCCAGGCGGTCTGTCCCGTGACCGCGCAGGCATGGAAGTTCGCGACGTTCACCCGTCCCACTACGGACGTATGTGCCCAATTGAAACTCCCGAAGGCCCGAACATTGGCCTGATCGGTTCGTTGGCTACCTACGGCCGGATCAACTCCTTCGGCTTCATCGAAACCCCTTACCGCAAGGTAGTGGACGGCGTCGTCTCCAACGAGGTCGAGTACCTGACCGCAGATGACGAGCTGCAGCACTTCATCGCACAGGCCAACGCTCCGCTGGGTGAAGACGGCCGCTTCGAAGAAGACGCCGTGTTGGTCCGTGAAAAGGGCGGTGGCGGCGAGCCCGTCATCGTTGAGCCGAGCGAAGTGACCTTCATGGACGTTTCGCCGCGCCAGATGGTGTCGGTTGCCACCGCGCTGATTCCATTCCTCGAGCACGATGACGCGAACCGCGCACTGATGGGCGCCAACATGCAGCGCCAGGCTGTGCCGCTGTTGGCTTCCGAGTCGCCACTGGTTGGTACCGGCATGGAGAAGTACGCCGCAATTGACGCCGGCGATTCCGTGGTCGCACTGAAGCCAGGTGTTGTCACCGAGGTTTCCGCAGACCTGGTTGTTGTCATGAACGATGACGGCACCGAGTCGATGTACCCGATCATGAAGTTCGCACGCTCGAACCAGGGCAACGCGTACAACCAGCGCGTACTGGTCACCGAGGGCGATCGCCTGGAATTCCAGTCGATCATCGCCGACGGTCCTTCGACCGACAAGGGCGAGCTATCCCTGGGTAAGAACCTGCTCGTGGCATTCATGTCATGGGAAGGGCACAACTTCGAGGATGCGATCATCCTTTCGCAGCGCATGATCTTCGAGGACGTGCTCACCTCGATTCACATCGAAGAGCACGAAGTCGATGCCCGCGACACCAAGCTTGGTGCCGAGGAAATCACCCGCGATATCCCGAACGTCTCCGAGGACATCCTCTCCCAGCTTGATGACCGCGGCATCGTGTACATCGGCGCCGAGGTTGAAGCAGGCGACGTCCTGGTTGGCCGTGTCACTCCTAAGGGCGAGACCGAGCTGACCCCGGAAGAGCGCCTGCTGCGCGCGATCTTCGGTGAGAAGTCCCGCGAAGTGCGCGATACCTCGCTGAAGGTGCCGCACGGCGAGTCCGGTACCGTCATCGGCGTGCGCATCTTCGATCGCGACAACGATGATGACCTGTCCCCAGGCGTGAACCAGCTGGTCCGCGTGTACGTGGCACAGAAGCGCAAGATCACCAACGGTGACAAGCTTGCCGGCCGCCACGGCAACAAGGGCGTTATCTCCAAGATTCTGCCACTTGAGGATATGCCTTTCCTCGAGGACGGAACCGCGGTTGACGTCGTGTTGAACCCACTGGGTGTGCCAGGTCGAATGAACGTCGGCCAGGTTATGGAAATCCACCTGGGTTGGGCTGCCAAGCAGGGCTGGAATATCGAGAACGAGCCGGCTTGGGTGCGAAACCTGCCGAACCTGCCTCGCCAGTCCGGTCCGACCACCGTGTCCACCCCGGTCTTCGACGGTGCCTCGGAAGAGGAAATCCGCGGAATCCTGGATTCGACGAACGTCACTCGTGACGGTGAGCGTCTGATCGGCAACACCGGTAAGACCCGCCTGTTCGACGGTCGTTCCGGCGAGCCATTCCCGGATCCGGTATCCGTTGGCTACATGTACATCTTGAAGCTCCACCACCTGGTGGACGACAAGATCCACGCACGTTCCACCGGTCCATACTCCATGATTACCCAGCAGCCACTTGGTGGTAAGGCCCAGTTCGGTGGCCAGCGCTTCGGTGAGATGGAAGTTTGGGCCCTGGAAGCTTACGGCGCCGCTTACACCCTGCAGGAACTTCTGACCATCAAGTCGGATGATATCCACGGTCGTGTGAAGGTCTACGAAGCCATCGTCAAGGGCGAGAACGTTCCGGAGCCAGGTGTTCCAGAGTCGTTCAAGGTGCTCATCAAGGAAATGCAGTCGTTGTGCTTGAACGTTGAGGTACTTGGTACCGACGGCAACACTATCGAAATGCGTGAATCGGACGAGGAATCGTTCCGTGCAGCGGAAGAGCTGGGCATCGACCTTTCCCGGTCGGAGCCAAACTCCGTAGAGGAGGTCTAGGTTCCACCGCTGCCTTGAGCGGCCCGCGGGCCCAGCGAGCGTAGCGGCTCACCAAGACTTACTTATTCGTATCGACTTCAGACACCAAAGAAGAGAGAAAAGGACCCTATGTCCAGCGATTCCTCATTCGGCCTCATGCGCATTGGCCTTGCTACCGCAGAAGAAATTCGCGGTTGGAGCTACGGCGAAGTCAAGAAGCCGGAAACCATTAACTACCGCACCCTGAAGCCAGAGAAGGACGGACTTTTCTGCGAAAAGATCTTCGGCCCTTCCCGGGACTGGGAATGCTACTGCGGTAAGTACAAGCGTGTACGTTTCAAGGGCATCATCTGTGAGCGTTGTGGCGTCGAGGTGACCCGCGCTAACGTTCGTCGTGAGCGCATGGGACACATCGAGCTTGCCGCTCCAGTGACCCACATCTGGTACTTCAAGGGCGTTCCATCGCGTTTGGGCTACCTGCTGGATCTGGCTCCGAAGGACCTCGAAAAGGTCATTTACTTCGCTGCCTACATGATCACCAGCGTCAACGAAGAACGTCGCCACGCCGAATTGCCTAACCTGCAGGCCCAGCATGATCTGGAACTGCGCAACCTGGCAAACAACGCGGAAGCCGACAAGAAGGCCATCGCCGCCGAGCTCGAAACCGAGCTGGAGCGCATGGAGGCCGACGGTGCCAAGGGCGCCGAGCTGAACAAGGCTCGCACCCTGGCAGAGAAGACCGTGCTGCAGATCGACAAGCGCGCGAAGCTCGAAGCAGAGCGCCTGCGTGCGGTCTGGGAACGCTTCAAGGGCCTGAAGGTCGCTGACCTTGAGGGCGATGAAGGCCTGTACCGCACCATGCGTGAGAAGTACGGACTGTTCTTCGAAGGCTCCATGGGTGCAGAATCGATCCAGAAGCGCCTGCAGAACTTCGACCTTGCCGGCGAAGCCGAACTGCTCAAGAAGATCATCGACGAGGGCAAGGGCCAGAAGAAGGCCCGTGCACTGAAGCGCCTGAAGGTGGTTAACGCCTTCCTGGTCAACCAGAACTCGCCAGAGGGCATGGTGCTGGATTCCGTTCCGGTGATCCCACCAGAGCTGCGTCCGATGGTTCAGCTCGACGGTGGCCGTTTCGCCACCTCGGACCTGAACGACCTGTACCGCCGCGTGATCAACCGCAACAACCGCCTCAAGCGCCTGCTGGATCTCGGTGCCCCCGAGATCATCGTGAACAACGAAAAGCGCATGCTCCAGGAAGCTGTTGACTCGCTGTTCGACAACGGTCGTCGTGGCCGTCCGGTCACCGGACCGGGTAACCGCCCGCTGAAGTCCCTGAGCGACATGCTCAAGGGCAAGCAGGGTCGTTTCCGCCAGAACCTGCTCGGCAAGCGTGTTGACTACTCGGGCCGTTCGGTCATCGTGGTTGGTCCGCAGCTGAAGCTGCACCAGTGTGGTCTGCCTAAGCAGATGGCCCTGGAGCTCTTCAAGCCGTTCGTGATGAAGCGCCTGGTTGACCTCAACCACGCACAGAACATCAAGAGCGCCAAGCGCATGGTTGAGCGTTACCGCCCACAGGTTTGGGATGTTCTCGAAGAGATCATCACCGAGCACCCGGTACTGCTGAACCGTGCACCTACCCTGCACCGTTTGGGCATCCAGGCGTTCGAACCTCAGCTGGTCGAGGGCAAGGCGCTGCAGCTGCACCCGCTGGTTTGTGCTGCCTTCAACGCCGACTTCGACGGTGACCAGATGGCAGTCCACCTGCCGCTGAGCCCAGAAGCCCAGGCCGAAGCGCGCATCCTGATGCTGTCCTCGCACAACATCTTGAAGCCTTCGGACGGCCGCCCGGTGGCACTTCCTTCGCAGGATATGATCATCGGTCTGCACCACCTGACCACCAAGCGCGCTACCGAAGCCGGTGCCGGACGCACCTTCACCTCGGTTGCCGAAGCTATTATGGCAATGGACCTGCGTGAGCTGCACCTGAACGCCCCGGTCAAGATCCGCGTACCGAACTTCGTTCCTTCCGAGGAGCAGCCAGCTCCGGAAGGCTGGGAGCCAGGCACCGATGCGCTCTTGGAGACCTCGCTGGGCCAGGTGTTGTTCAACGACACCCTGCCAGCGGACTACCCATGGGTTGCCCACGTGACCGGCAAGGATGCGCTTTCGGAGATCGTCAACGATCTGGCCGAGCGCTACCCGAAGATCACCGCCGCCGAAACCCTGGATAACCTGAAGGATGCCGGTTTCTACTGGGCAACCCGCTCGGGCGTCACCGTGGCAATCTCGGATATTACCTCGAATATGGACAAGGCAGCCATCCTTGCTCCTTACGAGGTTCGTGCCGCAAAGGTTCAGGCTTCGTTCGATAAGGGCTTGATTGCCGATACCGAACGCCGCCAGGACCTGATCGACATCTGGACCAAGGCTACCGATGAGGTTGCCGAGGCGATGAAGAACGGCATGGAAGAGCTGAACACCATTAACCGCATGGTGACTTCCAAGGCTCGTGGTAACTACCTGCAACTGCGGCAGATCGCCGGTATCCGTGGTCTGGTGTCCAACCCTAAGGGTGAAATTATTCCTCGCCCGATCAAGTCTTCGTACCGCGAAGGCCTGTCGGTTCTGGAGTACTTCATCGCGACCCACGGTGCCCGTAAGGGTCTGGCCGATACCGCGTTGAAGACCGCTAACTCGGGTTACCTGACCCGTCGTCTGGTGGACGTTTCACAGGACGTTATCGTGCGCGAAGAAGACTGTGGCACCCGCCGCGGCCTGACCGTGCCGATCGCCAACAACTCCGTTGGTGTGCGCATGATGCACGAAACCGTCGAGAACTCGGCGTACACCCGCACCCTGGCCACCGAGGCCAAGGACGCGGAGGGCAACGTGCTGGCAGCAGCCGGCGCCGATGTGGGCGACGTGCTCATCGACCAGCTGTACGCAGCCGGCGTCGATGAGATCCGTGTCCGCTCCGTGCTGACCTGTGATTCGGCCGTGGGAACCTGTGCTCTGTGCTACGGTCGCTCGCTGGCCAGCGGCAAGACCGTGGACATCGGCGAGGCCGTGGGCATTATCGCCGCACAGTCCATCGGTGAGCCTGGTACCCAGCTGACCATGCGTACCTTCCACACCGGTGGTGTTGCATCGGCTGACGATATTACCCAGGGTCTGCCTCGTATCCAGGAACTGTTCGAAGCCCGTACCCCTAAGGGTGTGGCTCCGATGTCCGAGGTCACCGGTCGCGTGTCGATCGAGGACGACGAGAAGCAGCTGCGCGTTGTGGTCACTCCAGACAACGGCGACGAGAAGCAGGCCTACCCGGTTCTGCGTCGTGCTCGCCTGTTGGTTGAAGAGGGCGAAAGCATCATCGCCGGTACTCAGCTCACCAGCGGTACCCTGGATCCGAAGCAGGTTCTTCGAGTCCTCGGCCCACGTGAAGCTCAGAAGTTCTTGGTCCGTGAGGTCCAGGACGTGTACCAGTCCCAGGGTGTAGGCATCCACGATAAGCACGTGGAAGTCATCGTCCGCCAGATGCTGCGTCGCGTCACCGTCATCGAATCCGGCGAAACCGACTTGCTTCCGGGCGAGCTGGCCGACCGTTCGCGCTTCACCGCTGCGAACAAGAAGGCCGTCACCGAGGGCAAGCGCCCGGCCGCCGGTCGTGACGAGATGATGGGTATTACCAAGGCATCGCTTGCCACCGATTCATGGCTGTCGGCTGCTTCCTTCCAGGAAACCACCCGCGTCCTGACTCAGGCTGCGATGGAAGGCAAGTCGGATCCATTGCTGGGTCTGAAGGAGAACGTGATCATCGGTAAGTTGATCCCGGCCGGTACCGGTTTGGATCGCTACACCCAGATCAACGTCGAGCCAACCGACGAAGCAAAGGCAACTTTGTTCACCGGTTCTTCGGCCTTCTCTTCGGGCCTGTACGACGATGCGCTGGAGGGCAACCTTTCGCCAGAGTTCCAGGCCATCTCGATGGACGACTACGACCACGGTTCGGACTTCCGCTAAACACGGATTCTGACTAGTTAGTCAAAACGCCCGCCGGTACCTCGTGTGCCGGCGGGCGTTCCATTTAAGCGCAGACCAATTAGTAGATAGATCAGTGGGGGAATAGTCCACTAAAGATGATCTGTCATAAGTGACGCTGCTGGATTCACCCCGTGGTCACCTGCGGTATCGCCGCCGTTCAGCTTGGCTCGATAGGATCAGTGCATTGGTGAGATAGCTTACGGAAACTAGAGCGATGGCGGTTTAATGCTAGACTGAGATCAATTGTTTTAGGTGTGGCAAAATGGACTCGGTCCGGGTTGCGGGCAGGTTGCGCAACAAATGCCACACTTTCGCACGCCTAGGGACTTTCCGTTCCTGTTGGCCGCAAAGCAAGCAGCTAGCTCCACAACTTCGCAGATCCTGTTCGGTTGTGGTGCCGACAAACTTAGACAATGGAAGGACACGAAAGTGCCTACTATTCAGCAGCTGGTCCGTAAGGGCCGCTCGCCTAAGGTCGTCAAGACCAAGGCTCCTGCCCTCAAGGGCAACCCAATGCGTCGTGGCGTATGCACCCGTGTGTACACCACCACCCCGAAGAAGCCTAACTCGGCTCTGCGTAAGGTCGCACGTGTGCGCCTTGCCGGTGGCATCGAAGTTACCGCTTACATTCCAGGTGTCGGACACAACCTGCAGGAACACTCCATCGTGCTCGTTCGCGGTGGTCGTGTAAAGGACCTCCCAGGTGTTCGTTACAAGATTGTACGTGGTGCTCTTGATACTCAGGGTGTTAAGGGTCGTAAGCAGGCTCGTTCCAGCTACGGCGCGAAGAAGGATGGTAAGTAATGCCTCGTAAGGGTCCGGCGCCAAAGCGCCCACTAGTTTCTGATCCGGTCTTCGAATCCCCATTGGTCACTCAGCTGATCAACAAGGTTCTCGTCGACGGCAAGAAGTCCACTGCAGAGCGCATTGTTTACGGTGCACTCGAAGGTGCGGCCGCAAAGTCCGGCACCGACGCTGTGACGACTCTCAAGAAGGCCATGGATAACATCCGCCCGGCCCTCGAGGTTCGTTCACGCCGTGTTGGTGGCGCTACTTACCAGGTTCCCGTCGAGGTCAAGCCAGGCCGCGCAACCGCACTTGCACTGCGCTGGTTGGTTGGCTACTCGAAGGCTCGCCGCGAGAAGACCATGATCGAGCGTTTGATGAACGAGATCTTGGATGCATCGAACGGTCTGGGTGCCGCTGTGAAGCGTCGCGAAGACACTCACAAGATGGCCGAGTCCAACAAGGCCTTCGCCCATTACCGCTGGTAAGAACCGCTTGGAATTGCTGGGTGTCAAAAGGCACCCAGCCAATCCTAGCCTCACCTTTTAGGGAGACAACGTGGCACAGGACGTGCTTACTGACCTGAATAAGGTCCGAAATATCGGCATCATGGCACACATCGATGCTGGTAAGACCACTACTACTGAGCGCATCCTGTTCTACACGGGTGTGAATCACAAGCTCGGTGAGACCCACGACGGTGCGTCGACCACCGACTGGATGGAGCAGGAAAAGGAACGCGGTATCACCATTACCTCCGCGGCCGTGACCTGTTTCTGGAACAACAACCAGATCAACATCATCGACACCCCTGGCCACGTTGACTTCACCGTTGAGGTGGAGCGCTCGCTGCGCGTGCTCGATGGCGCCGTTGCCGTGTTCGATGGCAAGGAAGGCGTTGAGCCTCAGTCTGAGACCGTTTGGCGTCAGGCTGACAAGTACAACGTTCCGCGTATCTGCTTCGTCAACAAGATGGACAAGCTGGGCGCTGATTTCTACTTCACCGTAGATACGATCGTCAAGCGCTTGGGTGCCAAGCCATTGGTGATGCAGCTGCCTATCGGCTCCGAGCACGAATTCACCGGTGTGGTCGACTTGATGACCATGAAGGCATTCGTCTGGGAAGGCGACTCCAAGGGTGACGTCACCATGGGTGCCGCCTACGAGACTCGCGAAATTCCTGCAGACATGCAGGCTAAGGCCGACGAGTACCGCGCCAAGCTGGTTGAGGATGTCGCCGAGGGCTCTGACGAGCTCATGGAGAAGTTCCTCGAAGGCGAAGAGATCAGCAATGATGAGCTCAAGGCCGGCATTCGCAAGATGGTCATCAACTCGGAGATCTACCCGGTCTTCTGTGGTTCGGCCTTCAAGAACCGCGGCGTGCAGCCAATGCTCGACGCAGTGATCGATTTCCTGCCAAACCCACTTGACGTGGGCGCCATGGTGGGCCACGATCCAAAGGACGAAGAGGTCGAGCTGACTCGCGAGCCTTCCGAGGATGCACCATTCTCGGCACTGGCTTTCAAGATCGCCGCGCACCCATTCTTCGGCCAGCTGAACTTCATTCGCGTTTACTCGGGCAAGGCATCATCTGGTACCCAGTTGCTGAACTCGACTAAGCAGAAGAAGGAACGCGTTGGCAAGCTCTTCCAGATGCACTCCAACAAGGAGAATCCGGTTGACGAGATCCACGCAGGTCACATCTACGCCGTGATCGGCCTGAAGGATACCACCACCGGTGATACCCTTTGCGATCCAGCGAACCCGATCGTGCTTGAGTCGATGTCGTTCCCAGCACCAGTGATCTTCGTGGCCATCGAGCCTAAGACCAAGGGTGACCAGGAGAAGCTGTCGACCGCTATCCAGAAGCTGTCTGCGGAAGATCCGACCTTCACCGTTTCGTTGAACGACGACACCGGCCAGACCGAAATCGGCGGCATGGGCGAGCTTCACCTGGATATCCTGGTGGACCGCATGAAGCGCGAATTCCGCGTGGAAGCCAACGTGGGTAAGCCACAGGTCGCGTACCGCGAAACCATCAAGAAGGCTGTGGAGAAGGTTGACTTCACCCACAAGAAGCAGACCGGTGGTTCGGGCCAGTTCGCAAAGGTCCAGGTTTCGTTCGAACCTCTAGAGGTTGTCGACGGAGTTACCTACGAGTTCAAGAACGCCGTCACCGGTGGTCGTATCCCTCGTGAGTACATCCCATCCATCGACGCCGGTATCCAGGACGCCATGCAGTACGGCATCCTTGCTGGTTACCAGATGGTCGGCGTGAAGGCTACCGTCATCGACGGTGCTTACCACGACGTTGACTCCTCGGAAATGGCGTTCAAGATCGCTGGCTCACAGGTATTCAAGGAAGGCGCACGCCGCGCTAACCCAATCCTGCTTGAACCACTGATGAGCGTGGAAGTTCGTACCCCGGAAGAGTACATGGGCGACGTTATCGGCGACCTTAACTCCCGCCGTGGCTCGATCACCGAGATGTCCGATGCAGCTGGCGTGAAGGTTATCAATGCCCACGTGCCACTGTCGGAGATGTTCGGCTACATTGGTGACCTGCGGTCAAAGACCCAGGGTCGTGCAGTGTACTCGATGACTTTCCACAGCTACTCTGAGGTCCCGAAGGCAGTTGCCGAAGAGATCATCCAGAAGGCCCGCGGCGAGTAATCGTCTAGGAACCAAACTTGGCCGTGACCCCGCCAGTGTGGGGGAGTGGCCGATCGCGAAGCCGGCTTTATTGCCAATGAAGCCGGCCTCGCAAACGGCCAACGAGGGATTTGCATCACATGCAGGGCCCGCGCAGGACCGAAATTTTCGTAAATATCCAAGCCCCCAGTAGACTGATTCCAGTTCGTTTGCGAATCGCGCAATCGTAAGTAAGTCTTCTGTAAAACGTTTCTAGGAGGAACCTGTGGCAAAGGCAAAGTTCGAGCGGACCAAGCCGCACGTCAACATCGGCACCATTGGTCACGTTGACCACGGTAAGACCACGTTGACCGCCGCCATCTCCAAGGTACTTGCTGACAAGTACCCTGATCTCAACGAGCAGCGCGACTTCGCGTCGGTTGACTCCGCTCCAGAAGAGCGCCAGCGCGGTATTACCATCAATATCTCGCACGTTGAGTACCAGACCGAGACCCGTCACTACGCACACGTTGACGCTCCAGGCCACGCTGACTATGTCAAGAACATGATCACCGGTGCGGCTCAGATGGACGGCGCAATCCTCGTGGTTGCTGCTACCGACGGCCCAATGGCTCAGACCCGCGAGCACGTTCTGCTTGCTCGTCAGGTTGGCGTGCCATCCCTGATGGTTGCACTGAACAAGTCCGACATGGTTGAGGACGAGGAGCTCCTTGAGCTCGTCGAGATGGAAGTTCGCGAACTTCTCTCCTCGCAGGGCTTCGATGGCGACGATGCACCAGTGATCCGCGTTTCGGGCCTGAAGGCTCTGGAAGGCGACGCTGAGTGGACCAAGTCCATCGAGGAACTGATGGAAGCAGTCGATACCTACATCCCGAACCCAGTTCGTGATCGCGATCGTCCATTCCTGATGCCAATCGAAGACGTCTTCACCATCACCGGTCGCGGTACCGTTGTGACCGGTCGCGCCGAGCGTGGCACCCTGAAGATCAACTCGGAAGTCGAAGTTGTCGGCATCCGTCCGATCCAGAAGACCACCGTTACCGGTATCGAGATGTTCCACAAGCAGCTCGACGAGGCATGGGCCGGCGAGAACTGTGGCCTGCTGCTTCGCGGTCTGAAGCGCGACGATGTCGAGCGCGGCCAGGTTATCGTAGCCCCAGGCTCGATCACCCCGCACACCGGCTTCGATGCCAACGTCTACATCCTGTCGAAGGACGAAGGCGGACGTCACAACCCGTTCTACTCGAACTACCGTCCGCAGTTCTACTTCCGCACCACCGACGTGACCGGCGTCATCACCCTCCCAGAGGGCACCGAGATGGTCATGCCAGGCGACAACACCGAAATGTCGGTTGAGCTGATTCAGCCAATCGCCATGGAAGATGGCCTCGGCTTCGCTATCCGTGAAGGCGGCCGCACCGTTGGTTCGGGCAAGGTCACCAAGATCACCAAGTAGTTCGCTGCTTAACTGATCTAGGCCAACTGGTCTGACAAAAAAGATCTCCACCACTTCTTCGGAAGAGGTGGAGATCTTTTTGCTTAACATCTGCGCGTTAAGTGCCAAGTATGTCAATGCAGTGGTCTAATTGGATTGCGTGGATATCCCTCTGCGAGTTCATCGATCTAAGGTCGCGGCATGTTCTGGTTCATCTTGGTTCTCCTGCTCGTGGCTGCCAGCTTCTTCATAGGCTTTCGCATTGGCCGCAGGAACCACACGGTGAACTCCGAGGCCAAGCAGCAAGCCTGGCAGGAAGGCTATAACGCCGCCACTAACTACGCGGCACGTACCGCCCAGCAGCCACCGGCGATGCCTTCGCACACCCAGCAGCCTTCCACGAACGCTCTGCCGCCACCGAGCCAAGAGGCGAGTAACTGGCCCCTGGAAGCCCCGGTGGCAAACCCCGCTGCACAGGTCTATGCCCGGCCGCCGGTCCAAGCACCCGCAGCGCCTGTCCGCCCGGTGAAGCAACTGACCCCGCGTGAACGGGAACTGCGCAATATCAACGTCACCCTCTACGTGGCCGCCCTGCTGATCGTGGCCGCCGGAGCCCTGTTCCTGAGTTTCGCATTACCGCCGCTGCCTAAACTCATCGCCTTGTTCGCATTGGCCGCGGCCTTTTACGGCGGAGGACTCTATGTGCACGGGGCAAAGCAGAATCTCAAGCCTGCCGCCAGCGCCTTCGCCGGAACCGGGATGGCCTTATTGCCTTTATCGGGAATCGCGACCTACCTGACGCTCCCGGTGCCGGCGGCAGTGGTGTGGCTGGTCTTCTCGGTACTGGGCACCCTTGCCGTGGGTTTCGCCACCCTCCGTTTACGCTCCCGGGTGCTAGCGTGGATTGCGGTCTTCGTAGTGGTCTCCACCACTATGGCTTGCGCGGCCACGGTGCAACGCGGCATCTTGTTCTACCTGCTCTTCTTACTGTTGCTCTCCCTGGTGCTGCTTGTCCTGGCCGTGCGCAGCGCAAAGGTACGCTCCTCGCTCTTCTACTCGGCCGTGTCCGCCACCGCGCAGTTGCTGCCGCTGTTGGTGCTCGGCCTGGCATTAGTCATGTTGACCACCTTGCATGCCCGCGACTTGGTGTGGGTGTTCTTCTTGGTGACCGCCCACCTGCTGCTCTCCATCAGATTGCTGGTGAGGTTCCGGCTGCATCGGCTCTACGCGGCACGCGTGAGCTTCATGCTGCTGATTTTCGCCACCGCAAATTACCTGGCCTGGGAACCACGGATTACCTGGGTGCTCATCGCGGTGCTTTGGGCGGCGCAGGCCTTGGCGATCACGCATTATGCGCAAGGTTATCGCCGGCTTTTCACGGTGCCAGCCAAATGGTGGCGGGCCGAACGGGTGCTCCTCTGGGTGCTGGTCTGCGCTTCAACGCTCGCGGTTATGCTCAATGCCAGCGGAGAACTCATTCCTTGGTGGTATGCGGTGCTGTTGATTCCCGTGCTTCAGCTCTTCGCGGTTCCAGCCTTGGGCAAGCGGGGAAAGATTGAAGCGGCCGCTATCGTGGCGCTGGTCCTGCTGGGGATCACCGCCAGTGACTGGTTTGCCTGGCGGGCATTGCCGGGGGTAGCCGTGGCGCTGGTGGGACTCACACTCGCGATGCGCAGCGAAACGGATCGCCGCTGGCATCTGGCGCTAGACCAGACCCGGTGGATCGGGTTCCTTGTCTTCGGCGGATTTGGCGGTCGCACGGTGCAGCAGATGCTGAGCGGTTTTGATCACCAAACGGGTAGGTCAAGCTGGTACGCGATGAACGTGTCGGAGAATGTCTCGCTGCAGCTAGCGTGGGTTGTGGGCCTGTGGGTACCTTTGTTTGCACTGTGGCTCATCTCGACGCTCCAAGGCGCTCGGCTAGCCGACCGGACTCGTGGGCAACTCATTCGTTTCGGTGCTTCCGCGCTGCTGGCGTTGATCACCCTGGGGTACATCGGATCTATGGTGAACCAGGTGGCTGGCGTGGATGCTGCTACGGCAAGCTTCCTTGGACTACCTGCCGGCAACTGGTTCTTCATAGGAATCCTCCTAACGTTGGCCAGCGTGATTCTGGCCGGTTGGCGCAACGATGGCTTCGGCCAGGAACGCGCAGTGCAAATACTGCGCACCATGGTGCTGGCAGCTAGTGGTGGGCTCTTCCTGCTCAGCTTCCAGGAGCCGCAAAACGCCCTGCCTTTCGTGGGACTTGTGAATCTATTCTTCTATCTGCGTGGCGCTCATCTGGTTCACTCACCACGCTGGAAGATGAGCTACGCCGGCGCCGCACAAATCACCTTCACCCTGAGCATCTGGTGGTTTGTGGACATGATGAATTTTGATTCCCATGGTCGCTTCGCGCTGCTGCTGGTATCGGTTATGGTGCCGCAACTGCTTCGCTTGTTCCTCGTCATGCGAACCGGACGCCGTTTGAGCCGAGAGATGCTGTGGATTACCGTCGGACTGGTTTGCCTGCTGCCGCTAGTCCTAGTCATCGGAGATGTGAGCTTTGGGCTGCATGACCGTGGCACCATGCTGTTGGGATTGAGCTTGTGGATCATTCATTCGGTGGCAGGGTACTTGGGCATCAGAGGGCAGTCCAAGCATGCAGAGTTCCTGCTCTTCGCAGCCATCATGGGACTGTGCGGCCTGTGCTATGTCCAAGGCGTGCAAAGCTTCTCAGCCACCGGCTGGATTCACGGACCGTGGTGGTCTGTGCAGATGATTCAGATTCTGCTCATGGCGCTGGCGCTGATCAGCCTGGGGATACAGTGGCGCTTGCGTGATTCGGCCACACTGCGCTTCGCGCCGATCTTTGGCACGGTCTTCGCGTTGTTCTGCATTGGGCTCGCAGCTCCCGCCCCCGGGTGGTTCGCGCTGATCTTCCTGATTGCCGCGCTGCAGCTCGGGCTTTTGGTTCACACCCGGAAAATCCCGTGGTTGGCGGCCGGCGCCGGTCTTGCATTGCTGGGAGCTATTGGCCAAGGCATCGAGTTCTGGCGGGGGACTAGGCCATCGGGCCTGCAGCCCTGGATGGACCCCACCTGGCAGCTGCTATTCACTGCAATGGTGCTGTTGATCATTTCGCTCTTGCATGGCCGGTTCGCCGAGCCGGTTCCACATTTTCCCCGCGAACTGGTGACCTCGCGCGGGGCCAGCGGAGCCGCTGCGCGTATCTATTTCGCGGCGATGATTCTAAGCACCCTGATCGCCGGGGCGTTGGTGCATTTCAACGATCTGCGGGCGGTGTGGATTAGTGCCGGTGCGGTGCTGATCTTTGGTGCCGCCGTTCTAGTTCGGATGTACGAATTGCCGACGCGCTGGCTTCGGTGGGGGAGCGATGTGCTGATAGTGCTCGGCGCATTGTTGGGCTTCAGCAGCTACAGCCAAATCATTCGCCTGCCAGATATCAGTTTCTTCTTCCTGTACTTCACGCTCGTTGCCGGCATCCTGGCCGTTCGCCACTTCATGGGCAAACGCTCGCCGGTGGCTCATGGGTATCTGGTCGCGGCCGCCGTTCTTGCCTCGCTGACCCAGTTGAGCACCCTGGCAGATGGCAATGGGACGGCGCAGGTCTTTAGCCTCTTCTTCTTTGCCGCATTAATCGTTCTCGGCCTGAAGCTGGGGCAGAAGCGCTACATCTGGTGGGGCGCGATCGCCATTACCGCGGCGGTGCTATGGTTCTTGCGGTACCTGGCATTCCTTTGGCTGGTGCTTGCCGGCATCGCGCTGATTGTCGCGGCGGTGCTCAAGCTGGTGCGCGTTGAACGCAAGCCCAAGAGCGAGGAGGCTGACCCGGGCGGCGCGGAGCGAGAGCGCCAAGATCGCGGCGATGCCGGTTCGTGAGGTCAAGATCACTGGGCTGAATCCGGGCAAAAGATTTGCGCCACGGCGGTCGACCTGTCAGACTAGATAAGTTGCTTGATTGCAACCCGATCCCCGCGAGGGGTAATCGGTAGTGGTTTGCGCGACCGGGATCGGCTCTCACCCAGGATAATGCCTGGGGTTCGGGATCGATACAACCGCTGCAAACCAAAAGACCTTCGCACAAAGTGAAAACCCTGTCGGTTTTGTCGTGACTAAAATTTACACGACACGCCCGACCGCGGGGGTCGGAGCCACCTGCGGGTGAGGAACCCGGATCTGATCCGGATTCAGTCGCAGCGTAAGGCGTGCCGGTCCGCAAGGGCCCGTATACAGGCACAGTAATTCTAGATAGTGCTAACAGAAAGAGGCATGACGCCATGGCGGGACAGAAAATCCGCATCCGGCTGAAGTCGTATGACCACGAGGTCATTGACGTTTCGGCCCGGAAGATCGTTGAGACGGTCACGCGCGCAGGCGCAACCGTAGTCGGCCCAGTGCCGCTGCCAACGGAAAAGAACGTGTACTGCGTTATCCGTTCGCCACACAAGTACAAGGACAGCCGTGAGCACTTCGAAATGCGCACGCACAAGCGTCTGATCGACATCGTCGATCCGACCCCGAAGGCTGTTGATTCGCTGATGCGTCTCGACCTGCCAGCGGATGTCAACATCGAAATCAAGCTTTAAGGGGAGGTGGCGAGAAAACTATGACCGCAACCCGTAATTTCAAGGGACTGTTGGGCACGAAGCTCGGCATGACCCAGGTTTGGGATGAAAACAACATTCTGATCCCAGTCACCGTCGTGCAGGCTGACAGCAACGTTGTCACCCAGCTAGTTAACGCTGAGCGTGATGGCTACACCGCAGTTCAGATCGGCTACGGCCAGATCGACCCACGCAAGGTCACCAAGCCACTGGCTGGTCACTTTGAAGCTGCCGGCGTGACCCCACGTCGTCACCTGGTGGAGCTGCGCACTGAAGATGCAGCCGAGTACACCGCTGGACAGGAACTGTCCGTCGAGCTGTTCAACGCAGGCCAGAAGGTCGACGTTGTAGGCACCTCGAAGGGTAAGGGCTTTGCCGGCGTTATGAAGCGTCACAACTTCAAGGGTGCTCCGGCTTCCCACGGTGCGCACAAGAACCACCGCAAGCCAGGTTCCATCGGCGGCGCATCGACCCCAGGTCGCGTTTTCCGTGGACAGAAGATGGCCGGTCGCATGGGTGCTGAGCGGGTAACCACTCAGAACCTGACCATTCACGCCATCGACGCTGAGAAGAACCTTCTGCTGATCAAGGGTGCCGTTCCAGGCGCTCGCGGTCGCGTCGTTCTCGTACGCACCGCCGTGAAGGGAGCATAAGTAAATGACTAAGGCACTTAACGTCGACCTGCCAGCAGGTATCTTCGACGTACAGACCAACGTCCCGCTGTTGCACCAGGTTGTCGTTGCACAGCTTGCTGCTGCCCGCCAGGGTACCCACAAGACCAAGGACCGCTCGGAAGTTTCCGGCGCCGGTCGCAAGCCGTTCAAGCAGAAGGGTACCGGCCGCGCCCGTCAGGGTTCGATCCGTGCTCCACACATGACCGGCGGTGGCATTGTCCACGGTCCAACCCCACGTGATTACTCGCAGCGTACCCCGAAGAAGATGAAGGCTGCTGCACTGCGCGGCGCCCTGTCTGATCGCGCACGCTTCGATCGTGTCCACGTGATCGAGAACCTGGTTGCCGGTGAAACCCCGTCGACCAAGGAAGCTCTGGCAACCTTGCGTTCGCTGACCGAGCGCAAGAACCTGCTCGTCGTCATTGACCGCGCGAACGATGTTGCAGCACTTTCGGTGCGCAACCTTGATTCCGTGCACGTCCTATACGTCGACCAGTTGAACACCTACGATGTTCTGGTTTCGGATGACGTAGTCTTCACCAAGGCTGCCTTCGAAGCACTGGTCCAGAAGGAGGAAGCCAAGTGAGCGTCTTCTCAAAGGCTCCGCACGATGTGGTCATCGCACCAGTCGTTTCGGAAAAGAGCTACGGCCTGATCGATGAAGGTCAGTACACCTTCTTGGTCGACCCACGTTCGAACAAGTCGGAAATCAAGAATGCCGTTGAAGCTATCTTCAACGTCAAGGTTGAGTCCGTAAACACCATGAATCGATCCGGTAAGCGCAAGCGCACCAAGTTCGGGTGGGGTGCACGCAAGGATACCAAGCGCGCAATCATCACCTTGAAAGAAGGATCGATTGACATCTTCGGCGGTCCGCTTTCCTAAGCGGAGACCACTTTAACGAGGAATAAGAAAAATGGGAATTCGTAAGTACAAGCCAACTACCCCGGGCCTTCGCGGCTCGTCGGTAGCTGACTTCGCAGAAATCACCCGATCGACTCCGGAAAAGTCGCTGGTTCGCCCGCTCACCAAGAGCGGCGGCCGTAACAACTCCGGTAAGATCACCACCCGACACAAGGGTGGCGGACACAAGCGTGCCTACCGCGTGATCGACTTCCGTCGTCACGACAAGGACGGCGTTCCGGCAACCGTTGCTCACATCGAGTACGACCCGAACCGCACCGCGCGTATCGCTTTGCTCCACTACATTGATGGAACCAAGCGCTACATCGTTGCTCCGAACAAGCTCCAGCAGGGCGACCAGGTTGAGGCCGGTCCAAACGCGGATATCAAGCCAGGTAACAACCTGCCGCTTCGCAATATCCCGGTTGGTTCCGTAATCCACGCGGTCGAGTTGCGTCCCGGCGGCGGTGCCAAGATGGCACGTTCCGCAGGCGCTTCGATCCAGCTGGTGGCTCGTGAGGGCCGCTTCGCTCAGCTGCGTTTGCCTTCGGGTGAAATCCGCAACGTTGATGTGCGCTGCCGCGCAACCATCGGCGAAGTTGGCAATGCCGAGCAGATCAACATCAACTGGGGCAAGGCCGGCCGCATGCGCTGGAAGGGCGTTCGCCCAACCGTGCGTGGTGTCGCCATGAACCCGATCGATCACCCACACGGTGGTGGTGAAGGTAAGACCTCCGGTGGTCGTCACCCGGTCAACCCTAATGGTAAGCGTGAAGGACGCACTCGTCGTCCGAACAAGGACAGCGACAAGCTTATCGTGCGTCGCCGTCGTACCGGCAAGAACAAGCGATAGGAGCCTGGAAACATGCCACGCAGCCTGAAGAAAGGCCCCTTCGTCGATCAGCACCTCTTCCTTAAGGTCGAAGCTGAAAACGAAAAGGGCACCAAGAACGTCATCAAGACGTGGTCCCGCCGTTCGATGATTATCCCGGACATGCTGGGACACACCATCGCCGTGCACGACGGTCGTAAGCACATTCCAGTGTTTGTCACCGAATCAATGGTTGGCCACAAGCTCGGAGAGTTTGCAGCCACCCGCACGTTCCGTGGCCACGTAAAGGACGACAAGAAGGGCAAGCGTCGCTAGGTCCCGTTAGGGATCTAGAGATGCTTACCCCTCTTCGAGAGACGAGAGAAGGAAAGCAATGGAAGCCAAGGCAATTGCGCGCCATATTCGCGTGACGCCTATGAAGGCCCGGCGCGTCGTCAACCTTGTTCGTGGTCTACAGACCAACGAAGCGCTGGCTATCCTGAAGTTTGCCCCACAGGCAGCTTCGGAGCCAGTGTACAAGGTTGTTGCATCGGCAGTGGCTAACGCCCGTGCCGCTGCAGACCGTGCAGGTGAAGCATTCAATGAGGACGAGCTGATCATCAGCGAAGCGTTTGTTGACGAAGGTCCGACCATGAAGCGGTTCCAGCCGCGAGCTCAGGGTCGCGCATTCCAGATCAAGAAGCGCACCAGCCACGTCACCGTGGTTGTTTCAACCCCGGAGAAGGGTGGGGAGAACTAAATGGGACAGAAGGTAAACCCGAACGGTTTCCGTCTCGGCATCACCACTGACCACGTTTCGCACTGGTTCGCCGATAGCAGCAAGCCAGGACAGCGCTACGCAGATTACGTAAAAGAAGACGTAAAGATCCGCGCATTGCTGTCCACCGGAATGGATCGTGCAGGCATCGCCCGCGTCGAGATCGAGCGCACTCGTGACCGTGTTCGTGTGGATATCCACACCGCACGTCCGGGCATCGTGATCGGCCGCCGCGGCGCCGAAGCAGATCGCATCCGTGGCGCACTGGAGAAGATGACGGCTAAGCAGGTTCAGCTGAACATCCTCGAGGTCAAGAACCCTGACATGGAGGCCCAGTTGGTCGCCCAGGGCATCGCCGAGCAGCTTGCTTCGCGTGTGGCTTTCCGCCGCGCGATGAAGAAGGCAATGCAGTCGGCAATGCGCGCTGGTGCCAAGGGCATCCGCGTTCAGTGCTCCGGTCGTCTTGGCGGTGCAGAAATGTCCCGCAAGGAGTTCTACCGCGAAGGTCGTGTGCCGCTGCACACCCTGCGTGCGAACATCGACTTCGGCAAGTTCGAAGCCAAGACCACCTTCGGCCGTATCGGCGTGAAGGTCTGGATCTACAAGGGCGACGTAACCGCCAAGGAACTTGCTGCACAGCAGGCCGCAGCAGCTCCGGCTCGCGGTGGCCGCGGCGGTGGCAACGATCGTCCACGTGGTGGAGAGCGTCGTCGTCGTCCAGAGCGTAAGGGCGCTGCAGCTCCGGCTGCGGAAGGAGGACAGGCTTAAATGCTTATCCCACGTCGAGTGAAGTTCCGTAAGCAGCACCACCCGAAGCGCTCCGGCGCTGCCAAGGGCGGAACCACTGTTGCTTTCGGTGAATACGGCATTCAGGCTCTTACTCCTGCTTACGTGACGAACCGTCAGATCGAGGCAGCTCGTATCGCGATGACCCGTCACATCAAGCGTGGCGGTAAGGTCTGGATCAACATTTACCCAGACCGTCCACTGACCAAGAAGCCAGCCGAAACCCGCATGGGTTCCGGTAAGGGTTCCCCGGAGTGGTGGGTTGCAAACGTAAAGCCAGGACGCATCTTGTTCGAACTTGATGGCGTTTCAGAAGAGGTAGCTAAGGAAGCATTGCGTCTCGCAATCCACAAGCTGCCATTGAAGGCACGCATCGTGCGTCGTGAGGGTGGTGAATAGGGATGACTATTGGTTCTAAGGATCTAAGCGTCGACTCCCTGGACGGCTTCGATAATACTCGTTTGAACGAGGAATTGAAGAAGGCCAAGGCAGAACTGTTCAACCTGCGTTTCCAGTCGGCTACCGGCCAGCTTGAAACCCACGGCAACCTGAAGGCTATCAAGCGCGACATCGCACGCATCTACACCGTAATGCGTGAGCGCGAGCTGGGTCTTCGTAAGGAAGTTGTTGTCCCGGTTGAAGAGACCAAGAAGGGCAAGGAAACCAAGTAATGAGCGAGAAGGATAACGTCGTGGACGCAGCTGTAGAGCGCAACGACCGCAAGACCCTCCGTGGTTACGTGGTTTCCGACAAGATGCAGAAGACCATCGTCGTTGACGTTGAGGACCGTGTTAAGCACGCCCTTTACGGCAAGGTCATGCGTCGCAACAAGAACGTGAAGGCTCACGACGAGAACAACGAAGCCGGCATTGGCGACTTGGTTGTAATCGCAGAGACTCGCCCATTGTCAGCAGACAAGAACTGGCGTCTCGTTGAGATCGTTGAGAAGGCTAAGTAAGCTTTCTCGGTGATTTCACGGATTACGTGAATAACTGAAAACGCCCCGGAGCACTGCGCAAGCGGCCCGGGGCGTTTTTTGTGCCCCCGGGTTGCGACTGCAGCAGAGTGCGTTATAACGGACTGCAGCTTGGTGCGAAGATTCCGCATTCACGTACTGGGGCCCATATCGATGTTCGCGGCAGACCGGCTGGTAGGGGACTACGGTGCTGATCAGTGCGTAATGACATCAATGAGGAGTTGATACATGCTCCCCGCCGCGGTAGACATGGAACATGTCAGATCGATCACCAAACTTTTCTTCGCAGATATTGGCAACTCGTGGCGTCAACGGACACCGCCAGTACCGCATCCCGGCTCTGGCCGTCACGACCGCTGGAACCGTACTCGCAGCCTACGATGGCCGCCCAAATCTTGACGATCTGCCAAACACTATCGATCTGCTACTTCGGCGAAGTACGGACCATGGCCTTTCGTGGGGCGCACAGCTGAATATCCGTACCGGCACCGGCCTGCAAGGCTTTGGCGACCCCAGCCTGATAGTAGATCAGCAGACCTCACGTATATTCTGTTTCCACGCTGCGGGCACTCATGCTGGCTTCTTTGAGTCCGTTGAAGGCATCGAGCCCGAGGATGCGGTGCAACATGTGGATCTCGCCTATTCGGATGATGACGGATTGAGCTGGCGATACCGCAGGATCACAGAACAGCTCAAACGCCCGGGGATCACTGGGATTTTTGCTGCCGCCGGTGCTGGCATTCAACTGACCCAAGGTCGCTTTGCCGGCCGATTGGTGCAGCAGATGGTGCTGCTTGAAAACGGCGTCATCAAAGCCGCCTCGGCCTATTCCGATGATCACGGGGAGACTTGGACGCTTGGCGAGTCTACGGCGGAGGAGGCCAATGAGAATAAGGTAGTCGAGCTTTCGGATGGTCGAGTCTTGCTGAACTCACGCGCACCAGGTCATCGGGTCCAAGCCGTATCCAGCGATGGTGGACACAGCTACGGGCCGCTAATTCCGGCCCCTTCACTGCCGGATCCTGGTGACAACGGCAGCATATTTTCTATCGAGAATGACAAGCCGAGACCTATCTTGTTGGCCACGAATAACCGCGATAGCTCACTTCGCCGCAACACCGTTCTGAGCGTGTCATTTGATGCAGGCACTCAATGGCAACCGGTCGCCTCAATATGTCCCGGAAGTTCTGCGTACTCCACGGGAACGCGTCTGGCAGATGGGGCACTCGGAGTTCTACTGGAGGACAATGGGTACACAAATATTGTTTTTGCGCGACTGGAATCGGCCGCGCTCAGCGAAAGCGCACTTCGTCGGGCCGCCGACACGTAAACGGATCTAGAAACGGGCCCATTCAACATGGTGCTGCGTTCTATAACTCCCGGGCAACCAGAAAAGTGGGTCAATGTCGGTGAATTCCATGTCATATCCGCCAATGCCGGTGAATGGGGGCATCATGCATGGAAAGAAGTTGGGCAGGGATACGCTGGCGGTGACCAGATCCTAGGTACGCGCGAAGCGCAGGAAGCCAACTACGGGGCGCCAAAGCAGGGTCTCCGGGCCGGCGATTTCCTCGCTTTTACGGGACGTTTTTCCAATGAAGGAAAGACTTCGCTCAAAGTTGCGCTGAATGGGAACTTTGATGGGGATCTCAACCAGCAGTTCCCTGAAGCAGTCGTGCCTCCGGGGAAGGCCATCAACTTTTTCACACCGACCTATACCCTCACATCCGCTGACATCGAGCGCGGATCGGCTGAGGTGCGTTGTTCACTCGATGCTGGTGATGATTCGTGGCACAACAACTTTGTCGCTGATACCGCTACCGGCATTATCCATCCGGCTCCCGCGTAAACGGTTTCACCGAACTTCGTAAGAACTGTTCAGCAGGCGTTCCCAGTCAGCTGCCATCCCAATCTCGGCGGCAACACCCCCGGACTATTGGATAAGCAGGGGGCAAGGCACCATGCCGAGATTGGTCGGACGACGGCTCCTATGTTCCTCGGTGTTAATGAGTTGTCAACAACATAACGGGAGAACGGTAAAACCAGAGCTCTTGAAGTAGCGGCGCAGCGCTGTCAGCATAGGGCATGGCTTCTATCAAATTCATCCGGCCCGCGGGCCTTGTCCACTCGCCCGCATTCAGCCACGTGGCGGTGGTGCCGCCAGGGGCGCGAATGGTTTACGTGGGCGGGCAAAACTCGGTCGACGAGCGCGGGACGCTCATCGGTGCCGAGGACGTGGCGGTACAGGCCGCTCGGGCGTTGCACAACGCACGCATCGCTCTGAACGCCGTCGGCGCGGATCTGGCCG
This sequence comes from Glutamicibacter sp. BW80, assembly GCF_002332385.1. Lineage (NCBI taxonomy): Bacteria > Bacillati > Actinomycetota > Actinomycetes > Micrococcales > Micrococcaceae > Glutamicibacter > Glutamicibacter sp. BW80. The sequence goes on along the minus strand of NZ_NRGV01000016.1, from coordinate 59,916 downwards.
ATGTGATCTCCTGGAACGTCCAACTCGCCGAGGGCGTCGACGTATCCCGCGCCTACGGGGCTATCGCCGGCGAACTGAGCTCCGCGAATCCGCCGCTGGTGACCGCGAGCCTCGTCGCAGGCTTGGGCGTGCAGGGCGCACTCGTCGAAATCAGTGCGGTGGCCGCGCTGTTTGACTAGGCTCGCGAAAGACCGTGTCTGCTGCTTTCGAATTTGCGCGGTAGGCGCTCGGGGTGAAACCGAGTACCTGGCGAAAATCGGTGGTCAGATGCGCATGGTCCGCGTACTCCAACTCGGCGGCAATCTGGGCGATCGTTGTTTCAGGGCTTTCACGCAGCCGCTGTGCGGCTTCTTGCAGACGGTATCGGCGGATGATGGTCAACGGTGCGAGCCCCACGTAATCATTTGCCAGGCGCTGGACGCTGCGCACCGATATCCCCATGGCCTGTGCCAGCTGGGGGACATTGATCATTTCCCTCTGCCCGGCGGCCAGCTCAAGCATGCGATTCGCCAGAAGCCCTTGGACCGAAGCACGCGGGATCTTCGCTTCGAGCCAGGCCGCGAAGAGCCTGATCGCCGATTCGATGGTTTCCCTGTTCACCGGGCCGGCCAGCAATGCGCAGATCGGTTCGTGCGGTGTCGGTCCCGGGATGCGCATCTCGGCTCCGAGCAAGCTGCGCGGATCAAGGCCGAAGGCCGGGGTGGACGCGGGCAGGAGCATGGCCGCGAGGACCCAGCCGGTTCCGCTCAAATCACGATGCGAGGCACCGGAAGCAACGCCGGAGAGCGTCACGCCCTGGCGTTGAATATCCACATTCATGCAGGGGAACGGAAGCAATTCTTGGCGCGAGGAACGGCCTGGGGCAATATCCCAGCGAGCCAGCCAGAACCAGCCCACGCGGTCACGCAACTCTTCGGGAGCCGGCACTCGCATGAAGTCTGGCAACTTCGCGGGGTAGAGCACGCCACGACGTTCGGCCGAGCTGTCCATGACTGTTCACCTCCACGATTGGCGCGAATCTACAAGTCCCAGCGTGCCACAAGCTCCTAGGGTGAAGGTATGGAATATCGAGAAGAAAACAAAATGGGTGTGACCGGGCAGCACACCGTCGCAGGGATCCCTCGCGGATCCACATCGTTGACTCCGTTTTTGGCGATCCGGAATGCGGCTGGGGCCGTGGAGTTCTACCGTGAGGTCTTTGACGCCAGAGTCGTGGACTCCACCGAGATCGGGGGAGTGCTGGTCCACGCAGACCTGGACTTTGGCAACGGTAAACTGCAGTTGGGAGAGCCGAGCCCCGACTACGGACTCGTTGCACCACCCGCGCAACCCGAAGCCTGCTACTCCATGGGCCTGTACTGCCCGAACGTCGATGAGCTAGTGGCAAAGGCCGAGGCGGCGGGAGCCGCAATCCGCGAGCCGGTGGCAACCTTCGTGTCCGGTGATCGTTTTGCCTCGATCATCGATCCCTTTGGAGTACGCTGGTCGCTGATGTCCAGGGTGGAGGATCTCTCCGAAGCGCAGAGCAAGGAGCGCGTAGCCCGGTGGGCGGCGGAGCAGCAGGCCTGAGCTGCGCTTGGTCCGCGTGCTTGTGCATCGACTTCACCCTTGTGCGGATAGTTCGGAGAATCCTCGTTCAAATGCGGAGTGCAGCATCCAGCGGGGCCAAGGCAATTCGGCCGCGGCTAGTGCTTCATCAATGCTGCGCCCGGCGTTCCATGCGCTTCGAACCGCATGAGCCACAGCGTGGAGTTCTGAGGCCTGCGTGTTGGCAAATTGGAGATCCACGGTCCGCCCGTGCCCCGGAACGATCACATCCGCTGGCCCGATTCCAGTCAGCAGCGTGCGCAAGGATTCGGGCCAGTCAAGCGGCCAGCTTCCCGAACCGAACATGGGAGGCCCGGATTCTTCGATCACATCCCCAAGCATCCATACTCGGGCGTCGGGAACGAAGACCGCAAGATCTGTGTCCGTGTGTCCACGCGATACGGGCAAACAGGCAATCTCGCGTCCACCAGCGGTCAGCGTCGCCGCTTGTTCCACAAGCACGGACGGGTGCACCAAGGCGACCTGGTCCCATGCTTTGTCTGTTTCTCGGCTGGGATCCTTGCGCCATGCCTTCAAACGTGGTGCTTCAAAGGAATCGAAGTGGGCAGGGATCCGCTGGTGGCCGATAATCGGAACGCCCAATTGGGCAAATACGGAATTACCAAAGCAATGATCGTAGTGCGCGTGGGTATTGATCGCGCCCACGATTGGTTTGCCGAAGCGTTGCCTCAGCTCATCGACTATTGCCCTGGCTTCACTGGGTGAACCGCCGGTGTCAACGACGGTCGTGCCGCTAGGCCCGAGGATCGCGGCAATGTTGACGCTATCTGCGCCAAAAGATTTCACGAATACGTCGTTTGCGACCTCAACCCAAGACATGACCACAACGGTACAGCCGTCGGTGGTCAAAATGGCGGATCAGCCGACAGCAATGGGCCTGGGCCATCGGCATCAGCACAAATTCCAGGGTCATCTCGGCTGTGTCCGGGAGCGCAGAGTGCTCCACGAGCAGCGCGCCTAGGCAACCGTCGCAGGGGAGCGCTGCATCCGTGCAGTGCGGGTTATGGCAGTCAACTAATCGCCGCAACACTCACCGTTCGTCCTACCCGGAGAAGTTTGGCCCCCACCGGCGGCTCCAACGGCCAGATCCGCCACGAGAATCCCTGCGAGTTGTGCAACGCTACCGGCTGGGCCATGGAATAAATACCGCGAGCCGTGGGGCTGATTCCTGCTAAACATCCCGACAGGATAAGCTCCCGGTATGCCTACAATTGATCTGCAAAAACGGAAAAAGACCTTGTGGATCCCAGTCGTGCTGATGTCACTGCTGATTGCGGGGCTCGCGCATGTACCGTGGCTCGCCGGGGGAGTGCTTCCCAAGGTGCAGGCGGCCTCGCTGTGGCTTCTGCTCATCCCATTTGCTGCGCTGGTCTATGCCTGCTGGCGGCGCAAATTGCTTCCGGGAGCGGTGCTGCTTTTGGTGCTCATCTTCGGATTGCAGCCTTACCTGCAGTTCAATCCGCCGGCCGGCACAGAACCTGGACCGGCGCTGAAGGTATTTTCGTTTAATACCTATAAGGCCCAGGCAGATCCCGCCGAGCTGGCGCGAGAGATCAGCAGCGAAGATCCAGATGTGCTTGTTTTGGTGGAGACCAGTGAGCCGTTGCATGAATCGCTCGCGGCCCGCGGGGCCATGACCGAATATCTCTACCGGACAGCTCCGGCGCCGGAAGATGGAAACCGGGACACAGTCATCTTTTCAAAACTCCCGTTGACCCAGACCGAGACGGAGCTGAGTACCGAAGAGACCGGGTGGTTCAGCATGCCCACGGTGCTGATCGAGGTTCAGGGACAGCAGGTGCCCTTGGCCGCAGTGCATGTGTATCCGCCATTGGGCAATGCGGAAACCTGGGAGCAGGGGCTTGGCAGCGTGGAGAAGTGGATCGAAACGCATGGTGAAAACCCGGTGATTTTGGCGGGCGACTTCAATGCCACGCGCGGCCATCCGCAATACCGCCGCGCGGTGCAGGGGCTAGATGAAGCTTCGGGGTTTGTTCCTGCGGCGACTTGGCCGGCCACGCGACTGCCGAGTCCAGTCATAGAGATTGATCACATCATTTCTCGTGGGTTTACGGTCTCGGAGACGAAATCCATTCGGTTGCCCGGCTCGGATCATTTGGCGCTCAGCGCAACTTTGCATCTGCAGCCGCCAGCAAGCCCGTAAAGCCGGGAGCAATCCGGGCCGCGGGTGTGACCAAGAACGCTAGCTTTCCTATTACCACACCATTTCTAAATGGCGTGAATCTAGGCTAGACTTAAGGTTCTGTGCGCATTTCATTCGAGGACTATCCACCTTCGGTGCGATGCAGTGCGGCCTGACACCGTCGGGTTGCGCAGTACAGCCTCGATATTTTACGCCTCGGCCCTGCCAGCAATTGGGATCAGCATTCGGTGCGCCCGCGCCGGTGGGGGTAAGCGATCGTATCGTGGAGACCATATCCGTTCCGCAAGGCTCCCAGAGAGAACCAGCGAGACGACAGGAGTAAGAAGTGATTCAGAAAGAGTCGCGACTAAAAGTTGCCGATAACACTGGTGCTAAGGAAATCCTTACCATCAACGTGCTCGGTGGCTCGAAGCGTCGCTACGCAAGCATTGGCGACACTATTGTCGCTACCGTCAAGGATGCAATTCCAGGCGGCAACGTGAAGAAGGGCGACGTCGTCAAGGCTGTCGTTGTTCGCACCAAGAAGGAAATCCGTCGTGCAGACGGTTCCTACATCAAGTTCGACGAGAACGCTGCTGTGATCTTGAAGAACGAAGGTGAGCCCCGCGGAACCCGTATTTTCGGTCCAGTGGGTCGCGAACTTCGTGACAAGAAGTTCATGAAGATCGTTTCGTTGGCTCCGGAGGTGCTGTAAGCATGGGTGCAAAGATCAAAAAGGGTGATCTGGTTCAGATCATCTCAGGCAAAGAGCGTGGCAAGCAGGGCAAGGTCCTGACTGTCATCACCGCCACTTCGCGCGTTCTGGTTGAGGGCGTTAACCGCGTCACCAAGCACACCAAGGCTGGACAGTCCGAAAACGGAACCACGTCCGGTGGCATCGAGGTTGTCGAGGCTCCAGTGCACGTTTCCAACGTTGCAGTGGTTGACCCAGAGACCAAGAAGCCAACCCGCGTTGGTTTCCGCGAGGAAACCGTCGAGAAGAACGGTGTGTCCAAGACTGTGCGCGTCCGTTACGCCAAGGCTTCCGGAAAGGATCTGTAATGACTGAGACAGCCACCAAGATCCAGCCACGTCTGAAGGCAAAGTACGCCGCAGACATCCGCCCTGCATTGCAGGAGCAGTTCAGCTACGTCAACCCGATGCAGGTACCAACCCTGACCAAGGTCGTCGTGAACATGGGTGTCGGCGAGGCCGCTAAGGACTCGAAGCTCATCGAAGGCGCCGTGCGCGATCTGACCGCAATTACCGGTCAGAAGCCAGTGGTCACCAAGGCTCGCAAGTCGATCGCACAGTTCAAGCTGCGCGAAGGCATGCCGATTGGTACCCACACCACCTTGCGTAACGATCGCATGTGGGAATTCGTCGATCGCTTGATCACCTTGGCACTGCCTCGTATCCGCGACTTCCGCGGTCTGAGCGACCGCCAGTTTGATGGCAATGGCAACTACACTTTCGGTCTGACCGAACAGTCGATGTTCCACGAAATCAACCAGGACAAGATCGATCGCGTGCGCGGTATGGACATCACTGTGGTGACCACCGCCAAGACTGACGATGAAGGCCGTGCCTTGCTCAAGGCTCTGGGCTTCCCGTTCAAGACCAACAACTAAACTCGCTACGTTACAGGTCCCTAGCGGAAACCGTAACGAGGAAGGGCTGAAGCCCACATGTCTATGACAGATCCAGTCGCAGATATGCTGACTCGACTGCGCAACGCCAACTCGGCACACCACGACTCCGTGTCGATGCCGTCGAGCAAGCTCAAAGTGCGCATTGCCAACATCTTGAAGGATCAGGGCTACATTGCCTCCTTCGAGGAAGAAGCAGCAGAAGTCGGCAAGACGCTGACCATCACCCTGAAGTACGGCCCATCGCGTGAGCGTTCAATCGCTGGCGTACGCCGTATCTCCAAGCCAGGCTTGCGTGTATACGCAAAGTCCACCAACCTGCCTCACGTGCTCGGTGGTCTTGGTATCGCAATCCTGTCCACCTCCTCCGGTCTGCTTACTGACCGTCAGGCTGCAAAGAAGGGCGTAGGTGGGGAAGTCCTCGCCTACGTCTGGTAACGGGAAGGGAGAAACATACAATGTCACGTATTGGACGTCTTCCGATCACCGTCCCGGCAAACGTTGAGCTGAATGTGGATGGCCAGCAGGTCACCGCAAAGGGCCCGAAGGGTGAGCTTTCGGTCACCATCTCGGCTCCTATCACCGTTGCCAAGGATGAGAACACCGTTACCGTATCCCGCCCGAACGATTCGCGCGATGCGCGTTCGTTGCACGGCTTGAGCCGCACCCTGATCAATAACCTGATCATCGGTGTGACCGACGGATACGAAAAGAAGCTGGAAATCCACGGTACCGGTTACCGTGTTGTCGCTAAGGGCGCCGGCCTGGAGTTCGCTCTCGGCTACTCGCACCCAGTTAGCGTCACGGCTCCTGACGGCATCACCTTTACCGTCGAGGGCAACAACAAAATCACCATCGCTGGTATTGACAAGCAGCACGTCGGTGAAGTTGCCGCTAACATCCGCAAGCTGCGCAAGACCGAGCCTTACAAGGGCAAGGGCATTCGCTACGCTGGCGAGATCATCCGCCGCAAGGTCGGAAAGGCTGGTAAATAATTATGGCTATCGGAATCAAGGGCAAGAGCAGGTCCGCTTCACGCGGTCGTCGCCACCTGCGTGTGCGCAAGCGCATCGTTGGTACCTCGGTACGCCCACGCTTGGTCATCAACCGTTCGGCTCGTCACATGTTCGTACAGATCGTGGACGACTCACAGGGTCTGACCCTGGCCAGCGCTTCGACCATGGAAGCAGATCTTCGCGCAAGCGATGCCGACAAGACCGCAAAGTCCAAGCGCGTTGGTGAGCTCGTCGCAGAGCGCGCCAAGGCTGCAGGCATCGAAGCAGTTGTCTTCGACCGCGGCGGTAACCGCTACCACGGTCGCGTGGCAGCCATTGCCGACGGCGCACGTGAAGGTGGGCTGGCACTGTGAGCGAAGCTACTAACAAGAAGGAAACTCAGGTGTCTGAAGCTACTGAAGCAGCCTCGACTACTGCAGCTCCTGCCACGGAGAAGACCGGCGCCGCTCGCGGCGAGGGTCGTGGCCGTGGTGGAGAAGGCCGTGGCCGTGGCGAGGGTCGTGGCCGAGGCCGCGATTCGAAGGACAGCCGCAATGACGACAAGGACAAGTTCCTTGAGCGCGTTGTAGCTATCAACCGCGTATCCAAGGTCGTCAAGGGTGGTCGTCGCTTTAGCTTCACCGCACTTGTCGTCGTGGGCGACGGCAACGGAATGGTTGGCGTTGGCTACGGTAAGGCCAAGGAAGTTCCAGCAGCTATCGCCAAGGGCGTTGAAGAAGCCAAGAAGTCCTTCTTCCGCGTTCCACGCGTTGGCGGCACCATCCCGCACCTGGTCAAGGGCGAGGCCGCCGCTGGCGTCGTCTTGCTCCGTCCAGCTGCTCCGGGTACCGGCGTTATCGCCGGCGGTCCGGTGCGTGCGGTATTGGAATGCGCTGGTATCCAGGACATCCTTTCGAAGTCGATGGGTTCAAGCAACCAGATCAACATCGTGAAGGGCACCATTGCAGCGCTGAAGGGTCTCGAAGAGCCTGCAGCAGTTGCAGCTCGCCGCGGTCTTCCGCTGGACGAGGTTGCACCAGCAGCAATGTTGCGTCACATCCAGACCCAGAAGGCAGGTGCTTAATCAATGGCTAAGAACATTGTTCCAGGCGATGCCACGCTGGAAATCACCCAGATTAAGTCCATCATTGGTGGTAGCCAGGTTCAGCGCGACATCGTTCGCTCGCTGGGTCTGAAGCGCATCGGACACACCGTTGTCCGCTCCGCTGACCCTGTGACCGTAGGTATGGTCAACAAGGTTCCACACCTGTTGAAGGTTGAGGAGGCGAAGTAAAGATGGCTGAAGAAAAAGCACTTAAGGTTCACCACCTGCGTCCAGCTCAGGGTGCCAAGACCGCCAAGACCCGCGTGGGTCGTGGCGAGGCATCCAAGGGTAAGACTGCAGGCCGTGGTACCAAGGGTACGAAGGCTCGTTACCAGATCAAGGCAGGTTTCGCAGGTGGACAGCTTCCACTGCACATGCGTCTGCCAAAGCTGCGTGGCTTCAAGAACCCATTCCGCGTCGAGTTCCAGGTTGTAAACCTGGACAAGATCTCGGAATTGTTCCCAGAAGGCGGCGAAGTTACCGTCGAGGCACTCGTTGCCAAGGGCGCTGTTCGTAAGAACCAGCCTGTCAAGGTGCTGGGCACCGGCGACCTTACGGTCAAGGTTGACGTGAAGGTTAACGCTTTCTCGGCTTCCGCAACCGAAAAGATTGCTGCTGCTGGCGGCCAGGCAGAAACCCTCTAATTCAGGGTTTGCGCTATAGCTAAATCCCCGGTGAGCTTGTTTAGACAAGCTCACCGGGGATTTTCTTATCTCGCGTTACTCGTAGTATTACGCTGTAGAATCCCAAGTAAACCACCGTATTTCCGCAACCACTGCGAAAAAATGGGGTTGTAGCTGTGTGGCGTATTTGGCGAGATAGTACATAAGACGGCTAGAATCATTAGGTCATAGCAAGAGTCTTTACCTAGACTCAAGCACATACTTCAGGAGGACGCTTGTTCAGCGCCATAGCCCGAGTTTTTCGGACGCCTGACCTGCGCAACAAACTGCTTTTCACCCTCGGGATCATTGCGATCTATCGAGTCGGCGTTTTTATTCCGGCCCCGGGCGTGGATTACAGCAACGTTCAGCAGTGTCTGGCATTGGGTTCAACCACCGGTGGTCTTTATCAGTTCGTAAACCTCTTCAGCGGCGGCGCCCTGTTGCAAGTTTCGATCTTTGCCATGGGTATCATGCCGTACATTACGGCGGCCATTATTGTGCAGCTACTGCGTGTGGTGATCCCGCACTTCGAAGCACTGCACAAGGAAGGCCAAGCCGGCCAAGGCAAGCTGACCCAGTACACCCGCTACCTGACCATCGCGTTGGCGCTCTTGCAGGGCACCACGCTGATCACTCTGGCGCGTACCGGCGGACTGTTCCCGAGCTGCACCCTGCCGCTGATTCCCGATGACTCGATTATCGTGATTCTGCTGATGATCTTCGCACTGACCGCAGGCACCGGCCTGATCATGTGGATGGGCGAATTGATCACCGAACGCGGTATCGGCAACGGCATGTCCATCCTGATCTTCATCTCGATCGCTTCGGGCTTCCCGGCCGCCATGGGCGCCATCGCGCAGTCCCAGGGTTGGGGCACCTTCATCGGTGTCATCGCCGTCGGCTTCCTGGTGATCGCGCTGGTCGTGTTCGTGGAGCAGTCCCAGCGACGTGTTCCGGTGCAGTACGCCAAGCGCACCATTGGGCGGCGCACCGTGGGTGGAACTTCCACCTACATTCCGCTGAAGGTCAATATGGCGAACGTGATCCCGGTGATCTTCGCCAGCTCGATCCTCGCCCTGCCGCAGATGATCGTCTCGTTCAACCAGAACGATGACGGTACCCTGCCGGAATGGGCGATGTGGCTGCAGGAGCACTCGGCGTCCTCTTCGCCGTGGTACATGCTCGTCTACACCCTGCTGATCATCGGCTTCACCTACTTCTATGTAGCGATTACCTTCAACCCGATTGAAGTCTCGGACAATATGAAGAAGTACGGCGGCTTCATTCCGGGCATTCGCGCCGGCAAGCCAACGGCCGAGTATCTGCAGTTCGTGATTTCCCGAATCACCTTCGCGGGCGCCCTGTATCTGGCGTTCGTCGCGTTGATCCCGCTGATCGCCTTCGTGCTGTTCAACGCAGACCAAAACTTCCCATTTGGCGGCACCTCGATCCTCATCATGGTTGGTGTGGGTCTGGAAACCGTCAAGCAAATCAATGCTCAAATGCAGCAACGAAACTATGAAGGGCTACTGCGATGAGTCGACTGTTAATTATTGGTCCACCGGGTGCCGGCAAAGGCACCCAAGCAGTGAAGATTTCCGAGCGTCTGGAAATCGTCGCGATCTCCACCGGTGATATCTTCCGCGCCAACGTCAAGGGCGGCACCCCACTGGGTGTCGAGGCGAAGAAGTACATCGACGCCGGCAACTTCGTGCCGGACTCGGTCACCAACAACATGGTTGAAGATCGACTGGGCCAGGAAGATGTCGCCAACGGCTTCCTGCTCGATGGCTACCCACGCACCAGCGCGCAGGTTGATGCCCTGGATGCCATGCTTGCCGCTCAGGGCGTCGAGCTCGATGCAGTGCTGCAGCTGACCGCCGATGACGAAGAGCTGGTAGCGCGCCTGCTCAAGCGTGCTGAGATCGAAGGCCGCGCCGATGACACCGAAGAGGTCATCCGCCACCGCCTGGGTCTGTACAACGAAGAGACCCGCATCGTGGTAGATCGCTACGAAGAGCGCGGCATCGTGCGCAAGGTCGATGGCATTGGCGCCATCGACGAGGTCACCGAGCGTGTGCTCTCGGCGTTGAACGTTACCGCCTAAGCATTTCCACTTACACGTAGGGACCGTGCCGCGAACAGCCTCTGAGGGCCGTGGCACGGTCCCTGCGTGGTTCAGCAACACATATCCAAACGCTTACTCGGGTTCTGAGACCCAAAAGAATTAAGGGGCATGACATTGGCTCTAGGTCAGCCACGAATTGAGTACAAAACCAATTCGCAGATTTTGATGATGCGCGAGGCCGGACTGGTGCTCGCCGAAGCACTCGATGAGGCCAGCGCCACCGCCCGTCCGGGGGTCACCACCAAGCAGGTCGATGCGGCCTTCGCGAAGGTGCTCGAACGCCACGGCGCCACCAGCAACTTCCTCGGCTACCACGGTTTCCCGGCGAACATCTGCGCCTCGGTCAACCACGAGGTCGTCCACGGCTTCCCCAGCGAGTACGAGCTGAAGGACGGGGACGTGCTGAAGGTCGATGGCGGCGCGATCATCGATGGCTGGCATTCGGACTCCGCACGCACCCTGCTCATCGGCAAGGTGGACCCGGCGGACCAGCGCTTGAGCGAGATCACCGAGCAGGCCATGTGGGCCGGCATCGCCGCCTTCTCCAAGGCGCGGTACATCGGGCAGATCGGCGAAGCGATCGACGACTTCGTCAGCTCCCAGCCGGGCGCCCCGCTGGGCATCTTGGAGGAGTACTGCGGCCACGGCATCGGCTCGGCCATGCACATGGCCCCGGATGTGCTGAACTACAACACCGGCCACCGCGGATCGCGGATCAAGCCGGGCATGGCGCTGGCCATCGAACCTATGCTGGTGCGCGGCAAGATCGCGACCTCGGTGCTGGAAGATGACTGGACGGTAGTCACCGATGACAAGGCGAACGCCTCGCAGTGGGAGCACACCGTAGCCATCCACATGGGCGGCATCTGGGTACTCACCGCACATGATGGCGGCGAAGCGGGATTGGCGCCATTCGGCGTGACTCCCTCGCCGATCAAGCCTTAAGTTCTGGCTCCGGCACGCCCTGCGTGCCGGAGCTAACAGTTTAAGTGCGTCCTTGGATTTGTCCTAGAGTCTGCCAATGGCGTATTCTTAATTTTTGGTTGTCTATTTGACTGAGCCTAAAACTCTTAGGGTTCGGTGAGGTCGTAAACAGCCAGAACCAATTACTTGTTGATGGAAAATCGTCAACAACAAAAGTTAGCGGGGAAAATGGGCAAGAAGGAAGGCGTCATCCAGGTAGAGGGCTCCGTATCCGAAGCGCTGCCGAACGCGATGTTTCGCGTAGAGCTGCCAAACGGTCACGTGGTGCTCGCCACTATCTCGGGTAAGATGCGTCAGCACTACATTCGTATCCTCCCAGAGGATCGAGTGCAGGTTGAAATGAGCCCATACGACCTCAACCGAGGCCGTATCGTTTACCGCTACAAGTAAATCTGCAGTCCATAGACATTAGCCTGACGGACGTTGAACGAGAGATCGTTCGAACGCCCGTCTGAGGAATGTCCCTGGGACGAACTGCTTATTCACTGCTCCACTCAATAACTGCAACCGCAAAAGGACAAAGCCTTGAAGGTTAACCCTAGCGTGAAGCCGATCTGCGATAAATGCAAGGTGATCCGTCGTAATGGCGTGGTCATGGTGATCTGCGAGAATCCACGCCACAAGCAGCGTCAGGGCTAATTCCGTTCTTCGGAATTTCCCACGCGTAGTCATATAGGCAGTACCGCATCGAAGTATCGATGCACACCCCCGGGTTCGGAGGCCGGGGCCAGGAGATATCCTGGGCGGTACTGCTCCAGACCTCCGTTGGTTGAAAGGTAGCCACTTGGCTCGTTTAGCAGGCGTGGACATTCCACGCGAAAAGCGCGTAATTATCGCGCTGACTTACATCTACGGCGTGGGCAAGACCCGTGCAGAAGAGATCATCGCAGCGACCGGGACCAACCCGGACACGCGCGTTAAGGATCTCAGCGACGCTGACCTCGTTCAGCTGCGTGACTTCGTCGAAGGCACTTACAAGGTAGAAGGTGACCTGCGCCGCGAGGTTCAGGCTGACATCCGCCGCAAGGTCGAGATCGGATCCTACGAAGGTATTCGTCACCGTAAGGGCCTGCCGGTCCACGGTCAGCGCACCAAGACCAACGCTCGTACCCGCAAGGGCCCGAAGCGTACCGTCGCAGGTAAGAAGAAGACTCGCTAAATCTTAGCGGTCTAGTTCAAATACTTTTTTCGTAGGAGAAGAAATGCCCCCAAAGACTCGTGGAGCGGTACGTAAGCCGCGTCGCAAGGACAAAAAGAATATCGCGCAGGGACAGGCGCATATCAAGAGCACCTTCAACAACACCATCGTATCGATTACCGATCCGTCCGGTGCTGTTATCTCGTGGGCTTCGGCCGGCGAGGTAGGCATGAAGGGCTCGCGTAAGTCGACCCCATACGCTGCTCAGATGGCCGCTGAATCTGCCGCTAAGCGCGCGCAGGAGCACGGCATGCGCAAGGTTGACGTTTTCGTCAAGGGCCCGGGCTCGGGACGCGAAACCGCGATCCGTTCGCTGCAGGCTGCTGGCCTTGAGGTTGGATCCATCCAGGATGTTTCCCCAAGTGCCCACAACGGTTGCCGCCCATCAAAGCGTCGCCGCGTCTAATTGATTCGCTAGGCTGAGCCTAAAGAAGTCACCGAGCCATTCTTGACGAATGGGTCGGTGACGTTCTTGGACTCTCATGCCTGCAACAGACGAACGGCCAACAGGCTACCGTCGTTTCCACCCCCGTGAGGCGTCATATAGCGGACGCTCGCTGAAAGGAAATGTAAGTGCTCATTACGCAGCGCCCAACCCTGACCGAAGAAGTAGTTTCCGAGAATCGCTCCCGGTTCATCATTGAACCGTTGGAGCCAGGCTTTGGTTACACCCTAGGCAACTCACTCCGCCGTACCCTGTTGTCCTCGATCCCTGGTGCAGCTGTCACCAGTGTTCGACTCGACGGTGTATTGCACGAGTTCTCTACCGTAGCCGGTGTCAAGGAAGACGTCACCGAACTGGTTCTTAACATCAAGAACCTGTCGGTCTCTTCCGAGCACGACGAGCCGGTCGTCGCCTACCTGCGCAAGCAGGGCCCAGGCGTCGTCACCGCAGCGGATATCACCCCACCAGCGGGTGTAGAGTTCCACAACCCTGAGCTGCACATCGCTACCTTGAACGCCAATGGCAAGTTCGATTTGGAACTGACCATCGAGCGTGGCCGTGGCTATGTGTCAGCTGCTCAGAACAAGAGTGCCGACACCGAGATCGGTCGAATCCCAGTTGATTCGATCTACTCGCCGGTGCTGAAGGTGACCTTCCGCGTGGAAGCTACCCGTGTTGAGCAGCGCACCGACTTCGATCGCTTGATCGTTGACGTTGAAGCAAAGCCGTCGATCACCCCGCGCGATGCTGTTGCATCCGCAGGTACCACGCTGGTTGAGCTGTTCGGTTTGTTCCGCGAACTGAACACCGCAGCCGAAGGTATCGAAATCGGCCCATCGCCAACGGATGCAGCTTTGGCTGCAGACATGGCGCTGCCGATCGAGGATCTGGAACTGACCGTTCGCTCGTACAACTGCTTGAAGCGTGAGGGCATCCACTCCGTGGGTGAACTCGTAACTCGCTCCGAGGCCGACCTGATGGACATCCGTAACTTCGGTGCGAAGTCCATTGACGAAGTCAAGGCCAAGCTTGTTGAACTGGGTCTAGCACTGAAGGATTCCCCTCCAGGGTTCGACCTTGCCGCTCGTAGTGCCATCGAAGATGGCGACGACGTCTACGACGAAGGCCTGTAAAGACCTTAGTCTCGCGACACACTACTTCACCCGACCTGCCGGTCACATACCGGCGGACTCGGTCATTCATCTAGGAGAACTACCATGCCTACCCCTACTAAGGGTCCGCGTCTCGGCGGCAGTGCAGCACATGAGCGATTGATCTTCGCTAACATGTCCGCACAGCTCTTCGAGAACAAGAAGATCACCACCACCCTGACCCGCGCCAAGCGTCTGCGTCCCCACGCAGAGCGCCTGATCACCTTCGCAAAGCGTGGAGATCTGGCCTCGCGTCGTCGCGTCCAGTCGGTTATCGCTTCGCGCTCGCGCACCAACAAGTCGATCGTTCACGAGCTGTTCGCGAACATCGCACCTGCTATGGCCGATCGCCAGGGTGGCTACACCCGCATCACCAAGATTGGTAACCGCAAGGGCGACAACGCCCCTATGGCTGTTATCGAACTGGTAATGGAACCGGTTTCGCCAAAGCAGGCAGTCGTCAAGGAAGCCACCCAGGCTACCGAGAAGGCAACCGAAGCTACCACCGAAGAAGCCTAAGCTTAAGCTTGTGAATCTTCACCGGTAAAACGGTCAAGTTATCCCCGGACAATCCGCAAGGAATGTCCGGGGATAACTATTTAACGCAACGAAGCCCGGCAAATCATTCGGTCCGGACGTGGTGCCTGTCCGCGGCGTTCATTCAGACGATAGGCCACCCCAGTTGTACCGAGGCTTTGCGCGCCATGGTCAACACATCAATGTGGGTCAGGTTCCGGGAAAAAGCGGGTGCCATCGGGAAAGCGGTACGCGCGCGCGAAAAGAGAACCACCATGGGCATACCAACCATCGTTGAATTCACGTAGATGCCGTCAATGTCAGCGCCAAGCTGCAGGTTGATCTCCTTAGCCCACGCTCGGCAAACATTCTTGGGCTGTCCATTCAAGGAAGCCGAGGACCGATGTCTCAGTAGCCACGTAGATGTAGTCAAATCAAGGAGATGAAGTGGGCGTATCGGCGACCACGCGGAGAGTGTTCGGCTCTTGTCGAAGGAAATCGCGCGAGCTGTCTGAAAGACCTCGGCAAAAGCGGTGACGTAACTAGGAGTTGTGTAGGAGACTCCAAGCCCGGGATGAACATTTACCGGGAGAGGATGAGGCTCCCATCTGAAAGCCTTGATTGGACCGTACTCGCGCAGGTTGTTCCATGGTGCGCCGAAGGCTCCGGAACTTGTGTGTATTCTCCACAGAGGTCCTTGCCAAATCCTCAAATCATGGGGGAGCCGGGTGGGCGGCACAGGTGGCTTGCGAGGATTCTTCGGTGCCTTGGCAGTCACTCGAATTCCAAATGAGAAACCAATTCCAGTACGGCTTCAAGTGCACCACCGGTAATAAGCCAATCCGCAGGGGAGCGCCCTCCGAGATAGTCCTCATTGGATTGGGTCATTACGGTTTCGATCGCCAGCGGGTGATAGAAACGCGGGAAAGCGGGAATCAGTTCCCGCAGTCCGGGGACCACGCCCTCGCTGGTGAACTGCCATTTCGGGAACAGGGATTGTTTCCCTTCACTTCGAGCTAGCGCGAAATAGTCACCCTTTGCTTTCGCGCGGCGCACATTCGCCTCGTCCCGACCAACGATCCGCGCAACTTCAGCGGTGGTGTAGGCGGATTTCTCCACCAGATCCAGTGATTTTGCTTGGGCGTCTAGGACGATCAAATCGGACTTCAGCCGTCCTTCAGGGCTTAAATCGGCCTCTGACAGGTCTGTGTTCTCCAGCAGGAAATTACGTTCGCCCTCGGTCAACGGTTCGCTGATGCTATCTGACACATCCGAAACTACGCGCAAGAAATCTCGGGGTGCCATGCTGCCACCGTGTTTGTCCAAGAAGATCTGTACCGTCGACTCCAGATCCTTCCGGATGTAGTTCATCGCGCCGCTCATAGTCATGATGATACGCCGTATCCAACCGTGGATAAATAGGTAAACCCTGCCATGTGGACGACGGAACGCGAGCATCGTGGACTGATGACGGCTGCGGCGATTAAGTCGTGAATTACGACCACAAGCGTGCGGCAGCAATGTTCCGCAGTGAACGGAATCGATATGCGGGGGCGTCTTGGCATGCCCTGCCTGCCGAACAGGTTCATTCGCTCCCTGCGGCACTTGGCTGGAGGACTGCAGAGCGCGCGGATCGCAGTGCTGCGGGCAGGTCAAAATGCGGTAGAAAGAGCATGTCCAGCTGCGGTTGGGGCTTCGGTTCGCGATTCACTCTTGTTCCAAGGGATAATTGAAAGCATGAATTCGCAGTCAGAGATCATTGATCCATTCGGTACCACCGCTCTGGGTACTAGTTCGTCCCCGGCGCTGATCCGCATGCGCATGGTGCTTGGCTACGACGGCGCAGCCTACAACGGCTGGGCGCGGCAGCCCAATGTCGTCGGTGTGCAGCAGCTGGTCGAAGAGGCACTGGAAACCCTGATCCGCCGCCTGGTCCGGGTGGTCGTCGCCGGACGCACCGATGCCGGGGTGCACGCGCGCCGGCAGGTAGTCCACTTCGATCTGACCGAGGAAGAATACCTGGCGCTGCCGCGCAATTCGGATCTGTTACCGGGCCCGGCGCTTCTGCGCCGCATCAATGGCCTCTTGGGCCGCCAAGATAAGGCCGTGTGGGTCCATGAAGTGGCCAAGGCCGCCGAGGGTTTCGACGCACGTTTCTCCGCCTTGGCCCGTCGCTACTCCTACCGGATTGCCGACGGCATCCACCGCTGGGATCCACTGAGCCGGCAGCTGACCATGTGGTACCGCGAAGACATCAACATCGACCTGTTGAACGCCGAGGCCCGGTCGGTCCTCGGACGCCACGACTTCCTCTCCTACTGCAAGCCGCGCCCGCGGGCCACCACCATCCGCACGCTGCAGGAGTTCGAATTCAGCCGTGCCGAGGATGGGAACATCATGGTGCATTTGAAGGCCGACGCGTTTTGCCACAATATGGTGCGTTCGCTGATCGGGGCGGCGCTGCGTGTGGCCAGCGGCAGGGAAGAGCCTGGTTTTCTGGCCGAACGCCTGGCGCTGATGGTGCGCGATTCGAAGTCGATTCTGGCTCATCCGCACGCGTTGGTGCTCGAAGAGGTCTACTATCCTGATGACCACGAGCTCGCCGAGCGAGCGGCACTCACCAGGGCAAGACGCGACGTTTCGCAGAAGGATTCATTAAAAGACCTCGATTAATGACCCTTCGGGTGTCATTGCTCACCTAGAGGCACCTTTGTTTTGGTCGTCTGAGTGTTAATCGGCTAAACTTTTATGAGTTGTGTATGTCCACGTTCGACACTACACGCCCAAGCGTGACGGCTTAGTTGCATAGTCGCTGGTCTGCTGGGTGTGCGAACAATATATGGACGGCCGGTCATCATCAGTCCTCACCTGACGTACTGGTCTAAGCACAAGAACAACACGACAGTGCTCGTCACTGGAGGATCTCACGCCTCGATACCTGCGACTGTTTGACCAGAAACGAATCAACGTAAGGCAATTACTGTGCGTACGTACACCCCTAAGCCGGCTGACCAGACTCGTCAGTGGTTTGTCATTGACGCCACCGACGTAGTACTCGGCCGTCTCGCCGTCCAGGCCGCAACCCTGCTGCGCGGCAAGCATAAGCCAACCTTCGCAGCTCACATGGACATGGGCGACCATGTCATCATCATCAACGCCGAGAAGGTCGCCCTGACCGGTAAGAAGCTGAAGGACAAGCGCGCCTACCGTCACTCGGGCTTCCCGGGCGGTCTGAAGAGCGTTAACTACGCCGAGCTCCTTGAGAAGAACCCAGTTCTGGCCGTCGAGAAGGCCATCAAGGGCATGCTGCCAAAGAACAAGCTTTCCGACGCTCAGCTGTCCAAGCTGAAGGTATACCGCGACGCCGAGCACCCACACGCTGCTCAGGCTCCAAAGGTACTGGAAATCAGCCAGGTCGCTCAGTAGTACTGGCCCCGAGAACAAAGACTTAATAGGAGATTATCGTGGCTGAGAACGCTGAAGAGACCACCGAATTCGAAGGCGAAACCCCTTCGACTTACACCACCGAGACCGCTGCATCGACCGTCGTAGCCGACACCGAGCGCGCTCCACTAACCGTTCCAGGTGGCGCAGTAGGCCGCCGCAAGCAGGCTATTGCCCGCGTTCGCCTGATCCCAGGCTCGGGCAACTGGGTCGTCAACGGCCGCACCCTGGAAAACTTCTTCCCTAACAAGCTGCACCAGCAGGATGTTAACGAGCCATTCAAGGTTCTGGGTCTAGAAGGCGCATACGATGTTATCGCCCGTATCCACGGTGGCGGCATCTCCGGCCAGGCCGGCGCATTGCGTCTTGGCATTGCCCGCTCGCTGAACGAGATCGATCGCGATGCAAACCGCGCGGCGCTGAAGAAGGCCGGCTACTTGACTCGTGACGCACGCGTCATCGAGCGCAAGAAGGCTGGTCTCAAGAAGGCCCGCAAGGCTTCGCAGTTCTCGAAGCGCTAAACCTTACCCACAGGTTTCCCAAAGGCCCGCATCTTCGGATGCGGGCCTTTGGCCGTTTAAAGCCCCTTTGTGACCTCTTGGCCATTAAAGTTTTCTCACATAGCGTTCCAAAGCTCACATGTGCACGGGTAAATCGATGCGCAGGGCTTATGATTGACGATGATGGCAAGGTTATTTGGGACCGATGGGGTCCGAGGAAAAGCAAACGAGTTGTTAACCCCCGAGCTGGCGCTGGATCTAGCGCAAGCAGCTTCGGTGGTTCTTGGTTTAAGTCAGTCGGAAGACGGACGCAAGCCGGTTGCCGTGGTGGCGAAGGATCCGCGTATCAGCGGCGACTTCCTCTCCGCCGCGATCGAGGCTGGTCTGGCCGCTTCCGGTGTTGACGTTAAGGATGCGGGCACGTTGCCGACTCCGGCCGCCGCATTCCTGGTCGGTGATCTCAACGCCGACTTCGGCGTGATGATCTCCGCCTCGCATAATGCCGCGCCGGATAACGGCATCAAGTTCCTGGCCCGGGGAGGCAAGAAGCTGGACGACGCGTTGGAAGACGCGATCGAAGCCTGCCTGGACATGCCGAACCCGCGCCCTACCGGCGGCGCCGTAGGACGGATCTCGCGTTTCTCCGACGCCGAGGACCGCTACATCATGCACCTGCTGGCGGCTATGCCAAACCGCCTCGAAGGCGTCAAGGTGGTCTTGGACTGCGCCCACGGCGCGGCTTCGGGCTGCTCGCCAGAGGTATTCAAGAATGCCGGCGCAGAGGTCATTGTCATCGGCGCCGAGCCAGATGGCATCAACATCAATGACGGCTACGGCTCCACCCACCTGGAAAAGCTCCAGGCCGCCGTGCTCGAGCACGGTGCGGACCTGGGCATCGCACACGACGGCGACGCGGACCGCTGCCTCGCGGTGGACCACGAGGGCACCGTCGTTGACGGGGATCAGATCATGGCCGTGATGGCCATCGACCTGAAGGCCCGCGGCGAACTGGTGGATGACACCCTGGTGGCCACCGTGATGAGCA
This sequence comes from Glutamicibacter sp. BW80, assembly GCF_002332385.1. NCBI lineage: Bacteria > Bacillati > Actinomycetota > Actinomycetes > Micrococcales > Micrococcaceae > Glutamicibacter > Glutamicibacter sp. BW80. Next base: position 40,340 of record NZ_NRGV01000016.1, on the reverse strand, counting down.
ATCTCGGTTTGAAGATCGCCATGGAAGAAGCCGGCATCACGCTCAAGCAGACCGGTGTCGGAGACCGCTACGTGCTCGAAGGCATGCGCGAAGGCAACTACTCGCTGGGCGGCGAGCAGTCCGGCCATGTCATCTTCAGCAAGTACGCCACCACCGGTGACGGCGTGCTGACCGGCCTGCTGCTGGCAGCCCGTGTGAAGGCCACCGGCAAGACCCTCAAGGAGCTTGCCTCCGTGCTCACCGTGCTGCCGCAGGTGCTGATCAATGTGCGCGGCGTGGACAAGGCAGGGGTTGCCGAGTGCGAACCGCTGCTCAATGAGATCGCCGGGACCGAGGCCCGCCTGGGTTCCACCGGACGGGTGCTCTTGCGCCCCTCGGGCACCGAGCCAGTGGTGCGCGTGATGGTCGAGGCCGCCACTCAGGACCAGGCCCAGCTCGAAGCGGAGCTGCTGGCCGGCGCCGTGGCAACGCACCTGGCGCTTTAAGGCAACCACCCAGTAAACATCAAGAAAACTCACACCCCCGTACCGCGTTCCCGCAGGGATCATGGTGCGGGGGTGTGGCATGCTAACTAGTAGTTATTGGGTTAGATATCTGGGGAGTAGTACTTCGTGACTTTGCGTATCAGCGTCATCGGCACCGGCTATCTTGGTGCAACCCATGCAGCGTGCATGGCAGAACTGGGCTATGAGGTCATCGGCCTGGATGTTAATCCGGAGAAGCTCCAGGCACTGGCGGCCGGGATCCTACCCTTCCACGAGCCGGGCCTGCCCGAGCTGCTGCGCAAGCATGTCTCCAGAGGGCGCCTGCGGTTCACCGACTCCTACGCGCAGGTGGCCGAACTGGCCGACATCCACTTCGTCACCGTCGGCACCCCGCAGCGCGCGGACTCCCAGTCCGCGGATATGAGCTACGTCGATGCGGCGGTTGACTCCCTGGTGGAACACATCAGCGGCGAGGCGCTGATCGTGGGCAAATCCACGGTGCCCGTGGGCACCGCGCGCCGGCTGGCCGAACGCATCGAAGCCACCGCGAGCCCGGAAAGCAAGATCACCCTGGCCTGGAACCCGGAGTTCCTGCGCGAGGGCTTCGCCGTGAAGGACACACTGACACCGGACCGCCTGGTCTACGGCCTGGCGGATGAGAGTGCGCTGGGCAAGCTGCGCGAGGTCTACGCACCGATCCTCGCCGCCGGCACCCCCGAGGTCGTCACCGACCTGGAAACCTCAGAGCTGGTCAAGGTGGCCGCCAACGCGTTCCTGGCCACCAAGATCTCCTTCATCAACGCCTTCGCCGAGGTCACCGAGAACGTCGGCGGGGACATTAAGACGCTGGCCGACGCGATCGGCCACGATGCGCGCATTGGACGCAAATTCCTCAACGCCGGCGTCGGATTCGGCGGCGGCTGCCTGCCCAAGGACATCCGCGCCCTCCAGGCCCGGGTCAGCGAGCTGGGCCTGAGCCAGACCATGGGCTTCCTCGCCGAGGTGGACCAGATCAACCTGCGCCGCCGCGACCGCGTGGTTTCGCTGGCCTCCTCGATCCTGGGGGAGCAGCTGGCGGGCAAGCGGATCTGCGTGCTCGGGGTGACCTTCAAGCCCGACAGCGACGACGTGCGCGACTCGCCGGCGCTGGATATCGCGGTGCGGCTGTACAACTCCGGGGCCGAGGTTTCGGTCTATGACCCGGAGGGCAATAAGAACGCGGCCGGACGTTTCCCGCGGCTGAACTATGTGGATTCCTGGCGCGAGGCGGCGAAGGCCGCGGACCTGGTACTGCTGCTGACCGAATGGAACGAATTCCGGGCGCTGGACCCCCAAGAGCTCGGCGAGGTTGTCGGCACCCGGGCGCTGATCGATGGGCGCAATGTGCTGGACCGCCCGAAGTGGCGCGAGCAGGGCTGGGTTATCACCGGGCCCGGCGAGAAGTTCGAGCTCGACTAAAAGTAATCCCTGAAAAGAAAATGTGGTCTCTGCGTATCGCGCAGAGACCACATTTTTCTGATTTAAGAGGCTTTGCCTAGAAACCGAATTCCTTCATAACCGCCGGCAGGTTTTCGATCAAGCGCGAGGCGCTCACAGTACCCTCTGCGGCGCTCACCCGGCCCAGATGGCCATGGATGACAGCCGCGCAGGCGGTGAGCTCCATCAGGCGGCCATTGCTGACGGTTTCCAGGCCCTGGATGCCCGTCAGCGAGCTGTCGGAGAGCAGGTAGCCGAGAATGCCCGTGAGCACGTCTCCAGAGCCTGCGGTCGCCAGCTGGGCCGCCGCATGGCAGACCACGAGGTTGGCACCGTCCGGGGCGACCACATAGCTGGTCGGCCCCTTCAGCAGCACCACCGCGTTGTAGGCAAGGGCCACCCAACGGGTCCAGCGGATCGGGTCCTGGGCGACTTCCTCGGTGGTGACGCTCACCCCGGCGCGGCGCAGCAGCATGCGAAGCTCCTTGGCATGCGGGGTCAGCACACGTGGCTGCTCGCTGGGCCCGGCGGGAACCACATCCAGCCCGCTGGCGTCGATGACCGCCGGCTGGCGGCTTTCGAAGACGTTGGCGATAACCCCAGTGGGGGGAGTGCGGCTGTCGATTCCCGGGCCAATGGCCCAGGCCGAAATCTTCGCCCCGCGCCCGTGGAGGTGGCGCCGAGCCAAAGACAATGCCTCAGAGATCTGCTGGTCATCCAGCGGAACGGTTTCCGGCGCGGCGATGGACAGCAGTGGCTGCACCTCTCCGGGTACATGGGTGCGCAGCAGGCCTGCACCGCAGGCAACCGCGGCCCGTGCGGTCAGCAGCGCGGCACCGGGGTAGAGCGCGGAGCCGGCAATGAGGCCGAGGACGCCACGTTCGTACTTATGGCGCCCGGCGTCCCGCCAGCTGCGGTGCTCATCGAGCAGCGCACGGGCCGAGAGCTCGTCGACCAAATCGGTTTCCGGGCTGAGCGCGGAAAAATCAAAGTCCAGGCCGGCCACCTGAATCTCACCGGTCACCAAGGGTGCGTCGCGGGAGATCAGTCCGGTTTTCAGCGCCCCGAAGGTGATGGTGCGCTCGGCAAGCAGCACCTGGTCATCGGCAACGCCGGTTTCGCAGTCCAGCCCGGAGGGAACATCGCAGGCCAGGACGCGTGCGCCGGTGGGCAGCTGGGGCAGCTGTGCCCCGGGGCGGTAGCCAATTCCATAGATCGCATCGATGACCAAGGCCGCCGCAGCCAGCTCGGACTGGCCTGCTGCCACCGGCTTCACGGTGCCGGAAGCAGCGGTATAGGCCTTCAAGGCTTCGGTGTGGCAGGTGTCGGTGCATTGCAGGGCGAGGGTCTGGTAGCCGCGCTGTGCCAGTTCGGCCAAGGCGTAGAGCCCATCACCGCCGTTGTTGCCCGGGCCGATCAGAGCGACCACCAGGGTGTCGGTGGCCGTTGGCGCTTGGGACAGCATGCTCTCGGCCGCGGCGGCGAGTTCACCGGCGGCGGCGCGCATCAGCGCTTCACTTCCACGTGTGGAGATCTCTTGGGCCTCGACCGCACGGACTTGCGCAACACTGTAGACAGGGATCATAAGACAAACTTTACTCACCCAAGCGGTGATACGCCCGTTTTAACTGCTAACGTGTCGTTTTATCGCTCGGCGACAACCATGGCCACGGCCATATCGCCGTCATGCGACATGGTCAGATGCCAGGAAGTAATGCCGCGCAGTTCACTGGCTGCGGCAACCGTGCCGCGAATGAGCACTTGCGGATCTCCGGCCTCGTCCTTGGCGATGGTGCAATCCTGCCAATTCATACCTACCGGGGCGCCCAGAGCCTTGGCGATGGCCTCCTTGGCGGCGAATCTCACGGCCAGGGAGCGAAGCGGCAAATCTCGTTCCACCGCGGTGAAGAGTCGTTCACGCAGGCGTGGGGTGCGTTCGAGCTGTCGGCCAAAGCGTGGCACGTCGACAATGTCGACACCGATTCCTGCAATCATGATCTCCAGTCTATCCAGAGCCCTTGAAGACAAAAAATTGCGGGCACCCCCGAAGGGATGCCCGCAAGATTCTATGGTGCAGAGTGGATTACTCCACGGTCACCGACTTGGCCAGGTTTCGCGGCTGGTCCACGTCGAAGCCCTTGGCCGAGGCAAGTTCGCAAGCGAAGAGCTGCAGCGGCACGGTGGCCAGCAGCGGCATCAGCAGCGTTGGAGTCTCCGGGACGTAGAAGACCCACTCGGAGTAGTCCTTCACATCGTGATCGCCGTCTTCGGCGATGACCAGGGTCTTGGCGCCACGGGCGCGGACCTCCTGGATGTTCGAGACAACCTTCGAGTGCAGCGAATCGCGGCCGCGAGGGGAAGGAACCACCACGAAGACCGGCTGGCCGTCGTCGATCAGGGCGATCGGACCGTGCTTCAGCTCGCCGGCGGCGAAGCCCTCGGCGTGGATGTAGGCGATCTCCTTGAGCTTCAGCGCGCCTTCCATGGCCACCGGGTAACCGACGTGGCGGCCCAGGAACAGCACCGAGGAAGCGTCTTCCATCGAGCGGGCAAGTTCCTTGATCTCGTCGGCGCGATCCAGGATGTCCTGGATCTTCGCCGGGATCTTGCCCAGGTCGGCCAAGATGTCCTTGATCTGGCCCTGGAAGAGGTTGCCGCGCAGCTGAGCCAGGTACAGGCCCAGCAGGTAAGTGGCGGTGATCTGCGCCAGGAATGCCTTGGTGGAAGCCACCGCGATCTCCGGACCGGCGTGGGTGTAGAGCACCGCGTCGGATTCGCGCGGGATGGTCGACCCGTTGGTGTTGCAGATCGACATGGTCTTTGCACCCTGCTCCTTGGCATAGCGCACGGCCATCAGGGTGTCCATGGTTTCCCCGGACTGCGAGATCGAAACGATCAGGGTCTTCTCGTCAACGATCGGCTCGCGGTAGCGGAACTCGTGTGAGAGCTCCACCTCGACCGGAATGCGGCACCAGGATTCGATGGCGTATTTGGCTACGGAACCGGCGTAAGCGCTGGTACCGCAGGCGAGCACAACGATCTTGGAGATCTTGGAAAGTTCTTCCGGATCGATGCGCAGCTCATCGAGGGTCAGGCGGCCATCGGCGTCCGAGCGGCCCAAGAGGGTGTCGGCCACGGCGGCTGGCTGGTCGAAGATTTCCTTCTCCATGAAGGAAGGGAAGCCGCCCTTTTCGGCGCTGGCTGCATCCCAGTCAACGTGGAATTCCTTGCCTTCGGCAGGGTTGCCGTCGAAGTCGGTGATGCTGTGGGTATTCGGGGTGATGGTCACGATCTGGTCCTGGCCCAGTTCCACCGCACGACGGGTGAAATCGATGAAGCCAGAGACATCGGAACCGAGGAAGTTTTCGCCATCGCCCAGGCCCAGCACGAGCGGGGAGTTGCGGCGGGCTGCCACGACGACGCCCGGGTGGTCTTGGTGAACTGCCAGCAGGGTGAAGGCACCTTCGAGGTGCTTCACGGCCAGCTGCATGGCCAGGGTGAGATCCCCATTGGCTTCGGTGCTGTAGAGCTTGCCCAGCAGGGCCGCTGCAACCTCGGTATCGGTGTCCGAGAGGAGCTCGACCCCTTCGGCTACCAGCTTTGCCTTGATGCCCGCGAAGTTCTCAATGATTCCGTTGTGGATCATTGCAAGCTTGCCGCCATCGGCCAGGTGAGGGTGGGCGTTGCCGTCGCTTGGCCCGCCGTGGGTGGCCCACCGAGTGTGGCCGATACCGGTGTGAGACCCAGGCAACGGTTCCTCGGCGATAACATTTTCCAGGTTGACAAGTTTGCCAGCCTTCTTGCGTGAGTGAATGGCACCATCGGCGACCACGGCAACACCGGCCGAGTCATAACCGCGGTACTCCAACCGACGTAAACCTTCAATTAGAACGTCAAGTGCACCGTGATCGGTGACTGAGCTTGACGCTCCCGCATATCCAACAATTCCGCACATAGGAAAAAGCGTACCGGTTGATTCCCCAATGATGGGAGATATCGTGGCGCATCACTCAAAAAGTCGCGTGTCATAGGTCACCGGAGAACGCGACTTATGGGTCATGTGCAAAGAAAGCGATGGCAAAGTTTGGGTTGTTGGGGTAATCCTTGGCAGAATTTGTCTCCGTGGAACCACAAGGAACGTTAGAGACACCGATTACCCCCTTCGTCGAGCTAGAGCGCGAGACCTGGGCCCGTCTCTCTAACAAGATGGAACAACCCCTCAACGAAGAGGATATTGAACGGCTGCGCGGTTTAGGCGACGCGTTGGACCTCGATGAGATTCGCGACGTATACCTGCCATTGAGCCGTTTGCTGTACCTCTATGTCCAAGGCGCCGGGGCAACGCACCGGGCAACAACGACATTCCTCGGCGAGCAAACGAGCCGCACACCCTTTGTCATCGGCGTCGCCGGTTCGGTGGCGGTAGGCAAGTCCACCACCGCCCGCGTGCTTCGCGACATGCTGCGCCGCTGGCCGGAAACTCCGGACGTGCAGCTGATTACCACCGACGGGTTCCTTTACCCCAATGCAGAGCTTGAGCGCCGCGGCATCATGGACCGCAAGGGATTCCCGGAGTCCTATGACCGCCGCGCGCTGCTGCGCTTTGTCTCGGCGGTGAAGTCCGGTGTTCCGGCAGTCGGCGCCCCGGTGTACTCGCACCTGACCTACGACATCATTCCCGAAGAGCGCAATGTGATTCGCTCGCCGCAGGTGCTGATCGTCGAAGGGCTCAACGTCTTGCAGCCGGCGCGGACCCGGTCGGATGGAACCGTGGGCCTGGCGCTCAGCGACTTCTTCGACTTCTCCGTCTACGTTGACGCGCGGACCAAGGACATTGAAGAGTGGTACATCCGGCGTTTCATGAACCTGCGCTCGGGCGCCTTCGCCGACCCGGCGAGCTACTTCCACCGTTATGCCCAGTTGACCGACGACGAGGCGCGCGAGACGGCGCACGGCATCTGGAAGCGCATCAACGAACCGAATTTGAAAGAAAATGTGCTGCCTACCCGTGGCCGTGCGCAGTTGGTGCTGCGCAAGAGCGCGGATCATTCGGTGCACCGGATGCTGCTTCGCAAAATCTAGACATTCTTCCTAACGGGAACCGAATTTCTTACAAAATTTAAGTTTTCGCGCAAAATGTCCGCTCTCGCTGTGTTTTTGCTGTGTATGCTCAAATCATGCTTAAGGGATTCCGCGATTTTATAATGAAGGGCAACGTCATCGATTTGGCGGTTGCTGTTGTAATCGGTGCCGCATTCGGTGCCGTGATTACCGCTCTGGTAGAGAACATTCTCATGCCATTGATCGCTGCATTGGTTGGTTCGCCAAACTTTGACAGCTTCCTGCTCATTACCCTCAACGGAAATGACATCAAGATCGGTGTCTTCATCACCGCTTTGGTCAACTTCCTGCTGATCGCCGCGGCCGTTTACTTCGTCTTGGTTATGCCAATGCAGAAGGCGACCGAGGCAAGGAACCGCCGCCACGGCATCACCGAAGAAGAGGACGAAGTCGACCCGCAGGTTGCTCTGCTGGAGCAGATCCGCGACGAACTGAAAACTCTCCGCTAACCGCCCCCACAAACGCGCAAGGGCCGCTAGTCTCAAACATGTTTTGAGCGCAGCGGCCCTTTACCTTTAACCTGTGGACCGCCGTTGGCTCGGCCTGCGGGGTGCGACGCGGCATCGGTTGCGGAAAAGTGGGAAGATAGTTTGGTGAACTCTGAATCTCTTGAGGAAATCAACGCGCCGGAAGCAGGCGACACCGCTCCTTACATTGGTTGGGAACGCCGTGCAGTAATCGACCTGTCCGCGATCCGCAGCAACGTCAAGCAAGTCGCCGATCTGGTGGCCCCGGCCAAAGTCATGGCCGTGGTCAAGGCCGACGGCTACGGGCACGGAGCATTGCCGGTTGCTACCGCGGCACTGGAGGCCGGCGCACGCTGGATTGGCTGCGCCCATGTGGCCGAGGCCCTCGCCCTGCGCGAGGCGGGCATCGAGGCGCCCATGCTGGCCTGGCTGCACACCAATGACACCCCGTTCGAAAAGGCCATCTCCGCGGGAATCGACCTCGGAGTCTCCGGCTGGGATCTGGAGCTGATCGCCGCCGCCGCGCAGGCGGTGCAGACCCCGGCGCGCATTCACCTGAAGGTGGATACCGGGCTGGGACGCAACGGGTCCACCATGGCAGATCTGCCTTCCTTGCTGGAACGTTCAGCGAAGTTCCAGTCCGAGGGCCTGCTGCGCGTTGTGGGAGTGTTCTCGCACCTTGCGGTGGCCGATGAACCCGAACGCCCCGAAACGGATCTGCAGCTTGAGGTCTTCGATCAGGCCATCGAAATGGTGGAGGCCGCCGGCTTCAACCTGGAGATGCGCCACGTCGCCAACACCCCGGCGATCCTCTCCCGCCCGGACTCGCACCACGAAATGGTGCGCTTGGGTCTGGGCCTCTACGGGCTGAGCCCGTTCGAAGGCGAAACACCGGCCACCTATGGTTTGCGTCCGGCAATGAAGCTGGTCACCAAGGTCGCCAACGTGAAGAAGGTCAACACCGGGCAGGGCGTCTCCTACGGACTGCGCTACCTCACCGCGAAAGAAACCTATCTGGCGCTGATCCCGATGGGATACGCCGATGGACTTCCACGCGTGGCTACCGGTGCTCCGGTCACCATCCACGGCAAAACTTACCCGGTGCGCGGCACGATCGCCATGGACCAGTGCGTTATCGATCTGGGGCTGGATATTGACCCTGAACAATTCCTCGGGGCCGAAGCGATTATCTTCGGCGAAGGGGGAGAATCCGCGACCACCTGGGCGCACGCGGCCAATACCATCAACTACGAGATGGTCACCCGCATCTCGCCGCGCGTACCGCGTTACTACGTTGAGGGAACCTGGGGCCAAGCCGGTGACTAGAAAAGTTTTGGAATTCAGCTGCCAACTCGAAGACCTGACCGCTACCGAAGCGCTCGGCGAAGCACTGGGCAGTCACTTGTCCGCAGGGGACTTGGTGATCCTCACCGGTTCCCTTGGCGCCGGCAAGACCACCCTGACCCAATCGCTCGGGCTAGGACTGAACGTCCGCGAGGGAATCATCTCGCCCACCTTCGTCCTCGCCCGCCAGCACCCGTCGCTTGCCGATGGGCCGGGGCTGATTCATGTGGATGCCTACCGGCTCAACGGGGATAGCGACGTGGACACCCTGGATCTGGAGTCCACCCTGGCCGACTCGGTCACCGTGGTGGAGTGGGGTCTTGGCAAGGTTGAGCACCTGAGCGATTCACGGCTGGAAATCCAGCTGGACCGCGAGGTCTGGGCCGTTCCGGCGAGCAACCCGTGGGAAGAATCAGACGAAGAGCTAGATGAACCGCGCCTTTTCACGCTCAAGGCCATAGGCCCGCGCTGGGCCGAAGAGAATTTCACCGAACTGAAAAACGCGTTGCTGCAGGCCATCGGACTGCAGCACTCGGGAGAAACACATGCCTAACTATCTGTCCATTGACACCTCGGCGCACGCCTCGGTGGCGCTGGTCGATTACACCACTGGTTCAGTAATCGCTCAGAGAACCTCGCCGAAAGGCAACGACCAGACCGAAACTCTGGCCAGCTATGTCCGGGACATGCTGGAGGAGAACAATGAAGAGGGCAAGAACTTGGCTGGCATCTTCGTTGGCGTGGGTCCTGGCCCTTTTACCGGACTGCGCGTCGGCCTGGTGGCTGCACGCACGTTCGGCTTTGTCTGGAACGTTCCGGTCCATGGAATCATGTCGCTGCATGCGCTCGCCGAACGCGTGCTTCGTTCCGGTGAGAACCCGAAAGAATTCGTGGTGGCCTCGGATGCACGTCGTAAGGAACTGTACTGGGCGCGCTATGACGCAGAGGGTAAACTGCTGGACGGTCCGCATGTATCCGCTGCTACTGAGTTGCCTGTGCTACCGGTTTATGGCGTGGGTGCTGGCTTGTATAAGGAACAGCTGGAGTCCGTTGGTAGCCAGCCACGGGAACGTTCCTTTGACTGGGTAATCGATGCACGGCATCTGGCCCATCGCGGCATGGATGACCTGGCATCTGGACTCGATCTGTCGGATACCGCACCGCAGTACCTGCGCGAATCAGATGCCCAGGTACCGGCGTTCATGAAGAAGGCCAAGGCATGAGCATTACCCTTCGCGAGATGACATCCGAAGACATTCCCGCAGTCCACACGCTGGAAACCCAGCTGTTCCCCGAGGACGCTTGGCCACTGGCCGGATTCGAAGCCGAGCTGGCTCAGCTGGAGACCCGAAAATACTGGGTCTATGAGGACGCCGGTAAGATCATCGGCTACGCCGGCTTATGCACCGTGCTGCCCATTGCCGACGTGCAAACCATCGCGATCATCCCCGAGTACCAAGGCCAGGGTTTGGGCCGTGCGCTGCTGACGGAACTGATCACCACTGCACGGGCCAACCGTGCCTTGGATCTGATGCTCGAGGTGCGCTTTGATAACCCCTCAGCCATTGGACTCTATGAGTCCATGGGATTTGAGACCATTCATCGTCGCCCGCGCTACTACAAGGGCGGCATCGATGCGCTGATTATGCGCCTTCCACTGCACGCGCTCGACACTCCGGAGGCCAGCGAATGAGCACCCCACAGCACCCACTGGTACTGGGCATCGAATCCTCTTGCGATGAAACAGGAATCGGGATCGTGCGCGGCACCCAGCTGCTGGCCAACACCGTGTCCAGCTCCATGGATGAACACGTGCGCTTCGGGGGAGTGATCCCGGAGATCGCAGCACGAGCCCACCTCGAAGCGTTTGTGCCCACCTTGGAGCAGGCGCTCGCCGAAGCTGACGTAACTCTTGAAGAAATCGACGCGATTGCCGTCACCAGCGGTCCTGGGCTAGCCGGTGCGTTGATGGTGGGCGTGGCCGCGGCGAAGGCGCTGGCGCTAGCCACAGGCAAGCCGCTGTACGGCATCAACCACCTGGTGGCGCATGTGGGCGTCGGCGTGCTGGAAGGCACGGTTCTTCCACCGACCTTCGGGGCGCTGCTGGTCTCCGGCGGTCATACCGAGATCTTGAAGGTCACCTCGTTGACCAACGATGTGCAGCTGCTCGGTGCGACCATCGATGACGCGGCGGGCGAAGCCTACGACAAGACCGCCCGCTTGCTGGGTCTGGGCTATCCGGGTGGACCGGCCATCGACAAGGCCGCCAAAGACGGAGACAAAAAGGCTTTCCGTTTCCCGCGAGGGCTGTCGCTGCCAAAGTTCGTGGGCTCCGCCGAAGAACCGGGCAAGCACCGCAACAACTTCTCTTTCTCGGGTCTGAAGACCGCGGTGGCTCGCTGCGTGGAACACTTCGAAGCGGCTGGGGAACCGATCCCGGTAGCGGATATTTCCGCATCTTTCCAGGAAGCGGTAGTGGACGTGATTACCTCCAAGGCGGTTCGCGCTATGCAGGAGAATGGGCTGACGACTTTGCTGTTGGGTGGGGGCGTCGCGGCGAATACTCGTTTGCGCGAGCTACTGGCGGCGCGTTGCGCTTCGGCCGGCATTACGTTGGTGGTTCCGCCGTTCTCGCTGTGCACGGATAACGGGGGCATGGTCGCAGCCCTCGGCGCCCAGCTGGTGACCGCGGGCACGCAACCATCTGGATTGGGCTTCGCTACCGACTCATCACAACCGGTAACCAATATTGTTTTGGCGAGCTGAGAATTTACACAGCTTACAATTACTGATCGAAGTTGGAGATCTTGAAGTTTTAAGCCATCTGATGGAACTCGAGTAGCCAGGGGCGCAACGAATATCGATTCCTCGCTTAAGACACGTTCATATCTCATCAAATACGGTAATCCTTCTATTTCTAGCAGACTGGATAGAATCGAAATGGCAAGCGGACCGTAGCTTGCATGCTGTGTGTTAAGGGGTAGAAGTGCGCGTAATTAGCAATAGAACAGAACGTCTCGGCGATGACCTCAAAACCGAACTCCGAAAAGGGGCGAAGGTTCGTATCGCCGCGTCGACGTTTTCCATCTTTGCATTCGAAGCGCTTCGGGAAGAACTTGAACAAGTAGAAGAACTGGAGTTTGTTTTTACGTCTCCGTCTTTCAGACCGGCCGATGCGGGTGACAAGATTCGGAAGGAACGCCGTGAATTCTTCATTCCCGTGGGTCATGCAGAGTCCAGTCTCTACGGCACAGATTTCGAAATTAGACTCCGCAACAAACTCACACAGCGTGCCATCGCCAAAGAATGTGCAAACTGGGTCCGCCAAAAGGTTACGTTCCGTTCAAACTCCACCGATCAGATGATGCAGCCCATGGTGATCGCTGGCGACCAGGCTGCCTACTTTGCGCCGCAGGGTTTCACTACGGCCGACCTCGGCTACGAGCAGGGCAACGCTATGTCGAATATGGTCACGAAAACCGAAGGAACAATTGAAACTAAGCAGTTCCTTGACACTTTTGATCAGATTTGGAACACACCCGGTCATCTCACCGACGTCACCCAAGCGGTGCATGATCATATCGCAGCTGTATATACGGAGAATTCGCCAGCACGGATCTATTTCCTTATTCTTTATAACCTCTTCGCCGAGTTCTTAGACGATATTTCTGAGGATACTTTGCCTAATGACCGTACCGGGTACGAAGACACTAAGGTGTGGCAGAGTCTCTACAACTTCCAGCGAGACGCAGCAACGGGCATAATCAACAAGCTCGAAACCTACAACGGATGCATACTCGCCGACAGCGTCGGCCTTGGAAAGACCTTCAGCGCACTCGCAGTGATTAAATACTACGAGCTACGCAACAAGTCAGTATTAGTTCTTTGCCCGAAGAAGCTTGCTGAGAACTGGACCACGTACAACTCGAACTACACGACCAATCTCTTTCATGAGGACCGGTTCAACTACGATGTACTTGCGCATACCGATCTCTCACGCGTCAAGGGTCAGTCCATCGGTGGCCTGCAACTCGACCGAATCAACTGGGGTAATTACGATCTCGTTGTTATTGACGAGTCCCATAACTTTCGCAACGCGGACTATTCAGAGGAAAAAGAGTCGCGCTACCAGCGCCTCATGCGTCAGGTCATTCAAGAAGGTGTGAAGACCAAAGTTCTTATGCTCTCGGCGACCCCGGTGAACAACCGTTTCAATGACCTAAAGAACCAGCTTCAGCTGGCCTATGAGGGTGACTCTGAACAACTCAGCACTCGCTTGAATCTCTCCTCCAATGTAGAGAAAGTGTTCAAGGACGCGCAGACCGTCTTCAATACCTGGTCCATGCTTGACGCTGAAGAACGCACTACGGAAAGTATCCTGACGATGCTTGACTTCGATTTCTTTGAACTTCTCGATGCCGTGACGATCGCGCGCTCACGCAAGCACATCGAGGCTTTCTATGACACGTCTGCCATCGGCGCTTTTCCCAAGCGGCTCGCGCCTCAGGCAATCCGTGAGCCTCTAACGAATTTGCCTACTGCTCCAAGCTTTAATGAAATTTTTGAGCAGATTCAGACCCTAAATCTTGGCGTCTACGCGCCAATGAGCTATGTATTCCCATCGCGCCGTTCTAAGTACGAGGACATTGGCAAGCCGTCTAAGAGCACGGAGAATTTCCAAGCAGGTGGAGGTCAAGCCGGCCGCGAGCAGGGAATCAAGCAGCTGATGACTGTAAATCTGCTGAAACGCTTGGAATCCAGCGTTGAAGCGTTTCGAATTACTTTGGCCAAAGTTGAGTGCACTGTCGATAATCGGTTGCAGCAGTTGGCATCGTCCATGCCAATCGATGATCGCGACGCCGTTGATTCTGAGCTCGATTTGGATATCGATGATTCCGAGAATGCAGGGCTTGAAGCGCTCATGGTCGGTGATCTTCTGATCGACACAGCGGACCTTGACATTGAACGGTACAAAGTTGATCTCTGGCATGATCGGGAGACCCTTCGCGAACTCATGAGCGCCATGGCCGTTATCACCCCGGAGCAGGACTTGAAGTTGATCAAGCTCAAGCAGCTCATTGCCAATAAAGCCATGTACCCGATCAACCCAGGCAACAAGAAGATCCTGATTTTTTCGGCTTTCGCAGACACCGCCGGCTATCTCTATCGAGAGCTTGGACCCGCATTGGCTGCCGCTGGTCTGCACACGGGACTGATCACCGGGGGACAAAGCGGCGCGAAGACGACTCTGGGCACTGGATATGACTTCGGCCAGATTATGACGATGTTCTCTCCTGTGTCGAAACATCGTTGCGAGACCATGAGTGGACATCCCGGAGACATCGACGTTCTCATCGGCACGGATGTTATTTCCGAAGGCCAAAACCTTCAAGACTGCGACACCGTCATCAACTACGACATCCATTGGAACCCAGTACGTATCATTCAGCGCTTCGGACGTGTCGATCGCATTGGGTCGAAGAATTCTGTCATCCAGCTTATTAACTTCTGGCCGGATATCAGTCTGGACGAGTACATCAATCTTAAGGACCGCGTGGAAAACCGCATGCGGATTGCCAACCTTGCCGGAACTGGAGATGACAACGTCCTAGAACCGAATAGTGCTGAGGCGTCCTACCGGCGCGAACAGCTGCGTAAACTTCAAGATGACGTCATCGAACTCGAAGACGTACGGTCCGGGGTCTCCATAACTGACTTAGGCCTCAACGATTTTCGAATGGATCTGCTCGGGTACGTCCGCCAAGTCGGGAACCTCGCTGGAACACCTAAAGGCCTACACGCCGTTATCCCTGCGAACTCAGAACTAGGCTTGGAGCCAGGCGCCATTTTTGCATTGAGAAACATCCAAACCGATGCCGAACAACTAGGCGGCAAGGATGGCGCTCGCGGTAACCGCTTGCACCCCTACTACTTGATCTATGTCGATCAGCAGGGTGAAGTTATCTCCGACCATACGGAGGCTAAGCACCTTCTCGACCTGTTGCGCGCCGGCTGCCGTCCGTTCGACACACCAGTTTTGGACGCGGTCGCCGTGTTCAACGCGGCTACCGTTGAGGGGGCGGAAATGGGAGTCTATTCGCAGCTTCTCACCGATGCGATCAGCTCCATGATCGAACGTAATGACGAACACGATATCGACAGCCTCTTCACATCCGGCGTGACTACAGCGCTCAAGAACACCATCTCAGGTTTAGATGATTTCGAACTCATTGCCTTTATCGCAGTCGTTGATCCCAATAAGGAGGTGAAACATGGCTGATGTACTTTTCTCCTGGCCTGCGACCGCGGCCGTCGGCACCCGCATTCCCAAAGAACGCTTCTACGCGCAGGGCCCTGTAGCTGGGGGAACTAAGGAAAAATTCGTCGCCGAGGTTTCACGGGTTATCTGGAGCTACAAACTTGCACTTGATACCGTCAACATTCCGGAGATGGACGGTATCTCGGAGATAGACGTTTTCAGGATAGACACGAAAAATGGCGAACTTTCCGACAGCGTTCTGACAGCCATCGACAAAGCCATCCCGCGCCCGTTGATTTTTGAAGTCACTAGACCCAAAGCAGAAGTGGGTAGTGGTAACGGCGTCGTTCGTATGGTTGCAGCTCATAAGTTAGTGGATGGGGGAGCTACGAAGCTGAGCGGATACTATTCGACAGGATGGTTACCAACCGGACAAGAGCGAATGGCGCTCCCCAATGCGATCAATCTGCAAGTTCTCTACACCGCGTTGCTGGAACCGCTCACTCCGGTGAAAATCCGGACGAGTGAAACAATGTCGGAGGTTGCTGAGAGACTAGAAGCGGTCCGAAAACTGGACCGAGAGATCAGCACGTTGGAGCGTAGACTCCGCACCGAGGTACAGCTCAACCGCAAGGTTGAGATTCGCAGACTGCTCAAGACTAAACAAGCACTTCGAGAACAACAGAGGTAACCGGTGGAGAAGATCCGAATGACATCTCGTGACATGACCGCGGCCAACATCGAGGCACTCGCCGAGCTGTTTCCGAATGTCGTCACCGAAACCATAGACATTGAAGGAAATCCCAAGTCGTCGATCGACTTCGACTTATTGCGGCAGGAACTTTCCGATCACATTGTGGAGGGGCCTCAGGAGCGGTACCAGTTAGATTGGCCGGGGAAACGTGCGGCCGCTTTCGCCGCAAACGCTCCAATTGCCAAGACTCTGCGTCCCATCCGCGACGATTCGGTGGACTTCGACACGACGAAGAACTTATTCATCGAGGGCGACAATCTCGATGCCTTAAAACTGTTACAGGAGTCGTATCTCGGCAAGGTCAAACTGATCTATATCGATCCTCCTTACAACACGGGAAACGACTTCGTGTATGCGGATGATTTCGCGGAGTCCACCGCGGAGTACCTCGTCAAGTCGGAGCAGGTTTCCGAGACCGGTGAACGTATGGTGGCGAACTCGGAGTCGAATGGCCGGTTCCACTCGGACTGGCTGAGCCTGATGTACTCGCGTCTGAAGCTCGCCCGGAACCTGCTGACCGATGATGGCGTAATCATGGTGGCGATCGGCGACCAGGAGCACGCCAACCTCCGCAACCTGATGGACATGGTGTTCGGTGGCGAAAACTTCCTCGCGAATGTCGTCTGGCAGGGACGTGCAAAAAATGATGCGCGCTTCTCTGCCGGAGGCATCGATTACATGTTGATTTTCGGCCGTAATCGAGGAGCGCTGGTTGGAAAAGATGCTCGCTGGAAAGAACCAAAGAAAGGCTACTCTTTGGTTCTTTCAGCAGTTCGAGATTGTTGGGAACGAGCTGATGGTGACGCGGAGCTGGCGACCAGACTTCTGCGGGACTGGTGGAAGACATCTCCTGACACAGAGAAGGGCCTTCAGTCATATTCTGAGATTGATTCGAACGGCCGCGCCTACTTGCGGGGGCCTCTCGCCAGCCCAAATCCTCGCGAGAATCTGAAATATGAAATTCTGCATCCAGAATCATTCAAGCCAGTTCCGATGCATCCAAACGGCTGGCGCTATTCGCGCGAAACGATGGATAATTTGCTGGCGGATGGTCGTATTGTCTTCGGTAAGGATGAGCTGACGTCGCCTCGTCGCAAGATGTATCTCGATGAGCAGGACGACCAGGCGATTCGATCCCTCATTGTCAAGGAAAGAGCTCCTGCAAGTGAAGCCCTGAGCAGACTGCTCGACGGTAAGTTTTTTGACTACCCGAAAGATGTTGATGTTCTCGTGACTTGGATTCGTGCGGCCACGCAGAACAATAATGATGCACTCGTGCTGGACTTCTTTGGTGGCTCAGGTTCGACAGCTCATGCAGTCATGAATCTCAATGCTGAAGATGGTGGCACACGACGGTTCATCCTTGTCCAGCTGCCGGAAAAACTTGATGCCGCAGCTCAGCAGCAGGGTTACTCGACAATCGCTGACGTCGCACGAGAACGTCTTCGTCGTGTCGGTACGCAAATGAACCTCTCCGCTACGGAGACGAGCACCGGGTCGCAAGATCGCGGATTTCGCTCGCTCAAGATCGACACCATGTCCAAGACGGACACCCTGAGGTCGGCAGATGCACTTCAGCAGTTGGAGATTGAACAGCTGGAATCCAGCATCAAACCTGACCGAACGGGTGAAGACCTACTTTTCCAGGCCATGCTCGACGCAGGCCTGGAACTGACCTTGCCGATCACTCGCGAAGAACGGGACAGCTTCGAAATCTATGACGTTGAAGAAGGAGCACTCATGATGTGTTGCCGTTTACGAGAGAGGAACTCTCTCTCTCTCTCTCTCTCCGGGACTCGTTCGCGAGCTTGCCGCACGGCAGCCGTTGCGCATGGTCTTCCTCGACGAGGAGTTCGAGCATGATGCGTCACGGATCAATGCAGAACAGATCTTCCGCGAGCTCTCACCGCTCACTGAGGTTAAGGCGATCTGAGTGGTCGCCACGGCGGCCCGAGAACGCCCACGCGAATTCGCTTGTGCGTGGTTCGGTGTACTCTGTATCCTTCGCTGGGGCTGGTGCCTGATGGAGAAACGCACACTGCACTCACCCGATCTCACCGCCCGCAACATCGAGCGGATCGCAGAACTGTTCCCAAACGCTGTGACCGAAGCGCAAGACGCCGACGGCAATGTGGTCCCCTCGATCGACTTCGATTGCCTGCGGCAGGAACTGAGCGATCACATCGTCGAGGGGCCGCAGGAGCGTTATCAGCTCGACTGGCCGGGCAAGCATGCCGCCGCCTTCGCAGCGAACGCTCGGATCGCCAAGACCTTGCGTCCGGTGCGTGAGGAATCGGTCGACTTCGACACGACTAAGAACCTGTTCATCGAGGGCGACAACCTCGATGCGCTGAAGCTGCTCCAGGAGTCGTATCTGGGGAAAGTCAAGTTGATCTACATCGACCCGCCGTATAACACGGGAAATGACTTTGTTTACAACGATGACTTCGCCGAAACTACCGCCGAATATTTGGCGCGCTCTGTTCAAGTGAGCGAATCTGGAGAGCGATTGGTAGCTAATCCGGAATCGAATGGACGCTTCCATTCCGACTGGCTGAGTATGATCTATCCGCGCCTTAAAATGGCAAGAAACCTTCTGCATGATGACGGACTGATTTTCATTAGCATCGATTCAGGGGAATCTTCTTCCCTGAAGATCCTTTGTGATGAGGTGTTTGGGCAGAACAACCTCGTTGACGTTCTCGTATGGCAGAAAAAGGTGAGTCCTTCAAATGACTCTCAATTCTTCAGTAACGACTATGAGCATATTTTGGTCTACGCGAAGTTTAAGCGCCCAGGCGTTATTGATCGACTAGAGCGCACTGGGGAGCATAACAAGTACTACACGAATCCGGACGAAGATCCTCGAGGTCCTTGGAACTCGGTTGCTGCGACGTCGAATAAGTCTTCCTCTGAGCGCCCGAATCTTTACTATCCAATCGTGAATCCGAATAGTGGTGTCGAGGTGTGGCCGGTCCGTAAGTCATCGTGGAAGTACTCACGAGAAACTATGCAGGACTTAATTAAAGACGGGCGACTGTATTGGGGAGCCAGCGGCCATTCTGAGATTCCTCGCGTGAAAAAGTTCTTATCGGACGCTGGAAAGGTCGTGCCTCGGAATGTCCTGCATTACCAGCAGTACGGAAGTACGCAGTCTGCTAAAACCGAGTTTCGAGATCTCATGGGTGAGATTCCTTTTGATTACCCAAAACCGACCAAGCTGATTGAAGGTTTGCTTTCACTGCTGCCGGATGACGACGAGTCGCCAATCGTGCTGGACTTTTTTGCCGGCTCGGGTACAACAGGGCAGGCGGTGCTACAGAAAAATAATCAGGACGGCGGAAATCGACTATTTATCTTGGTGCAGCTTCCCGAATCGCTGGACGTCGCGGCACGGAATCTTGGATTCCCAACTATCGCTGATGTTGCGCGTGAACGGATTCGTCGGGTAGGAAAGGCGCTAACTGAGGCCTCAGAGAGTGCACGGAAACCTTCTCAAGACGTCGGTTTCCGGTGTGTGAAGGTGGCATCAACTTCGAAGGCAGATTTGCTGCGTTCCGCGGAGGCTACGGACCAATTGGATCTGGTCGAGCTAGAACCCAGCATCAAACCGGGCCGTACCGGGGAAGACCTCCTCTTCCAAGTCCTCCTCGACTGGGGCCTTGAACTCACCGTTCCAATCGTGCGTGAGGAGATTGACGGGCGCGAGGTTTTCGCTGTCGACGACGATGCGCTGTTCGCCTGCTTCGCAGAGAATGTGACCCCGACTGTGGTCAGGGCATTGGCCGAGCGAGAGCCTCTGCGCGTTGTCTTCCGTGACGATGCGTTCGAGTCCGACGCTGCTCGGATCAACGCGGAACAGATTTTCAAGGAGATCTCTCCTACTACAGAGGTAAGGACCATCTGATTTGAAACTCCAGTTCAAGGTTCAGGAGTACCAGACCGAAGCCGTCGACTCCGTTGTTGATGTCTTTGCTGGGCAGCCACGCCGGGACGGTACGTCCTACCGTATCGACCCCGGCGTATCGAGCGCAGGTCAGAACCGGATCTACGATGATTCCGGTCTGGCCAACGCTCCGATCGAGCTGTCCCGTCCCCAACTATTGGAGAACGTGCACCGGGTCCAAGGCTCGCGGAACCTGCCGCTGTCCTCGGAGCTGAAGGACTCGAAGGCTGCTTCTGGTGCTCCGAACCTTGACGTTGAGATGGAGACCGGTACAGGAAAGACCTACGTCTACATCAAGACCTTCATGGAGCTGAAAAAGCGCTATGGATGGTCGAAATTCATCATCGTCGTACCCTCCGTCGCGATCCGTGAAGGCGTGAAGAAGACCTTCGACGTCACAGCCGACCACTTCCAATCGCTTTATGGCACCAAACCGCGCTCGTTCATCTACGACTCGAAGCAGCTGCACGAGCTGGAACGTTTCAGCTCTGATGCCGGCGTCCAGGTGATGATCATTAACATTCAAGCCTTCAACGCCACAGGCAAGGACCAGCGACGTATCTACGACGTGCTCGATGACTTCCAGTCACGGCGCCCGATCGACGTCATCAAGGCCAACCGTCCGATCGTCGTGATCGACGAACCGCAGAAGATCGGTGCTGACAAGTCGCTCAATGCCCTTGCTGAGTTCAACGCGTTAATGGTTCTGCGATACTCGGCGACCCACAAGGTCGATCACACGAAGGTCCACCGCCTTGACGCGCTGGATGCCTACAACGCGAAGCTCGTGAAGAAGATCGCGGTGCGAGGGATTACAGTCAAGGGTCTGGCCGGGTCCACAGCATACCTGTACCTCGACAGCGTCATATTGAAAGAGGGCGCTGCACCGACAGCTCGCGTGGAACTAGAGGTCCAGACGAAGAGCGGAGACATCAAGCGAATGACCCGGATCGTTGATAAGCGTACCAACCTTCACGATCTCTCCGGTGGAATTGAGGCTTACAAACCTGAGGGACAGGCGCTGCTAATCACGGATATCGACGCAACTCGTGACATCCTCGAACTCTCCAATGGGGATATTGTCGTTGCAGGTCAACTGGCCGACCGTGACGTAACTGAGGATTCGAAGCGTCGCATCCAGATCCGCGAGGTTATCCGGGCACACATCGCCAAGGAACGGGCGCTATTCGCACAGGGCATCAAGGTGCTCTCTCTGTTCTTCATCGACGAGGTCATGAAATATCGCGACTACGGTCGTGAGGAGTCCCACGGTGACACCCTTGGTGATTACGCCCGCATGTTCGAAGAGGAATATGAAGCCGTCCGGGCCGAGATTCTCGGAGAACTCGAACTCGATGACGCAACCGCCGAGTACATGAAGTACCTTCGGCGCGATGAAGTAGGAACTGTCCACGAGGGCTACTTCTCCATCGATAAGAAGTCAAAGCGACAGGTGGATGAATGGAAAAATGGAAGGATCGCCAAGACCGGTGAACTGAAAGGACTTTCAGTAGACACGGACGCCTACGATCTGATCCTCAAGAACAAAGAACGGTTGCTCTCGTTCGCCGAGCCCGTCAGATTCATCTTCTCCCACTCCGCACTGCGAGAGGGCTGGGACAACCCTAACGTGTTCGTCATGGGTATGCTTAAAAAGTCCGACAACACCGTGTCTCGCCGCCAAGAGATCGGTCGAGGTTTGCGTCTCTCGGTCGATCAGCACGGCGAACGCATGGATAACCCGATCACCGTCCACGAGATCAATGAGCTTACCGTCGTCACGGATGAGTCCTACACGGACTTCGTCAAGGGACTCCAAGAGGAGATCTCGAAGTCCTTGGCCTCGCGTCCGCGCAAGGCCTCGATTGAGTTCTTCACCGGCAAGACGATCAAGACGCCCGAAGGCGAGTCGCAACTGGAGAAGGAACTCGCTACCGCGTTGTACGACTACCTCGTCAAGAACGATTACCTCAACGTGGACCACACCATTTCGGAGAACTACAAGGACGCTAAAGAGAACGGCACTTTTGCCGTTCCGACCTCACCCATCCTGACGCCGGTCATCGACTTCGTGTGGCCGCTGGTCGACGCGCTATACCTCGATGTGTCGATGATCGGTGGCGACGACCGGGCCATGAAGAAGATCCCGATCAATGAGGCGAACTTCGCCAAGCGTGAGTTCAAGGAACTCTGGGGCCGGATCAATCATAGGGCCGTCTACCAGGTCGAATTTGACTCGAACGAACTGATCGCGAAGTCCGTCACTGCACTTGACTCGAAGCTCAATGTGACCGGACTCCAATACGTAGTGGAACATGGCAAGCAGCTTGCGAGTCTTGATGCCGAGCAGTTGAAGACCGGCAAGGCATTCAAGGTTGCCGGCCACTCACGCGAAACCGAACAGATTTCGGCGAGTTCCTCAGTGAAGTACGACTTGTTGGGGGAGATCACCGAGAAGACCCAGCTCACGCGCCGCACGGTGTCCGCGATTCTTCGCGGCATCCGTCCGGACACGTTCGGGAAGTTCCGGCTTAACCCGGAGCAGTTCATCACAGAGACCTCTCGTTTGATCAACGAAGAGAAAGCGACCGTGATCGTCGAACACCTCACCTACGACGCGCTGGAGGATTGTTTCGAGACGGCGATCTTTACCGAGAACCAGTCCGCGCAGGACTTCCGAAAAGCCGGTGAGAAGCTCTCCAAACACGTTTACGACTATGTAGTTACTGACTCCCAAGTTGAGCGCGACTTCGTGGAAAAACTCGACACTAGTAAAGAAGTTGCGGTCTACGCAAAACTTCCCCGTGGGTTCTTCATTCCAACTCCGGTAGGAGACTACAACCCTGACTGGGCTATCGCATTCGAAGAAGGTTCGGTGAAGCATGTCTACTTCGTGGCTGAAACTAAGGGGACCATGTCGAGCTTGGAGCTCAAGGGCGTCGAGGACGCGAAGATTAAATGTGCAACCAGGTTTTTTGAAACCCTCACCAAGCAAAGCCAAGGAGAAGTTGTCTACAAGCAGGTAGACGGCTTCGATACCTTGATGGAGTTGGTTGGTAAATGAACGAGCAAATTTACGATCGAAGCGCTGAAGTCGCGGCGGTCCTCGAAACGGAACAAAGCCGTTTGGGTGACACCTTTCGAGGCGACCGTGATGGATTGAGCTTAGAACAACAGGCAGACATCGCAGGAGCGAAGGGTGGTAACTATGGCTACAACAATCGGGTGACCATCAAAGCTCTTACTGACGGTACGCTCCCAACTGGGCCAACACTGGCTTTGCAGGCTGCTCGACGACTACGTACGTTGCTGAAACGGACCGATCTTTCGCCGGAATTACGAGGTGATTGGGTTGTCTTGGAGGAGCAGCTAACGATTCGCGCAGAAGACAGGATTGCCGCCGAGATTGAAGAGGCGGCCACCAGCCGCGCGACCTCTGAGGCTGAATCGGCACGTACTCCGGGTATTTACGTTTATACACTGCCGCATTATCTAAAATACCCGATCGATCCGGAGACCGGGAAGACCTACTTGAAGGTTGGGCATTCATCACGTGACGCTGTCCACCGTGCAGGCTCGCAGGGGCGCTTCACCGCGCTACCAGAAGACCCAATCCTACTTCGGATCTATCTATCTGATGCGTCGTTCGAAGCAGAAAAGAAGTTTCATGAGTGGCTACGCATGGCCGACCATTACGGAGCACGTACCCGTCGAGGAGGGACCGAATGGTTCCTTACTTCAACGAAATTCCTCGACCATATCGCGACTGAGCTTGGTTTAGAACGATGGACAGTAAATGACCTCGATGCAGGCGATAACTGACCGGTCAGGCCTGTCAGATAAACCAGAACTGCACTAAAAGTTGTCTGAGGCCGTCTAACTTGCAGGCAGGGGCAAATGCGGTATGCCGACCGGGCTATTTATCCAGTGTGGCCGGGACCCCAGAGAGGCACAACAGCCTCGTCGTAAGTAGCGCTCTCGATGTCATCAACTTCTGAAACCTCCTCCATCCGCACGTTTCGAGGGCTATATATCCAGTTGAGATTGCCCTCGCGCTCGAGCTTGCCCGTAAAGGTGAGCTTGCGGTCCTGGCGATGGGCTTCGATTGCCTGTATGTACTGATCTTCTTGCAATCGTAAACGTACTTTTCGGAATCTGCCACCGCCCTCAGTGATAATGCGGACAATTCGGTCTTCGGTGCTGGACTCGTGTTGCAGCACCGCGACTTCGCCGCTGAGTGTAACTTCTTGTGGTTCATAGGCCTGCGCAAAGCGATTCGCTACGCTGTCCAATACCGAGGCTTCGTCTGGAGCGAAGGAGAATTCACGCGTGCCCCCTATGTTTATCTTTGCAGAATTTGGCCGTATGAGTTTGACGGCTGACTCGCTATCTCGCGTCGCTGAACCCAACGCTCGCGCGAACTCAAACGATAGTCCTTGGGGAACGGCCTCGTCGAATACACGAATATCTGCGTCCTTACGGTAGGCGTCGAGACAGGAACGGGTTACGTCCAGTGCGGTCTCCAGCCAGTTCATGATCTGTGCACCACTCGTAGAGTCGGGAGCGGCCATGCCAGGCAGAACGGGCCTCAACTCGTCGGTTTCAGCGAAGTGGAAGCTACGGTCTCTCGGCGCGTGAGCCGTGATTATAAAGCTGCCGACTTGGGTCTGTCCCATGAGGCAACTTGAAAGGAATGACTTGGCAACGTGGGCACTGGCATTGCCGTGGTACATGCGTCGTTCTCGCGACGCCTTGGCTGCGGCGACAAGCATTTCGCGCGCCGCGGCGTAAAGCTGCTCTCCTTGAGTCCACGAAATCAGGCCGGCATCGATGGTGCTTTCTTTCTTCCAATGCGCCTCTTCAAGCCCACTTGCCGTCGAGATAGCTGCAAGCTCCATATACCTATTGGCATCTGGGCCAAGATAACCACGTAGGCGACGCATAGCCGTATCCATTAGGCGAACGAAGTCGGCGCGGCGCGGGTCCAGAGGAACTATAATCTCATCTGTCGACTCCGGGCTTTGCCAAAGGTCGAACGCTCCCTGAGCACCACCAGTGACGGACCAATCAAGTTTGCGAAGCAACCAATTGATCTTTTCAAGTTCGCGTGGACTAATCGCCGTCATGGCTTGTCTCCATTGTGAATGCGTTCCATGATGTGGCAGAGAGCGACGTCATCCAGCACATTCGTGGTCGGTGCCCGGAAAGATGGATTTGTGGCCGACGAAACTTTGGCGCCGGCGAGGTTCACCCAGTATGCGCAGTGACGGATACTGAGAGCGTCCGGTGTGGCCGATACCCAATTCTCTTGTAATTCAGGAAGTGTCATCACAACAGCGATGTGTGGGACTGATGGGTTCTGACTACGATACTCGTCGTAGCGATCACGACTCATTCTTGCTGTGACGAATTCGGCGCGAGCGTCAAATTGTGTTGCGGTTGCCTTCAGCTGGAGTGCTAGTAGGGCCTCCTTGATGTCGCCATTTTCCTCCCGCCGACGATGTTTTAGATAAACGTCGGTCCCCTCATCGATCGACGGTTCACCTATGAAGACACATCCAGACGCGGCTACAACGGCACGTAGATATCCAAGTTGCAGTTGCTCTTTGTGGTCTGACAATCGTTCGGGAGAGCCGCGCATGACTTGAGCTGCCACAGCTACCATCTGTTCTTTCGCATGACGACAAGCATATAGTGCGAATCAATGCAATCACTCTGTATGGTCACAATGTTTAGTTCTGCCCAACACAACGTGCAAACGAGGAACTACCAAGAGAAATCGTAAGACATTGTCAACTAAGGTGAGCTGTCTGAGCTGTCGGAGGGCTCAGGTATGGTTAGTTCATCAAGAGAACCTTGCAAACCTGATACCAGTTAAAAATCAATTTGGGGGAGATTGCACATGAGCTACCGGAACAAGACCTATGTAGCGTTTGCGAGTGAAGACATCTCGTCGTACCGGCTTGTGGAGGCGTGGAGAGGGAACAAAAACATCGACTTCAACTTCTTCGATGCCCACGACCTATTTGTTGCTCGTGACACGAGCCGGCCGGAGACCATCAAGAGAAACCTGCGTGAGCGGATGAAGAACGCGAAGCAAATCGTTCTTTTGGGAAGCGCAGCAGCCAAAAAGAAGGGCGGGGATGGGGTTTCATTCTTGGCCTACGAGCTGCAGGTTGCGCTGGAGCTGAATTTGCCTATCGTCGTCTCCCACCTGGATGGGTCTCGCAAGGGCAACAGCGCCAATTACCCCAAGCCGCTCGTCGAGGCTGACCACTACACCATCTCGGTGTCCTTCCAGCCCAAGATCATCCAGTACGCGCTCGACAATTACGCTTCCACATACTCGGCCAGCACTACGACCGGTGAGCGAATCTACAACGCCAGCGTCTACACCGACTTGGGACTGTAGGGCAGTCGCCGTGAATAAAATCTTGCCTCGTCGTGTGAAAGTGATGGGGCAACGGTTCCTTGCTGCACTGGGCGTCAGCGCGATCCCAATTGGAATCTTGGCCCCGCTGTCGCCGAACTGGTGGGAAGGGAAGTGGTGGCTGGTCTTCTTCGTGGGTATGGCAGCGGCTGCGTGGGCGAGCCTCGGCTTACGACGACGCCCCATCCAGCAGACTTATCCAGAAAACGTCACTATTCGGCTGGTGGTGGGTGATTTGTTTGATCAGAAGGCAAGCGTAGTGATCGGGATGACCGCTACCTTCGACACCTCAGTGCCTGACGTGATCGCAAGGAACAGTCTTCAGGGCAACTTCCTATACAAGGTATACGATGGGTCGCAGCACCAGCTGGACCAAGACTTGGATCAGGCCCTGGCTTCAGTGGACTCTGTGGGAACCATCAACAAGGTTGGAAAGCAGACCGTTTACCCTATCGGCACTGTTGCCACCCTTTCCCCACCCGGGTCCATCCGCTATTATTGCGCCGCCTACACGACCATGAACATGCAGAATAAGGCAACCGGTACGATCCGCGGGATGCTCGATAGCCTAGACGAATGTTGGAATCAGGCGGACGTGCATGGAAATGGCGCACCTATTTGCGTTCCTCTTATCGGGCAAGGGCAATCTCGTATTCCCGAGCTCACTCCTGAAATCTCCGTCAGGCTGATAGCTTTCTCATTTCTGCTCCGCACCAAACGGTCACGATTCTCTAGGGAACTACGCATCGTCATTCATCCGGACGAACAAAGTAAAGTCAACCTACCAGAATTCCAAGCGTTTTTGACCTCGCTGGTGGCCGCATGACCGATAGCAGTCTGGATCTTCCCAATGACGATCCCTGCCCCTTCTGCGACTACCTCAGCGGCAAAAGGCCCTTTACAATTATTTGCCGCACCAGTTTGATCGCTGTACTTGTGACAAGAGACCAACGAGGCATTGGCCATCTCCTCGTCATTCCCACCCGCCATTACCCGACACTGTTAGAAGCAACGGTCGAAGAACGTCACGCTCTTATCGACACTGTTGCTGCCGCTGCTGCCGCGATCGATGACGCTTATGAGCGGCCAGGGATTGCTGTCTGGCAGAATAACGGAACTGCTGCACACCAAGCTATCGCGCACCTCCACTTTCATGTTGCCGGTACACTTCCCGGCGGTGGTACAGACTTTGGAGAAGTACCTGAGCTCACTGTTCAGCAGACAGACCAAATCGCGCGGCAATTAGCAGAAGCAACTACGTCGCCTATCTGCCAACCATGACTGTGAATCCTCCACCGTGATTGAATGGGGACTAACTGAAACGAACAACGCATGGCTGGACTGTTGTTTCATTAGCCTAAAAGCTTGACCAGAGCAGCCTGGATAATCCTAAAGTGTCCAAGGGCGCGTATGCGGTGATGCTGTCCCAGGTTGTTTTACTTTCGCGTGGCAAGGAATCAATGTGAATCAACAAGATACTCACCGGGTATGCGTCGTCTTTAGTCGCTGAGTAAGTCATGAAGGTTTGAGGCACAGCCGATTGACTTTTAAACGGCTGTGCCTTTACCGTTTCTTTTTGCCTACTTCATCGGAAGCGGCTCATCGAGCGGTTGCGCCTTTGCGCTCATATCGATGCCCAGATCCTTAGCGAACACTGTACGGGTTCCGGTGTAGACTCCGTCCTTGTTCTCGTCGAGTTCGAAGACGCGGGCACCGCGAAGCTCGTGGTTCTCGGTTCCACCAAGGCCATAAGTGCCGAAGCCGGTACCCGGGGCGTAGCCCAGCTCGATGCCGTAGTAGTCGCCCTTGAAGGTATTGATGTGGTCGTGGCCGCAGTACACGCCACGAACATCGCCGCGCTCCTGAAGGGCTGTGAACAAGCCGGAGTTGAAGGCGCCGACGTAGATGCCCTCGTTCTTGACTCCTTCGATGGAGTGCTTGGCCGCCGCTTTCTCGTGGTCGGCATCATTCGAGGTGAACTGGGAGCCGTACCACATGTGGTGGTGCTCCCACAGTGGGATATGGAAGAACATCAAGGACTGGACCTTGCCATAGCGTGCTTCGGTGGCCTGGGAAGCTTCGCGGTACCAAGCGATCTGCTCTGGGCGGATCCAGTCGTAGGACATGAGCCCTTCGAAGTCCTGTCCGCCAATGGTCTTTGGCGCGTAGCGGTTCGAATCGAGCAGCCAGATACCGAAGGCGGGCTTGGCGTTCTTGGATGAGGCGATCAGCAGCTGGGAGTTCGATTCGCCTTGGATCTTGTCATTCTTCGAGTTGGTGTTGAACTCGTAGCCGCGAACGAAATCGAGAATTTTGGCATCCGTCATATTGGTGCCGTTGGGCATCGAGTCCTCGTCATGGTTGCCAAAGGTCAGTGCCCAGGGGACACCCCGAGATTCCATGGGCTGGACAACGTTGTTGATTGCCTGCTTGACCTCGGTGGTGGTTTTCGGCGAACCATTGATGACGTCGCCGTTGATGAGCGCGAAGCCTGGCTTTTCGGTATCCAGCACCTTGTCCATCAGTTCCAGAGTGCGGCGATCGGTGCGCGGGCCATCCTGCGTGTCATTGAATTGAACGATCTTGAACTTGCCGTCTGCCGCGAACTTGAGCTTCGGGGTGGCAGCTGGAGCCTTCTTGGCCGGCGCTGCGGACGCTGCTGTGCTGTTGGCAGCGAGGAGTCCGGTAATCGCGGCAGCTGTGCTGCCGATCAGAACTCCGCGACGGGGGACAGAAGAAGAATTGCTCACAGATGTGCCTTTCACATGAATAAGGTAGCCAGTATTAATTATTTGGCTGATAACCACTAGAGCGTAGGGCTGGCTAGTGACCAGACAGTGAACGCTGGTAGTCGCTCCCAGCCCCTGCGCGTAAATAAAGCTGTAGAACATGAACCTTCGGCCTTCAAGCCGATTCGGGCGTGCAACAGTTCACAAGATTTGTCGAGGCAAACATCAAACGTCTAATGTTTAAACGTGATTGTCAACTCGGCTGAACAGCCCGTCCCGCCCGATGCCCCGCAAGCCCGGAAGTCACCGTGGATGGTCGGTGCCCTTGCCGTCGTTGCGGTAATCCTCGTCGGGTTGAATCTGCGCATGGGCATCGCCTCCGCGTCACCGCTCTTCCACGAGTTGCAGGAAATGCTGGGCTATGGCACCTTTATCGCCTCGTTGCTGCCGACAATTCCGGTGCTCTGCTTCGCCGTGGCTGGTGCCGCAACCAGCTTGGTGATTCGCCGTACCGGCCTTGAAATGGGCATTGCCTTTTCCTTGCTGCTGCTCACGGCTGGCTTGGCCCTGCGAGTCGTCGATTCCACCTGGGCTTTGCTGGCAGGCACTGTGGTGGGCATGAGTGGTCTGGCTATCTGCAACGTGGCCATGCCCTCTTTCATCCGCGAACATCATGGACACCGTTCGGCCTCGATGACCGCCGCATACACGACAACCATGTCAATTGGCGCGACCTTTGCCTCCGCAGTCAGCATCCCTCTGGCAATGCAAGTCGGATCACCCACAACCGCCTTGGCTTTTTGGGCGATACCGGCCAGCTTGGCTCTGCTGGCATTTGTACCATTATCTTTCTCGGGAAACCGCACGAAGCCCACTGCGGGCGCGCATGTCTCACCTTGGCCGCTGCTGGCCACGGGCAAGGGTTTGCTATTCACCACGGTCTTCGGAATCCAGTCGTTGCTGGTCTACACGGTGGTCAGCTGGTTGCCGCATATCCTCATCTCGCGCGGGCTGGAACCGGCTGCCGCCGGGCTGATGCTCGGAATCGTGCAGGGAGTGAGCATCCCGGCGGTCCTGATCATGCTCTGGATGGCCTCGAAGCCGGGTTTGCTGCGCAGTGCTTTCCTGCTGACCACAAGCTGCTCGGTACTCGGCTTCCTGGCCCTGCTGGTTCTGCCCGTGGAATTGTCCTTGATCAGCTCGATACTCATCGGACTGGGATTCGGCGTTTTCCCGCTGGTTATGCTTATGCTCAGCCGCAGCGGTGGAAGCGCAGAAGAAACCACGGCTCTGTCCACGGTGGCTCAGTCGGTAGGCTATTTGATTGCAGCCCTTGGCCCGTTCGTACTGGGTCTGATGCAAGGCGCCTTGGGATCCTGGACCTTGGGACTGGCGATCGTGCTGGTCTTCGCGGTGGTTCAGCTGGTGTTCTGTTTCAAGCTTGGCGGTCTGCGCACCGAGGCCGATTCCCGGCAGTTGGTCGAAGTTGATGGTTCAGCCGAAGTGGGGCGCTCATGATCAACATGCCAATCCGCCCACCGCTGGCCGAAGAAGTCGTTGCCCGGTTGAGCGATGCCGTGGCGCAAGGACGCTGGGCGGTAGGGGATCGCATTCCGGCAGAACCCGAGCTGATCGCCGAAATGGGTGTTTCGCGCGGTACGCTGCGCGAAGCAATTAAGGCTCTGGCTCGCACGGGCATGTTCGAGGTGCGCAGGGGAGACGGTACCTATGTGCGGGCCACCAGCGAAATCAGCGGAACCGCGCAACGCGTATACCGGGAACACTCGGACCAGGATGTTCTGCAGGTGCGTTTCGCTTTGGATACCCAGGCCGCGAGGCTCGCTGCGAAATCCTCCGATGCGCAGGTGATCCAGGGCTTGCGTACCCTGTTGCGTCAACGAAGTGATGCATGGCGGGCGCAGGACTATCAGGCTTGGTCGCAGGCAGACTGGCAGTTCCATCTAGAAGTGGCGCGCGCCTCCGGAATTCCGCTGCTGCACGAGATTTACGAGAGCTTCGGCGACGTCTTCCACGGCACCAAGATGGCCCAGCGACTAGCGGAGGGATTCGACGGTTGCCTGCGCGAGGGGCATGAATCCCTGGTGGATGCCATCGAAGCCGCCGATGATGAAGCAGCCACTCGGACAGTTATTGCAAACCTCGACTACTGCATGAGTTGGATGCCGTAAGTCCCGAACAGGAGCGCCGTGACGATTGCCACCAGGGCGCCGAGATTCTGTGCCTAAGAAGCTAAATGACTCCTAGGGAGGACACCAAAAAAGGGACCCTACGCGCGATATCTAGCTTCACGTAAGGGGCGTATCACTTGCGGTGGACCGGAATCCACATTAAGATTTATGGAAACGGATATACGCGTAAACTAAAGAATACGTTTTACCTCAACAATTACATGAATTCTTTTTCATCCGATTAATTCATTTATTATTTGAGCGGCAAAAAACGCATCGTGGCATCCCAACGAACGATGGAAGAACGAATTTAAATTACGGTGAATAGGATGATCCGATTTCCCAGGTCTGGTCTGCCAGCTCGAAAGATCTTCGACAACCATGTCAGAGGAAGCTACGACAGGAAAGAATCTTTCCGAGTCGCCAATAACAATTCCGAGCTGAAAATCCCGTCCAATTCGGGAAGCCAAACCATTGAAATCACTCCTGCCACTCGTCGAGCTGAAGCTTACCACAAAATCTTCAAGGGTAAGCTGAGTATTTGTTTGGCGCCATCCTTTGGGGATATTCCAATTGTGGAATGGTTGTTCTACGCTCGAACTATTGAATTTTGGATATGATCCACTGGTCATGCGAGTATTGCGATGCTGAACGAACAATGAATTATTCGAAGTCCTCAACTCCAAGACACAAATCGGCGTCACCATGAAGAATGCTCCTCTGACGCGCGGAACGCTACCTCTATTTTCGTCCAATTCTCGGTCGGCGTCCCGAGGATTAAAATATAGACTTTTCACCCCATAATGTCTTTCAGTGGCGGGGTGGTCCGGTTCGCCTCTTGTTTCGACCAGAAACCACATCACGATGTTTCTAGCGGATACCACCTTTTCCTTTAGGACGGAAGAATGACGATCCAGGTCAAGATCTTGAAGCAAGATTTTCCTTATGCGAGTTGAAATGGCAAGGGTCCGTTATTTCTTGCTCAATAATACAGAGTCAATTCAGCAGTATCGACGTCGCCTCCGCCAAGATTCAATATGCGCAGTCCGATATTCCGTTCGCGCAGTTCTTCGGCGAGTTCGAGCATTTTCTGGGTGGAACGACCCAGCCGATCCAATGTCGTGATCACCAGATTGTCTTCTGGGTGGAGTGCATCGAGGGCTTTATCGAGTCCAGGACGTTTGGTTAGCGCCCCGGAGAGCCCGTGGTCGGTGTAGAGGTCATCGCGCCGGATGGCAGCTGCGAAGGGGTCTTGGATTTGCCGGTCGCTGTCTTGGGCTTTGGTTGATACGCGCGATTCCGATCAGCTTGGTCATGGAATCCTTGAAAAGTATCTCGCAACTAATGGTGTCAGCACGATTTGAGGACATTGGTTGCAACACATAGTTGCGAGGATTTAGGACCAGTGAGTTTTCAAGGTTTTCAGCTGGGGGAGTGGCGGGTGATGAGACGTCTCGCAACCTATAACTTTTGCGACGCATTTCCTGTATGGGTAGAGGAAATTCAAGGACACGGGAATAGTTGAACCTTTCCTTCTTCTCGCGCTGTCATCATGGGTGTGTGACCGAAGCTATCGGTTTCGCCATTCATTCAACAGCGTTGTCGTCCCAGGCACCGCGGAAGAGAGCCGCTGTGCGTCTCAGTAACATCCACATCGAGAACTATGCACGGTTACGCGATTTAGAGCTCTCAGTTCGAGGTCATCTTGTCATCGTCGGGGCTAATGACGTCGGAAAAACTTCTCTCCTGCGGCTTCTCAACCTACTATTGGGAAGCACCGCGCAGCTATACCAGAATCTTTCCGTTGACGACCTGCAGCAACCAGACAGGCCCCTCATCGTCTCTGTCTCCTTCAGCTCCTTCACTGACGCTGAACGTATTCTTTTTCACCGGGAGATTGACATCGATCCAGACGACAGATCAGAGTCACTCGACGTTCGACTCGAGGTCCAGATCGATCCGGAAGACACTGAGTCTGTTCTCATCTCAAGATGGTGCCCGGGACGCGGCGAGGTGAGAAATCCTACGAGAGAGCAGATTGTAGCGTTCGGATGGCGTTATCTTCCCGCTGCGAGATCCTCATCAGCCAATCATCTCGAAGGTCGCGATGGTGCCGTCCAAGTGCTTCTCCGCGCAGTCGAGTCCGAGCTCGGAGATGAAAAAGCCATTTTCAGCGCGTTACTTGAGTCATTCAATGACAAGCTCAGTGAAAGCCCCGCCCTCACCCAGCTGAGAAAGGGCATGGCGCAACACCTCTCTAGTTCGATGCCGAAAGACATAAATACAGATCAGCTGTCGATCCGAACCTCTGCAGACCCGAGCAAATCGGTCCTCGAAAACGTATCCATGTACCTCGCCCGAGAAGAAGATTTTGCACCTCTCTCGCAACAATCCGATGGTATCCGTCAGCTGATTTCAATGACACTATTTGATCTCGCACAGGGTGCAGCGAATGTAATCGCGATCGACGAACCTGAGTTGCATCTGCATCCGTCCAGCCAACGTACTGTAGCGGAGCTGCTTACTCAACAGGTGAATCAAAAAATCCTGGTCACACACTCGCCCTACATAGTGCAGAAATTTGATCCCGCACAAGTGGTTGCCGTCAGTCCGGACGGTGCGTGCCATCAAATAGATCCGACGACGTTTTCCATCGAAGAGCGTATGCAAGCCCACTGGTGGTCGCCACGCATGCTGGAAGCTCTCGCGGCACGCTTTGCAATCGTAGTAGAGGGAATAGCTGACCGCCTGATCGTAGAGGCGGCCGCACGAGCGCGCGGAATATCGCTAGATCGGATCGGTGCAATGGTCTTTGAACTAGGGGGGCGCGGAGAACTTCCCCACGGTCTACAAGTTGCTAGGTCCGCACGGCTTCAACGTTCACGTACTCGGCCTCGTCGACGAGGCCGAAAGCCCCCGGTGGGTCGGGGCGGTCGGCGGCAGACCCAAGAACGTCATCGGCACCACCGTCTTCATCTCCAAGGCTGATCTCGAAGACGAATACTGTCGCTCACTGGGCACAGCGCGGGTATCTGAAATGCTCATCGATGCACACGTCGCGGACCAGTCTGCGATTCTCTCCTCGTGCGCAGCCGTCAGTATTCCCGACGTGGATGTATCAGCTCTAGCTAAGTTTTGCCGATCGAGTACGAAATCAGGAAACCGGAAAGTTCCTGCTGCCCTCGCCGTGTCAAAGTTGCTCACTGCCGATGAATCCTTGAAGCTCGAGAGCGTCGCAGCACTTCTTACCCGTCTCGAAACAGTCGCGCGCGAATCATGACAAAAACTCCCGACTTTGACGCAGCAGTGACACATAACGCACAGAACCTTCTGGTCATCGCCCCGCCCGGATGCGGTAAGACAGAGTTGCTTGCTCGACGAGCCGCGCTATTGATCCCCAGGCTAAGCCCGAACCAGAAAATTCTTGCTCTCACATTCTCGAACAAGGCCAAGGCCAACCTCACTGGTCGGCTTGTCAGCGTTCTTGGAGTTGAACGCACGCGCAAATATATCAGTATTCACAATTTTCACGGCCACGCAGCGGAGATCGTTAGGGCACATGGACGGACGCTCGGCATCGATCCGCAATTTGAAATGCCAGATAAGCGAACTCAACCCGAGGCAATCGCCCCCCTGCTCGACGGGCTTTCTGAGAGTGATGCTGGTGATCTGAATAGACGAATCGAAGAAGACCTCCGTGATGCAAAACAACGTCCTAACAGCGACTGCCAAGTACTTGACGCACTCGCCGCCCACGGACTTACTCAGTCGGCTGAGCTAGAGGCAGCGCGGCAAGAATCCGGGACTATCTTTTACGATGATCTACTCAGGCATGCCCAGAGGCTGATCCGTGTGCCGGAAATTGCGTCGCTTTATCGCAAGCACTACGGCGCCATGTTGGTGGATGAATTTCAAGATCTCTCTCCACAGCAACTCGATCTGGCAATTCGCAGTTGCGAGCAAAGTCGCACGTTCGTGGGTGACCCGCTCCAAGGCATCTATAGCTGGACAGGTGCTCGACCAATCGATGTGGAGCGACGACTCCGCAAGATCTGCGGCGAGCCTGTCGACCTCGGTGTCTCCTATCGATCGTCACCCAGAGTCCTCGGACTGCTGAACTTGGTCTCCGTCGGGCTTGGCGGTCAGGCTCTCCAACCGAACGACCCCAACGTCTGGTTCGAAGAAGGCATAACTACCGGCGCCAGGTTCTCGACAGGGGCAAAAGAAGCAGCGTTCATTGAACAGGCGTCGCGTCGCATTCTTGATAAGCAACCAAGCGCCACAATTGGAATCATCTGTCGAGCAGCCTGGCGACGTAAGCCTATCGACGCAGTATTTGCGGGGTCTTCACTGCCCAGCACGCGGTGGGACCTCGCTGTCGATGATGCGCGCATCATCGAACTCATCAATGGCGCTACGACGAGGCTCGGCGGAAACCCAGACCTTGCTGCCCTTAAGACAGAAGTACTCGCCCGTATAGATGCCACTGACTTGGACACCGCTGCTGACGTGGCGGACGCCTTGGACCATCTCGAAAATCTGGCCACTGACACCGGATCAATTCAGGCTACTCTTATGCAATTTCGCATCCTCGATAAAGGCGACACTGCCATCGGACCTGGCGTTCATCTGCTCAACGCACACACTGGGAAAGGACAACAATTTGATTGGGTTTTCATCCCCGGTTTCGAACAAGGCCATGTGCCCAGCTTCTTGGCGAAGAAACAATCCGAGATCGAAGAGGAACACCGTGTCCTCCTGGTGATGCTCTCCCGCGCTAGACACGGCGTAATACTCAGTCGAGCAGATTCACTGATCTCGAAGAAGGGGCAACCATATTCGACGAGAGTCAGCACCTGGGCCAGCGAATTGAGAACCGGGCTCATAACTGATCAAACCGGTTTGTTCGAACATGTCGCCAGGATGCCGGAACAATCAAGTTGAAAATATTTACTGTCTCATAACCTAGGTGTCTCGAATCCCATGGATAGTGAGCCACTGGCCAAAGCTGCGGTGCTCGTGGATGATTTATGGCCGGTATCTTCGTGTTATGCACCCCCAAGAACTGGTCGATGACGGTGGTTTCGGTGAACGGATAAAGATCCGATTGACGTCTGTTTAGACGGGGCTTTCGGTAGCGCACGCGTAACGAAGCGGTATGTCATCTCTCAAAACATCGCTTACAGCCTGACTCAATACATCGATTACACGATGTCTCAGAACATCGCTAACAGGTAGCAGGCGTCGTGGCAGACCGGCTTGAGGGTTGGCACTTCGGTAATTGAAGGTGTCAATTTCATTATCGTCGGCGATACGCCGTCAAATCATCGAGTTCGATCCGGGCCTGCCCGACTCTCCGAGTATCTCGCAGTTCTGCAAGCAACTGGGAATCAGCAGACCCTCCTACTACAAGGTCAAGAAACGCTACGTCGCCGAGGGGAACAAAGCACTCAACCCGCACTCCAGGGCACCGAAAACCACCCGCGCGATCTACGGGGAAGAAACCAAGGAAACCGTGCTCAAGAAACGCCGCCGGCCGGCCAAAGCAGGCTGGGACCACGGGCCGATCTCCATCTGGTTCGAAAGCCTGTACACGGAGGAAATCTGCGACGGATGCCCCTCGGCGGCTGGCGTCACCAAGAGCAACCCGAGGAAGCGGCCCCGCAAGTCCTGGCTTCGGTTCTCCCGATCGAACTCTTGAAAAACAGAGCAGGAACCGAGCCTTACTGCAAGATGTCCGGAAGAACCCTGCTCAGGATGACAAAGTGCGCCGCAAGGGACCTAGTGGACCGACCCTCAGATTGACCTCTGTTCCTTCGCCACCTGCCCGAGAGCGTATGAATTGGAGGAATTGAGTCCAGCCGCGGCCGGTCTCTAAAGGTGTGTGTTTCAAAATTGGGTCTTTCCTAGGGATTCCATGGAAGTTTCAAAGACCCCATAAGGGTGAACCTTCGTAGTCAAATCCATACCAGCAGAATCCTCCGCAGCAGGCCGAAAAAGAATGGCACTACGACCAAGGGACCGAACACTCGCGGTGCACCAGATGCGGTGGCGGTATGATCCGGCAACGTGACTATGCCACCGCCCGCTTTAGGAATCCACCGCTCGACAGTTAACCGTCGGAGCACCACGTGTTGCCCACACCACACAGCAAGTGCGCTGGTGCTACGCGGGGTGGGACCTTATCACCGTTACCGGGGACCATCACACGGCCCGATCCTCCACGAACCGCTGTCGGGACCAAATCGATCTACCAACACCTGCGGCTGTTGAAATACAATTAGGAATATCGAAAGGACCAACCACGGTCGGACGAGGTAAGCCAGGTAGGGTCGGATGACAACAGTCGATTTCGAAACAAGCGTTGAGTTATCTGAAGTGCATCGTGACACCTCGATTGTATTTTCCATTTCATCAATCCCGAGTGAGACGATACGCCCATGAGTAACAATGTATCTCCCGTCCCCATGACCACTGCGGCGGAGGTTTGGCGTCGCCTCATCCAGGAGCGCGTGCTCCGGCCAAAAAGCTACGACAAGGATATCGTCACTCTCTTAGAATCGCAGTTACCTGGCTCGAAGCCGTTGGCTGTGCGTATGGAGGCC
The DNA here is from genome assembly GCF_002332385.1 of Glutamicibacter sp. BW80. Lineage (NCBI taxonomy): Bacteria > Bacillati > Actinomycetota > Actinomycetes > Micrococcales > Micrococcaceae > Glutamicibacter > Glutamicibacter sp. BW80. Next base: position 2,535 of record NZ_NRGV01000016.1, on the reverse strand, counting down.
GCCGGATGGACCGCGCGGGACTTATTGCGGGCGATGTCTCCGGTAGTTGATTCGTTCGCTGGTCTTATGCGCGATCTGCTTTCCCTCTACAATGACATTGATGCCACCCGTGCGACAACGGAGAACCTCATCCTTTCCTATGAATTCGACGAGGGGGAAGTGTTTGACCAGTCGTTGATGCAGTTCCGGAGTGCTGTTGCCACTTTGGATCGTGTGCAGGCTGCTCGTGGTGCGTTCGTGCTCTCGACACAGCGATGGGAGTATCCTTCGGCCAAATTGTGGTCCCCCTGCAACGCTAATTTTCGGGCTCTACGTGGTGAGGACGAGGACGAGTGGAGATTCACCTTGCCTGTACCTCCGGAGGTGGATGACCCCGAGGTGGCGCGCGGAGTGTCCCTTGTGTACGCGGTGCTCACAGCAAGCTGCGACACACTGCGGAACTACGGCGCGACCATGCACGCCGTCAGCAACAATCCTGCGCTTCAGGATAGGAAACAGAACGAGCTCGCGGAGCATCGAAAACTGTTCTTCGATTTCACCGATTTCTTCCCTGAAGTGGTGATCCTGCGACTTCGAGCAGACGTCGAGCACCTAGCATCCAGGCCTTCCAACGATGTCAACAAGTGGCTTCGTGAAATAGAGATCTGGTGCTCGTCGTTCTGGGGAACTGAAGTTAGTGATGCAGCATCCGCTTTGGATTCGGTGTTGTCCTTGCCAATGTGGGGCAAACGCCACGAACTGTATTCGACGTGGGTGGTCTGCATTATAGCTAAGGCGTTCAAAGGGCAAAAATTGCAGTTCGAGGTAGTCAACGGACGGCTAAGTTTCCCATTCAAAGCCACCAAAATTGCATCTTTTGAGGACCCTGCCGGTCAAGTAGAGCTATGGTCCGAAGTTAGGTCTGCTGCATCCGGTGTGTTAGCTCATGGTCGCAAGCAGGGAGTGCAACCCGACTATCGCTTCCAGCGACCGGGGCAGGCGCCGCACGAAACAGATATGGCTATCGAAGTCAAACAGTATAGGAGTGCCGCGGCTTCGCGTCACGGCGACACCGCGAGGGACTATGCCAGAGCCCTGCCCCTTGCCAGAGTGGCGATTGTGGCGCATGGCCCGATCGGCAATACCGCCATGAACCGTGTCGACGTCTCCGATCGAGACCGGGTCTCATTCCGCGAAAACGTGCGGTCGCTTGTATCAGCTGAGTCGAAGGCACTCATCGAAGAGCTGGCGGGAGTTTTTCCTCCCTTGGCCCCGCATGTGCTGGCCATTAAAGCTGGACAGTCTCGCGTCCATGAAGTCGAGGTCCTGCTCATCACGCTTCAGCAGGAATCAGTCCCTGACACAATTCTGCATAGAGGCATACACATCCAAGCGCTTGACCCGTCGACGGAAGCGGAGATCGTCTTGGAGATTGTGTGTCACCCGGAGCGGGGACACACGATCGATGGCGCGCGCCCCTTTGTTACCATCACCTTCAGTTATGGGGACGAGAGACGCTTCGAGGCCGTCCAGCCGAACCTTTCCACTAGTTGGCATGTCGGAACCCTCAGCAAAGGATCGTTCATTATATCGGGCAAGAGCGTCGAGAGTGTTGGCTAACTCGTGCCCGTGAGGGACGTGGTGGAGGGCCAGCGCAGACGCACTGCTAACTATTGATGGATTGTGTTTGGTGCAACGATGGAATGTGCCAGCACGGTAATGCAAATAAAGGAATTTTGCCTGTCGCAGGCTCGCTTTACCACACTGGTCAAACATGGCAACGACGAGGTTTTCAACAAAAAGCCGCCAGCATATTGAGCTGTAGCGGACCAATATCCTCGGAGAGACGCAAGATTATTCGGAGACGAACTTTGTGAGCGCACTTGGAGTCCTCGTCCAAGCGTCGGTTGTTTTTGCTATTCTCAAACCATATGCAACCGGTAAGAATAATGATGAAGTTGGAGAGTTAACCTCATGTCGACAAACAATTATTTTGCCCCAGTGAGCAAGTTACTTGCAGGATTTGAAAAGGTTGGAATCGTGTTGCGTCCTGCGGAACGTAAAACGCAAATCTATATCTGGCAGGTGGAAGGCTGCGCTGTATATGTTGGCAAGAAATCGGACAAAGCAATGCGCGCGGTGCAAGAACGAAACTGGGTTGCCGAGAAAACTGTATTGGAAAATTATGAGATCCCTTTCGTGCGTACAATGAGACGTCTTAATGCACAACCAGTTGAATACATAATAGGTTCAGTAGATTTAGATGTACTTCGAAACAAAATATTCGAACATCGAGTAAAGGGTTTCAAAGAAGCTATTGCTGAACTGCAAGACAAAGAAACGCTATCTAACGCCGAGATAGAAACAGCGTTAATACGTGCCATTGTCCAAGCTGGATATGTCTTGGCGAATTCTTCGGGAGCAGGTCTGTGGGATGGTGCTTTGCGTCAAGCCCATCTAATTGGATCCTTGACTGCATGGGCGAATTGGGGGACAGACGATGATTTTCTCTTGGGCTTGAGTGGCGATCTGGACGCAGGGCTTCCGCAAAGTCGC
>NZ_NRGV01000015.1:251349-259276 GCF_002332385.1 Glutamicibacter sp. BW80 | reverse complement strand
CACCAGCGAGAATGAACAACGCCACTGCGAGTCCTCCGTCTAGCATGCAGACACCACGAGTGTCTGCATGCACCGCGCCGTATTCGCTGTGCGCCCGCATGGTTGCACGAGCGCCCCGGGAATTGGCTGCCGCTTCTCGACAAATTCCAAGTCGACAGGGCGAGGCATCAGGGTTAAACAAAAGCACCCTCCCGAGCCGTATTCACGGCTCAAGAGAGTGCTTCTGTATCTAGTGCTTAGTAGTCGCGACGTCCGCCGCTACGGCCCGAATCGCCGAAACGGCTCTTGCCGCCACGTCCGCCACCGCCGCCGAAGCCGCCGCGCTTTTCGCCACCGCGTCCGCCGCCGAAGCCTCCGGAGCGTCCGCCACCGAAGCCACCGGAACGCTTACGGTCGCCGTAGCCACCGCGATCCGAATCTTCGGCTGGGCTGCGACCGTTGTCGAGCTCCAGGTCGATAGCTTCGCCGCCAATGCGCGTCTTGGACAGTGCACGCCACTGGTCCTTGCTCAGCTCTGCTGGCAATTCGACCAGGGTGTGATCCGAACGGATATCAATGCCACCGATTTCGGAGGAGTTGAAGCCACCCTCGTTTGCCAGTGCGCCGACGATCGAGCCTGGCTGAACGCGGTTACGACGGCCAACGGCCAGACGGTACATGGCGTTGCCCTCGGCTGCAGTCTTGCGAGCACCGCGCTCACGTGGTTCGCGACGGGCTCCGTCACGGCCACCCTCACGTCCGCCTTCGCGGTCCATGCGGGCCTTCTTCGATGGTGGGATGACTGGTTCGGTCATCAGCAGTGGACGACCGCCCTGAGCCATCAGTGCCAGTGCGGCAGCGATTTCCAGCTGATCCAGGTCTTCGTGCTCGCTGGCGAAACGCTCCACGATTTCACGGAAGGTAGTCAGATCCTGGCCACTGATGGTCTGGTCGATACGATCAATGAAACGCTGGATGCGACGGTCGTTGACCGAGTCCAGGGAAGGAAGCTGCATCTGGGTCACCGGCTGGCGGGTAGCCTTCTCGATGGCACGCAGCAGGTACTTCTCGCGTGGGGTCATGAAGAGGATCGCGTCGCCCTTGCGCCCTGCACGGCCGGTACGGCCAATACGGTGCACGTAGGACTCGGTGTCGTGTGGGATGTCGTAGTTGATGACGTGGGAGATGCGTTCCACGTCAAGGCCACGAGCGGCCACGTCGGTTGCGACCAAGATATCGATCTTGCCCGAACGCAGGTTCTCGACGGTGCGCTCACGCTGCTGCTGCGGGATATCACCGTTGATGGCGGCGGCGGTGAAGCCACGTGCCTTCAGCTTGTCGGCAAGATCTTCGGTAGCCATCTTGGTGCGCACGAAGGCGATAACGCCTTCGAATTCCTCGGATTCGAGGATACGGGTCATGGCGTCCAGCTTGTGGGCACCCATAACCTGCAGGTAACGCTGGGTGATGTTGGTGCCGGTCGAGGTGGTCGACTTGACGGAAACTTCCTGTGGGTTGCGCAGGTATTCCGCAGCGATACGACGAATGGTGCGTGGCATGGTTGCGGAGAAGAGTGCAACCTGCTTGTCGGCCGGGGTCGACTCCAAGATCTTGTCGACCTCTTCGGCGAAGCCCATGCGAAGCATTTCGTCGGCCTCGTCCAAGACAACGTACTGGAGGTTGGACAGGTCCAGGGAACCCTTGTTGATGTGGTCGATGACACGACCTGGGGTACCAACAACAACCTGTGCACCGCGGCGCAGGCCGTTGAGCTGTGGGCCGTATGGGGAGCCGCCGTATACCGGCAGGACGGTGAAGTCGCTGAGGTACTTGGCGTAGGAAGTGAAAGCTTCAGCAACCTGGAGGGCTAGCTCGCGGGTTGGAGCCAGAACCAGGATCTGCGGGGTGCGAGCTGGACCGTTGAGGTCAGCAAGCTCGGCCATGCGGGACAGTGCCGGCAGCGCGAACGCCGCGGTCTTACCGGTACCGGTCTGAGCCAAACCAACAACGTCACGGCCTTCAAGAAGCAGTGGGATGGTGGCGGCCTGGATTGGCGATGGCTTCTCGTAGCCGAGGTCGGCCAGTGCTGCAAGCACTCGGGCGTCAAGACCAAGTTCGCTGAAGAGCACGGTCGGCTCTTCGGTGGTCTTTTCGTCATTGGTGTTTACGGGCATGTCAGATGACACGAAGAATTACCTCATTCGTTTGGGGGAAGGCCTACCCGTCCCCAAAAGAAAGAACGACGCATAGGCTACACAGTAAAAAAACTACTCACGCTCATCAAGCGCTCCCCTATGACATAAAAACCGCGCTCACACTTGGCGGAAGAAATACAACACGAGAAGGCTCTAGCCTCAAAAATTGGGCGAGATGCAAGGAAACCCTGATGTTCGCGAACACCTAATACTATCGACATCAGGGGCCATTTGTCAGGGCGAGAGCCGTGTGAGTTCAGGCACCGCGACGCAGAGGACCCAAAACCATCCCCGGAACGCTAGGCTGGAAGACGTGAAAAAGCCCGCGAATCCCTCACTTACAGACGTGTCGACCCCCGGTGCGCTACGCATCTCCCGGTTCGTTTGGATTTTGGCCGGAGTGCTCTTCTTGGGCTTCGCAGCCAATCTATTCTTCGATACCTGGACTGGCCGGTCCCTGGACCTGGGGCCGCTGGCTCTCGTCGCCCTGCTGGCGGTGGCCGGGATTGCGTTCTGCCTCTTGGCCATACGCCTGTGGAAGGGCGAACGCTCGGCACGTGCCCAGTTGACCTGGATCGGACTGATCGCGGCGCTGCCGACCCTGCTGCGCATGGGACGCTATGCGATTCTTGCGGCCGTGGTGCTCGTCGCGGTGCTGCTGATGTGGACCCCGGCAAGCATCAAGTATTTTAAACTCGTCTCGCCAAAGCCCAAACAGAAATAGTCGACGGCCCGGTTAAACACCGCGGGACTCGCAACCCAAGTGGCTACGAGTCCCGCGGTGTTTTTCTGCTTACAGCGCCGTGAAGGCGCGCTCCAGATCATCGATCAAGTCGGCGGCATCTTCGATACCCACCGAGAGTCGAAGCAAATTCACCGGGACGGCCAGCTCGGTGCCCTTGACCGAAGCGTGAGTCATCTCCGATGGGTAGTTCATCAGCGATTCGATGCCGCCGAGCGACTCGGCCAGGGTGAAGAGCTTCGTGCTTTCGGCAATCTTCCGCGCGGCGGCCTCGCCGCCGGCGAACTGCACCGACACCATGCCGCCAAAACCGCTCATCTGCTTCTTGGCGATCTCATGGCCGGCGTGATCGGCGAAGCCCGGGTAGAGCACGCGCTCCACTTCCTTGCGTTCGCGCAGCCAGGCAGCGACCTGGGCCGCATTCTCGCTATGGGTGCGCATGCGCACGCCCAGGGTCTTCAAACCGCGGGTGGTCAGGAATGCGTCCATCGGGCCTGATACGGCGCCCACGGCGAACTGGATGAAACCGATCTTCTCGGCCAGCTCGTCGTCGTTCACGATGATCGCGCCGCCAACAACATCTGAGTGCCCGCCGATGTACTTGGTGGTGGAATGGACGACGATATCCGCACCGTGGGTCAGCGGCTGCTGCAGGAAAGGGCTGGCGAAGGTGTTGTCGACAACCAGCAGCGCGCCAGCCGCGTGGGCGATCTGCGCGACCCGGGAGATATCGGTGATCTTCATCATCGGGTTCGACGGGGTCTCGACCCAGACCAGCTTCGCCTTGCTCTTTTCGATCGCGGCGGTCAAGGCCTGCTCGTCGGACATGTCCACCGGGGTGTTGCCGATGCCCCAGGCGCCGAGCACGCGGTCGATCAGGCGGAAGGTTCCACCGTAGGCGTCGTTGCCCAATACGATGTGGTCCCCCGGGCGCAGGATCGCGCGGATCAAGGAGTCCTCGGCCGCCAGGCCCGAGCTGAAGGAAAAGGCGTGCTTGCCGAATTCGGCTCCGGCCAGCTGCGCCTGGAGCGAATCACGGGTTGGGTTGGTGCCGCGGCCATATTCATAGCCATTGCGCAATTTGCCGATCGCTTCCTGCGCATAGGTCGAGGAGAAGTGCAGCGGCGGAACAACCGCGCCGGTCACCGGTTCAAATTCCTGCCCGGCGTGTACGAAACGAGTATTTGATCCTTGGGTATTTTCGGTCATGACGTTCCTGTCCTTGAGGTGGAATTCTTTAGCGGGTGACGTAGGCCAGCAGGTCCGACGCCGATAGCGCGGCGACAACGTCTCCGCCGTGCGTCAGCAGAACCGCCGGGTGCACGGCCAGCATTTCTTGGGCACGGGCGAGATCTTCACCCACACCGAGCAGCGGGATGGCCAGCTGCTCGAGCTCTGCCAGCTCGCTGGTGGCCGCGGCGCCGGCCAGGAGCGCGTCGGTGATGGCCGCCGCGCCGATGACCCCGCGGATTTCGCCGATCCGGGCGGGCAGCTGGACGGTGGCCACGACCAGCGCTTCGGCACCGGACTCGCGCAGCGCCGCGGCGGCCTGGGACAGGGTGGTCTCGGGTGCCACGGTCGGCTGCGGCTGAGTAGCCAGCGCGCGGGCTATGCCCACCAGCTCGGAGTCCGCCTCGCCGGTGAAACCCTGGGTGAGCATCCAGGAGTCATTGAAGATCTTCGCCAGGTAGCCGCGGCCGCCATCGGGTGCGATGACCACCACGACGTCGTCTTCGCTCAGGTCCTTGGCCACGCGCAGCGCCGCCACGATGGCCATCCCGGATGAACCGCCCAGCAGCAGTCCCTCCTCGCGAGCCAGCCGGCGAGTCATCTCGAAGGAGTCGGCATCCTTGACCGCCTCGACAGCATCGGGCACCGCAGGATCGTAGTTGCCCGGCCACATATCCTCGCCGACGCCTTCGACGAAGAACGGGCGGCCGGTGCCGCCGGAGTAGACCGAACCGTCCGGGTCCGCGGCGATGACCTTGACCGGACCAGCGGCACGATCGGCGGAAATCTTCTTGAGGTAGCGTCCGGTACCGGTGATGGTGCCGCCGGTGCCCGCACCGATCACCACGTGGGTGAGCTTGCCGTCGGTATCGTTCCAGATTTCCGGGCCGGTCGACTCGAAGTGGCTTTCCGGGGCTCCGGGATTGGAGAACTGGTCTGGCTTGTATGCGCCATCGATCTCGCGGACCAGGCGATCCGAGACACCGTAGTAGGACTCAGGGGATTCCGGGGCTACTGCCGTTGGCGTCACGACGACTTCGGCTCCATAAGCGCGCAGCACATCGCGCTTTTCCTCGCCGACCTTGTCCGGGGTGACGAAGATGGTGTTGTAGCCCTTCAGCTGTCCGACCATCGCCAGCCCGACACCGGTGTTGCCACTGGTAGGTTCGACAATAGTTCCGCCGGCCTTCAACTCGCCGCTTTGCTCCGCACGCTCAACCATTTTCAGGGAGATGCGATCCTTGATGGATCCGCCCGGATTCAGGTATTCGAGCTTGACCAGCACGGTGGCTTTGATACCGTCGGTCACGCGATTGAGTTTGACAAGTGGCGTGTTGCCAATCAGATCTAGAACTGTAGACGCATACTTCATGTCAAGAACTTTACCGGCGGATGACACACATGTCGTGGCCACTCGTAGCTTAGCGTCATCCAGTAGCCATCGCTGGCGCGAAATGTTAGCGAGAGGCCCGAACAGGGGAAGAGGTACAGAGCGTGCACACCGCGGCGATCAGCAGCACCCACGACCCGCAACGTCCGGTCAATTTGCCGAAGTCCTTGGGGATTCTGCGTCGCGGCCTCGGCGACCCGACCATCCGACTGTCGGCCACGGAGGCCTGGTTGGCCTTTGCGACGCCGCAGGGCGATGCGACGCTGCACATCTTTAAACCGTCGATTAATGGCGTCGCTCGGTTCGACGCGTGGGGACCGGGTGCGCGGTGGGCCATCGAATACGCGCCGGAGCTCTTGGGCAGCCAGGACGATTGGGCGCGCTTCGATGAGCCGGGTTTCTTCGCCACCCTGCCCGAACTAGTGCAGCGCCAGCGCAGGGATCATCGGGATATGGTGCTGCCGCGGACCCACCGGATCTTCGAGCATGCCGCCGGTGCGGTGCTGGAACAACGCGTCACCGGGATCGAAGCAAATCATGCTTGGCGCTGGCTGATCCGGCACCATGGAAGAACCGCACCCGGCCCGGCGCCCGAGGGGCTGCGGCTTTTTCCGCGCCCGGAACAAATCGCTTCGCTCAAACGCTGGGATTGGCAAAGCGCCCGGGTTGAGGATCAGCGGGCGCAGACGCTGAGCAGGCTAGCGTTCGCCGCGAGCCGATTGGAATGGTGGGCCGCCTTCGAACTGGGTGAGAAGAAGCCGCAGGCTAGCGGCGCGGGCACTCTGGAAGCTGCGTTGCTGGCCATGCCCGGCATCGGACCTTGGACGGTTGCCGAAACCTTGCAGCGTTCCCACGGCTCCCCCGACCACATTTCGGTCGGCGACTATCATCTGGCGGGGTTTGTTGGACAGATGCTGACCGGACGTCGCGTCAAGGATTCGACAATGCTTGAGCTGTTGTCGCCTTTTGCCCCACAGCGCCAGCGCGTGATTCGGCTGCTGCTGCTTTCCGGCCAGAAAAAGCAAAGCTTCGGGCCACGCTATGCCCCGTTGGATCATCGAGGTCGTTAGCAGCCCGAAGCTTTAGTTGCCAGATAGCTTTTGTACTATTCCGCCTGCGCGCCTTCCTCGGCGATCTGTGCGTGCACCTCGGACATGTCGATGCCCTTCACTGCGGTGACTAGATCTTCGAGCTGGGCCGCATTCAGCACACCAGGCTGAGAGAAAACCAGGACCTTTTCGCGGAATGCCATCACGGTCGGAATCGACGTGACATTGGCAGCGCGGGCCAAACCCTGTTCGGCTTCGGTGTCCACCTTCGAGAACACAACATCAGGGAACTTTTCCGAAGTTTGCTCATAAACCGGCGCGAACTGACGGCAAGGACCGCACCACGCTGCCCAAAAATCAACGAGCACAATGTCATTGTCTTCAATCAGCTGGGCGAATTCTGCTTCGCTCACATTTTTAGTTGCCATGCTTACACGGTAGCCGAATTCGGTCACAAGTACGTAGCTGAGAGACATTTTGCGCAGTGAGGAAACCCGGAATATCGGGATTTTTGCGTATTTTTCCGGGGATGCAAAAAACTCCCAGATCCTAAGATCTGGGAGTCATTTGTGGCAGATACTGGATTCGAACCAGTGAAGGCGTTGCCAGCTGATTTACAGTCAGCCCCCTTTGGCCACTCGGGTAATCTGCCCCGTTTGTTCACGTCGGAACGAGAAATAACTCTACAGGAGTTTCGGGGAGTTGTGAAATCGGGAGGCGCATTTTTGATGTAAGCCTGATCACAGCCCAAATTCGCGCTGCTAAACCGGTAGGCTATGAAGCGAATTGGACCCGTAGAACACCAAGGAGAAATCACATGGCTAGCGATTCCACTTTTGATGTCGTCAGCAAGGTAGACAGCCAAGAAGTCGCCAACGCACTGCACCAGGCCCAGAAAGAAATCGTGCAGCGATACGACTTCAAGGGCGTCGGTGCCGAGATCGACTACAGCGGCGAGAAGATCCTAATGAAGGCCAACGCCGAGGAGCGCGTCAAGGCTGTGCTGGACATCTTCCAGTCCAAGCTGGTCAAGCGCAACATCTCGCTGAAGTCCTTGGACGCCGGCGAGCCCTATGCCTCGGGCAAGGAATACCGCATCGAGGCCTCCATCGTCGAGGGCATCGCCCAGGACGTTGCCAAGAAGATCAATAAGCTCATTCGCGACGAAGCGCCGAAGGGCGTCAAGTCCACCATTCAGGGTGATGAGCTGCGTGTTTCCTCCAAGTCCCGCGACGACCTGCAGGAGACCATGACGCTGCTGCGCGGCTTCGAGGAAGCCGACCTCCAGTTCGTGAACTTCCGCTAGGAACCAGCCCGAGTGCCAATGACAAAGCCGTTGCCA
>NZ_NRGV01000015.1:0-251340 GCF_002332385.1 Glutamicibacter sp. BW80 | reverse complement strand
TGGCAACGGCTTTGTCATTGCATGGTGAATTTTCTGTCGAAGTGCTAGTGGCCGCGGGCCATCGCTTCCAACCGGGCGACTCGGTCGTCCATGGCGGGGTGAGTCGAGAACATTTGCTTCAGGCGCGAGCCGAAGGGGTTCGCGATCATCAGATGCGAGCTGTTCACCAGCTTCTGGTCTTGCGCGGCCAGCGGGGCGGCGCTGATCCCGGATTCAAGCCGGCGCAAGGCGCTGGCCAGCGCCAGCGGATCGCCAGTGAGTTTGGCGCCGTCTTCGTCCGCATCGAACTCGCGGGTTCGGCTCACAGCCATCTGGATGAGCGAGGCGGCCAGCGGTGCCAGCAAGGACATCGCGATCAGTGCAATCGGATTGACGTTGCGGTTGTCCCGTCCGCCGAAGAACAGCATGAATTGGGCGACGGAGGTGATCACGCCGGCCACGGCCGCCGCCACCGACGAGGTGAGGATGTCGCGGTTGTACACATGCATCAGTTCGTGGCCCAGCACTCCGCGCAGCTCGCGCTCGTCGAGCAGCTGCAAGATCCCCTCGGTGCAGCACACCGCGGCGTTCTGCGGGTTGCGCCCGGTCGCGAAGGCATTGGGCGAGGTAGTCGGGGACACGTAGAGCCTAGGCATCGGCTGCTGGGCATTAATCGACAGCTCGCGAACGATGCGGTACATGGCTGGCTGATCCGCCTCGGTGACGGGGTAGGCATGCATCGAGCGCAGGGCGATCTTGTCGCTGTTCCAGTAGCCATAGGCGGTGGTGCCCACGCCGATCAGGGCAAAGATCCAGATGAATGAGCCGTTTCCGCTGCCGAAGGAAATCAGCGATCCGAGCGCCAGCAGGAGGGCAAACATTCCACCGAGCAAAAGCGCGGTTTTGAAGCCATTGTTGTGTTGATGCACCTTGGGTCCACTCCCCATGTTCGAAATCCCATTGCGGTTCTCTCTAGTGTATTTGAACGAGCAAGTCGGCATGTTTGTTCCCCGCCGGAGCCCTCTCCCCTGGTGCGAGCTGGATCACGGTGCGCCCCGCCGGTGTGATTTAATCCCCGCCTGAGCCGCGGCGTGACTACCATCACCTTGCGCGGCCGTACCCGGCCCTTGGGCATACGATCGACTGACAATGCTCTGATCCACGGCGCCGCCTGCGGCCCGTGGTGGCTCGGTGGAAGTGGAAACGATTAACTGATGAGTTCCGGAAGCACTAAACCAGTTCGCTCCGAACATTCCCTTGGCCTGATCCAAGGCACGACCGCATATTTGGTCTGGGGGCTGCTCCCCCTGTACTTCCTTTTGCTGCCGGAAATCTCCGCCTTCGAATTCGTCGCCGTGCGCATCGTCTTCTCGCTGGTTTTCTGCGCCCTGCTGCTATTCGTGACCAAGCAGATTCGCTTGTTCCTCAGCATGTTCAGAAATCGCCAGACGGTGAGCCGTCTGGCGTTGGCCAGCGTGCTGATCGCGGTGAACTGGACGCTCTATGCCGTGGCGGTACTCACCGGCCATGTCCTTGAGGCATCGCTGGGCTATTTCATCAATCCCATCGTCGCCATCGTGCTCGGCGTGCTTGTCCTGAAGGAAAGACTGAGCCGGTTGCAATGGGCCGCCTTGGCCGTGGCCACGATTGCGGTGCTGGTTCTGACCTTCGGCCTCGGCCGAGTCCCATGGATCTCACTGGGCTTGGCGTTTTCCTTCGGCTTCTACGGACTGGTCAAGAGCCAGGTGGGGAAAAGCGGCACCGCCCTTGGGGCGCTGACCATGGAAACTCTGATCCTGGCGCCCCTGGCCGGCGTCTTCCTGATCTGGACGTCGAGCCAAGGCTCCTCGGTCTTCACCGGGGTCGAACTGCCGATGCTGGCCCTGTTGGCCGCCAGTGGCATCATCACGGCCGTGCCCCTGCTGCTTTTCGGCGGGGCCGCACGCCGCCTGCCGCTGAGCACCCTGGGCTCCTTGCAGTTCCTGGCCCCGATCATGCAGTTCATCCTCGGCCTGCTGGTTTTCGGCGAATCGATGCCCGTGGAGCGCTGGATCGGGTTCGGGCTGGTCTGGACGGCGGTTGTGCTGATCATTCTCGACATGGTTCGCACGCCGCGGACCGGGCGCGGCCCAGAACCAAAACAGGTTAGTTAACGCACAAGTGGCCTGGTTTATTGGAACCAGGCCACTTGAGTTTGAGCGAGTTACGCGTGCTTGCGAATCGCTGCCTCCAGGACATCAAAGGCTTCGCTCAGCAGCGCGTCTCCGATGACCAGCGGAGGCAACAGGCGCACCACATTGCCGTAGGTGCCGCAGGTGAGGATCAGCACACCTTGGGCCAGGCACTCGGCGGCGACCTTCTTGGTCAGTTCCGCGTCTGGTTCCTTGCCGCCGGCCTTGACCAGTTCGAGGGCAACCATCGCGCCGCGGCCGCGGACGTCGCCCAGCGCCGGAACATCCTTTTGCAGGGCTTCGAAGCGGGCGAAGAACTGCTTTTCGATCTCGCGGGCACGCCCGGCCAGATCCTGCTCTTCCATGAACTTGATGCTCTCCAGCGCCGCGGCTACGGCAACCGGGTTGCCGCCGTAGGTTCCGCCGAGTCCGCCGCCGTGCACCGAATCGAGCAATTCTGCGCGCCCGATGAGTCCCGACAAGGGCATGCCGCCGGCAATGCCCTTGGCCACGGTCACCAGATCGGGTTCGATCCCTTCGATTTGGGAAGCAAACCACGCGCCAGCGCGCGCGAAGCCGGCCTGGACTTCATCGGCAACGAAGACGATGCCGTTTTCCTTGGCCCACTCGACCAGGCGCGGCAGGAAGCCGGTGGCCGGGACAATGAAGCCGCCCTCGCCCTGGATTGGTTCGATGATGATCGCGGCAATCTGGTCGCCGCCGATCTGCTTCTCCATGGCCAGGATCGCGCGCTCGGCTGCTTCCTTGCCGGACATGTTCGGGTTCTCTTCCCGGTAGGGGTAGCTCATTGGCATCCGGTAGATCTCCGGTGCCAGCGGACCGAAGCCGCGCTTGTATGGTGCCGCCTTGGCAGTCAGGCCCATGGTGAGGTTGGTGCGGCCGTGGTAGGCGTGGTCGAAGGCTACAACCGCCTGGCGGCCGGTAGCCACGCGAGCGACCTTGATCGCGTTTTCTACCGCTTCGGCCCCGGAGTTGAAGAATACCGCGCGCTTCTCGAAGTTGCCCGGAGTGATCGCCGCAAGCTTCTCGGCCAGCTCGATGTAGTTCTCATAAGGGGCCACCATGAAGCAGGTGTGGGTGAACCGAGCCGCCTGCTCGGCGACGGCCTTGGCCACCGCAGGGTTGGAAGCGCCTACGGAGGTGACCGCGATGCCAGAACCGAGATCAATGAGCTGGTTGCCGTCTACGTCGACGATTATTCCGCCATCGACATCGGCTGCGTAGACCGGCAGGCTGGAGGCCACGCCGGCGGCGACCGCCTTGGCACGGCGGGCGCTCAATGCTTGGGACTTTGGTCCTGGGAAGGCACCATTAATCTGGCGTTTCTGCTCAATGCGGTAAGTAACGTCCACCGTGTTTCCTTTCGAAAAATATTGCCGGTCCTTGATGCCGGAATGACTCTATCTAGAAGAATATGGCCGTGCGGCATATTGCTCTACCCGTACCAGCACAATAATGAACCATATTCACAGTGCACTTGCACAGAGAAAAAGCCTCCTCCCTTCCGGACACATATCCGAAAAGGAGGAGGCTTAGTTCTTTAGGCAGTGACCTAGTGGTTATTCGTTGCCAGTGGTGGCCGGCTCGACATCGTCATCGTGCTTTTCCGGATTGCGCGAGAGATTCACTAGGCTGATCGCCAGGCCGCCCCAAATGGTCAACATGGCGATGATCATGAAGGTGATTGCAATGCCGCTCATGGCTAGTACTCCTTTCCGACTGGATCGGGCAATTCTTCTGCCTCGACTTTTTTCTGATGTTCCGCAAATTCGGGATCATTCAGCTTCGATTTCTTGCTCCATGGAACGAGCGAGAGCAGCACGGCACCGACGATCAGTGCGCCTGCCATGCCCCAGCCGAAGATGCCGTTGAACCAGACCGGGTAGCCGGAATACGGCTCGGAAATCTTGGTCTGGATCTCGTTGATCAGCATGTAGCCAAGCGCCGCCGGGCCGACGCCACCGACGAGAACCATCCACGCGGTGCCCAGCTTGATGGAGCTGTGGCGGTTCAGGTGCTTGGCCAGACGCGGCAGCATGCCCAGGCCAGCGCCGAAGACAATGATCAGCACCAAGGCACAGGCGAGAATGCCGAACTGGTTCACGAATGCGTCCATGGTGTCCAGCAGGTACAGCCCGGTCGTGGTCGGGAACAGAATCATCGAGATCAGCGCCACCGGAAGGGTCACCACCAAGGTGGCGGCCTTGCGGTTCCAGCCCAGCTTGTCTTGGAACGCCGCCACGATGACTTCAAGGATCGAGATCAACGAGGTAATCCCCGCAAAGACCAGCGAACCGAAGAACAGCACGCCGATGACCGAGCCGAATGGCGCGGCGGAGACGATGGTTGGGAAGGCAATGAAGGCCAAGCCGATACCGCTGGCGGCCACATCGGAAACCGCAGAGTTCGCGTTGTAGGCCATGAAGCCCAGCGCCGCGAAAACACCAATGCCGGCAAGCAGTTCGAAGCTGGAGTTGGCGAAGGCCACCACGTAGCCCGAACCGGTCAGGTCGCTCTTGCGCCTCATGTACGAGGAGTAGGTGACCATGATGCCGAAGGCGATAGACAGGGAGAAGAAGATGTGGCCGAAGGCCGCAGCCCACACCCCTGGGTTCGACAGCGCTTCGAAGTTCGGAGTGAAGAAGGCGTTCAGGCCATCGACTGCTCCGGGCAGGAAGACCGACTGGACGACAAGGATCAAGAACATCACGATGAGCAGCGGCATAATGAAGCCGTTGGCACGTGAAATGCCCTTGTTGACACCGGCAACCATAATGATGATGGCTACCAGCCAGACGCCGAGCATTGGCCCGAAGACCCCGCCCACGATATCCATTGAGACACCGGCTTCCGGCGCGACCTGGAGGAAGCCCTCCATGAAGAAGGTCGCGGCGTCATCGCCCCAGGCCTTCGTCAGGGAGAACCAGCAGTACATGGCTGCCCACGCGATGATGGCCGCGTAGTAGATGGCGATAATGAAGCAGATCAATACCTGCCACCAGCCAAGCACCTCGGCCTTGCGGCTCGCGCGGCGGTATGCCAGCGGGGCCGAACCCCGGTAGCGGTGGCCGATCGAATAGTCCAGGAATAGCAGTGGAATACCGGCGCAGAGAATTGCGACGAGGTAGGGAATCAGGAACGCGCCGCCACCGTTCTCGTAGGCGACATAGGGGAAACGCCAGATGTTTCCCAGACCAACGGCTGAACCAATCGCCGAGAGAATAAAAAGCTTGCGCGACGAGAACGTCTCGCGCTTGCCTTCAGCGAGTGGAGCGCCCTTTTTCAAAGATGGAGTGCTCATGGCACTAAACTAGCGCAAATGGTTCACATTATGGGCAATTCTCCAAGAAAATTGTCCATAATCTGAACAACTGGGTTTTTCGGGAACTTTTGCGCGGCACCATAGAATTGCCGTATGGCAATCACACTACGCGCCCTATTGGCCCTTGACGAGCTGGATCTTCGTCCGCTCAACGATCATTCGGCAGCCAATGACACCGCAATCACCTGGGGCGCGGTCACCGAACTTCTCAATCCGGCAGACTTCCTCACCGGCCGGGAAATCGTGCTCACCACGGGGGTCCGGCAGAAGACGACGGCCAGCCAACGAGAATTCGTCAAGACCCTCGCGCAGAATGACGTCGTGGCCTTGGGCTTCGGCACCGGCTTGGGCCACAAAAATGTCCCAGCCTCAATCCTGCAGACAGCAAATGAGGTCGGCCTCCCGGTCTTCGAGGTTCCCTATCAGATTCCCTTTGCCGCAATCACTCGCATCATCGCCGAGGCGCTGAACGCGGACCACCTGCAGCGGCTCGAACGCCTGCTGCGCTCGCACCAGCGGCTGACCCGCGCATTGCTGTCCTCCGATCTGGACACCATGCTCGATGAACTCGCCCGGATATTGAAGACCGACGTGGCGTTGACTCTTTATGGCGAAAGCATCAGCGGCAACTACGACGAGCAACGCGATTGGAATAGCCTGCCGGTGGCCACCGGCATCCGCGACAAATGCATTCTGCACCTAGCGCAGCCGTACGCGCCAGATCCTCTGATCGAATACGCGCAGTCGCTGATCGGACTTGAGGTTGCCAACAACGCCCGGCTGCTCGCCTCGGAACGCCAAGCCAACGGCCAGGTGCTAGCGGACCTGGCCGCCGGCACGCTGGCCGGGGACGATGCGACGGTCAGAATCGGCGCGCTGGGGCTCAATCCGAAGCGCGAGCATGCGGTGATCTTGATTCAGGCCGCGACGCACCCCGAACGCTTGCCGGCGCTGCCCTTGCCGGCCGAACTGAGCTCACAGGTTTCCGTAATCGTCGAGGACCGCCTGGCGATTATCGTGGCACACAACCAGCTGCAGCATTCGATTCGACGACTTGATGCCTACCTGAATGACGCGGGTATCACCGCACGGGTGGGATATGGCGGGCGCTACCCGAATACCTCGGGCATCCGGTGGAGCTATTTTGAAGCTCTCGAAGCCTTGCGCCATGGTGACCGCGTCAACGTGCCCAATAAGTTGTCGCTGACCTCGCTGTTGCTCGCCGCCCGAGATGTTCCCTTGCAGGACCTGGCCGAGGAAGCCTTGGGACCGATTCGCAAATTTGATGCAACTCACGATTCCGACCTTGAACGGACGCTGCGCGAATACCTCAATCGCGACGGCTCGGTAGGCGCCGTCGCGGAATCACTGGGCTTGCACCGCAATACCGTGCGCTATCGCATGCAGCAGATCTCTGAACTCACCGGGTACGACCCGAACGTCACCAGCGATCGCGTGCAGCTGTGGATCGCGTTGAGCGCACTTGAACTGGGCTAATTCTCGATAGGATAAAGACATGGCTGACATGTTTCTTGAAAAGTTCCGTTCCCTCGTCCCCAAGTACCTTGAGGACCAGTGGAATGAAGCTGACGGATTGACCGCCGAAGAATTGGCCGAGGGGCTGGCCCAATCGGGGGTTTCCATTCCTTTCGTGCTCGAAGAGTTCTACCTCGCGGTCGGCAATAACGAGGACTTCACCGAGGCCTACCATTTCTTCTTCGACCCCGAAGAGCTGGAAATCGACGGGGATTACCTGTTGTTCCTCGAAGACGAAGAAGAGAAATACGTGTGGGGCTTTAAAGCCTCCCAGCTCGACGTGCCGGATCCGATCGTATACCGCCGCAATAATGCCAAGGGAACCTGGGTCAGCGAAGAAGGAACCTTCAGCGAATTCACCTTGGACCTGTTCAGCTGGGTCTTCGAAGAACTAGCCGCCGAACTGGATGACTAGTGCTGCATAGTTCCCATGAACCAGCAGGATATCGCTGCCCTTTTTGCGAGCTTGTCAACGAGCAGCCATTTAGCGAAGGCAACCTCTGCGCGCCGAGCGATCTGATTTATCAGACCGAATTGGTTGCCGCGATCATGGCCTGCGACGGATTCGGGAACTACGGCGGTCATGTGATGATCATTCCCACCGCGCATTTGGAAGCGCTCTACGACCTGGACGAGCGAACCGGCGCTGCCATCATGCGGGAGACCAAGCGCGTCGCCCTGGCGATGAAATTGGCGTGGAATCCGGAAGGAACCAGCACCCGCCAGCACAACGAGCCTGCGGGCAATCAGCATGTCTGGCACTATCACCAGCATGTGTTCCCGCGCTATGCAGACGACGAGCTGTACCGCCAGCTGCGCCACCGCGTCCCGGTCGACGAACGGGCGCAGAAGGCCAGGGAGCTGCGCGCGGCGCTATGCTCGCCCGATCACCCAAACCGGTTACAGCAGGCGGAAATTATTCGCTGAGTGAGGATTGCGTTTCACCCCTTCACCAAGCGCCCTGCACCGGCTACGGTTATGGGAACAAACCGGCTACGCTCTTTGGTGATGGTGATGGTGCAACGCAGTAAAGACACGCATAAACCCACGATCCTGGCCGTTCTCGCGGTCTTCGTTTCCTGCGCCGTGCTCTGGAGCATGACTCAAGCGACACCCAGCGCGGCACAGAACTGGCTAATCATAGCGTGGGTTATTCTGGCTTCCGCGGCGACCGCAGGCATGCTCAATACTCCGAAGGTTTCTCGGCTTGCGTGCTTGGTGATCACTCTTGGGTCGTTGGCTGTTGCGCTGTCCGCTAAGCTCTCGGGGATTAGCGAACCGCTGCTGCTCACCCCGTTCTTCGGTCTCGCATTTTGCTTCTTCCTGCAATTGCTCGCCGCGAAAAATCCGGCAGTGCCCTAGCAGATTAAAACAAAGCGCTGCTTGCGATCCCGATTGAGATCGCAAGCAGCGCTTTGGTGCGTAGAACTAGGCTTCGCGGGTCACGACCGCATCGGCGAAGGAAATCAGCGCCTGCTTGATGGTTCCCTCGGGCAGTGGCGCAAGTACGGCAATGGCGTCGTCGGCCCAGCGGCGGGCGACTTTCCATGCTTCGGTGGTGGCCGGGTGCGCGGCGACCGCCGCGACGGCGACCGCCAGCGCCTCATCGGTGCTCAAGTCCGCCTCGACCAGTGCTACGGCCGCCTGCGCCGCTTCGTCGCCGTGCTCGGCTGCTTGGCGCAGCAGCAAGATTGGCAGCGTCGGCACGCCTTCGCGCAAGTCCGTGCCGGGAGTCTTGCCCGATTCGGCTTCCTTGGACGCAATATCAATCACGTCGTCGGCTACCTGGAAGGCGACACCAACCTTTTCACCGTACTCGCGCAGCACATCGATAAATTGCGGGCAGCCGCCGAAGTTGGCGCCATAGGCCCCGGAGGTTGCCAGCAGGGAAGCGGTCTTGTCGCTGATCACCTGAATGTGATGGGCAATCGCGTCTTCGCTTTCGCGCGGGCCGATTGACTCGTGCAGCTGGCCGAGGCACAGCCTCTCGAAGGTGCGCGCCTGCCAATTCACCGCCTCGGTACCGAGCTCGGCGCCAAAGACCGACGCACGGGCGAAGATCAGGTCTCCGGCCAGGATGGCCACAGAATTTCCCCAGACCTCATGGGCGGTCGGTGCACCGCGACGCATGGGAGCTGAGTCCATCACGTCATCGTGGTACAGCGTAGCCAGGTGGGTTAACTCAACGATAGCGGCGGCCTTGATGACCTCGTCGTTGATGCCCTCGCCGAGCAGCGCCGTGAGCAGCACCAGCAGGGGGCGCACACGTTTGCCGCCGGCCTCCACAAGGTGGCGGCTGGTGGCATCTATCAGCGGGTCGGAGTTGGCGATCGCGTCGCGCAGCAGCTTCTCAACCTTGGCCATGCCGGTGGAGATGGCGGGACCATACTCCGGGTCCTCGGCGATCAGCGCGAAGCCCGAGGGAAGATTGAGGGCCGCAGCGAGTACCGCGGTTTCAGGATTCAGCTCAATCGAGTCGGACACGTCGTGCCCGGCTGCGGTCCAGTTGCTCTTGGAATCAGTCACTGTTTTACGGCTTACTTATCTTTCATCGGGTTGGTCATCGCAGAGTGCGAAGACTCCATGCATGCCAAATGCACGCAAACTTCACTCTAGCCGATGCTTACCAGTCAACGTCTTCGGGCGCTCCGCAACCACCGTCAATGACAGTCGAAGTACCCGAACTGTATTCGCCCCCGAGTTTACCGGTTGGCGCGGGCCCGGAGGAACAGACCCGGCGCATCTCACATGGGTGAGCAGCAACACCTCCACGCGACCGTCCAGCCTGTTGCGCGGTAGGCTTAGCCTTATCATGTCTGCCGATTCGACCGCTCTCGCCGCCAGCGCGCATCAATCAACGACACCGGCCCTGACCAGTGTCACCTTCGATTTCAAAGATGCCGCGCAGTCATTAATTTCCGATTCCCTCCGCCACCACGCCATGGTTTGGACGCGCAACGGAAATGGCCTCGTTGGATTCGGCGTCGCCGCCCAGATCCACACGCAGGGCGAAGAGCGTTTCGCACAGGCCCGGGGATGGTTTGCCCAAATCATCAAGCTGGCGCAGATCACCGACCCGATTGCCCGTCCCGGCAGCGGCCTGGTCGCCTTCGGTTCGTTCGCTTTCTCCTTCACCAGCACCTTCGCCTCACGGCTGGTCATCCCTGAGGTGGTCCTGGGCAAGGACGGGGAGCAGGCATGGATCACGATCACCGGACCGGCGAAGAAGCTCGAAGGGATGAAATTTGCCGACGCCCTGCGATTGGCCGAGGAAAAGCTCGCGAGTTCGGCAATTCCCGCCCAGGATCCGGGGGAAATCGAGCTCACCACCGGCCAGCTCACCGCGGGATCCTATCTGGAAGCCGTGACGGCGGCGCTGGGACAGTTCGAAGAGCGCGGCATTTCCAAACTGGTGCTGGCGCGCGACATCCTGGCTCGGAGCACCAAGCCGATCGACCTGGCCTCGGTGCTGCGCATCTTGACCGAACAATATGAGAATTGCTGGACCTACGCCGTTGATGGATTGGTTGGCGCGACTCCGGAGATGCTGGTGCGCGTCACCAACGGACTTGCCGAGGCTCGCGTGCTGGCCGGTACCCTGGACCGGGCCACCGAAGGCGCCAATGCGCCGGGCTACGCGCAGGAAAAACTCTTCGAGGATCCCAAGCAGCGCCACGAACACCAGTTGGCTATCGACTCGCTGACCGAATCCTTGAACCCGATTTCCCATGGCATGCAGTCGCCCGAGGAACCGTTTATCCTCGCGCTTCCCAATGTCTGGCATCTGGCAAGCGACGTCCGCGCCGAATTGCGCGCCGACGCCGAGGGCCAGCTCCCCTCGGCACTGGATGTTGCGCAGATTTTCCACCCGACCGCCGCCGTATGCGGCACCCCGACGAAGCCTGCCGGAGTATTGCTGCGCGAATTGGAAGGCATGGACCGCGGCCCCTATGCCGGACCGGTGGGCTGGGTGGACAGCCGCGGGGATGGCGAATTTGGCATCGCACTGCGCGGAGGAATGCTCGAAGCCGAGAATCTCATGCGGCTCTACGCAGGATGCGGCATTGTGCCCGGCTCCGAACCGGTAGCCGAGCTGGCCGAGTCCTGGGCCAAGATGCGTCCGATGCGCCAGGCCCTGCGCGCGGAATAGAACCCAGCGGCCGATGAGCCGAATCTGAGCATAAGCAAAGCTGATGCTTTGCGCGTCATGTGTGATGGAAGTCTCGGTCTAGTGCGTCCGTGGTTATGATTGTTCCTACGCAATGATCCACTCGCATTACCGAAAGTAGGTTCTGATCCTATGCGTCCTCTCAAGAAACGCTTCGTTTCAACTCTCGCCGTTTCCTCGGTGGCCCTCTTGGCCCTCACCGCCTGCGGTTCGGGGACTTCCGATGAGTCCGAAGACAGTGGATTCCCGGTCAACGCCGGCAAGCTCACCTTTTGCTCAGATATCCCCTACGAGCCTTTCGAATTTGTCCAGGACGGAAAGAATGTCGGCTTCGACATGGACATCGCCGCCGAAATCGCCAAGGATGCCGAGCTCGATCTGAATGTCATCGATGCCAGCTTCGACTCGATCGAGTCGGGCCTGTTCAGCGTGCAGTGCGATATCGCGATCTCCTCGGTCTCCATCACCGAGGAACGTGCAGCCAAGATGGATTTCTCCACCCCTTACATGGACGATGATCTGGTGCTGATTGCGGCCGAAGGTTCGGGAGTCACCGATCTGGAGTCCGCGAAGGGCAAGAAGGTCGGCGTGCAGCAGGCGACCACCGGCGAGAAGTACGCCAAGGAGCAGGGGCTGAACAACACCATCGGCTACGAAGATGCCGGCCTGCAGACCCAGGCGCTTCTTGCTGGCCAGGTCGACGCATTGCTGGGCAACCAGTCGGTGCTTGGCTACACCATCAAGGACAAGCCAGGCTTCAAGGTGGTCGCTGACTTCAAGACCGGTGAGCAGCTAGGTATTGCGGTACCAAAGGAACAAGCCGAAACCCTCGAGCTGGTCAATGGCACCCTGAAGCGTCTGACCGATGCCGGCACCATGGAAGAACTGACCGTGAAGTGGTTCGGCGAGAAGTAATTCTGCATCGCTGAACGAATGAACACCAGGCGGAGTCGAGGCGAGACTCAAAAAGTCCTCGCCTCGGCTCCCCTTACCTTTACGAGAGGTTTTCAAGCATGGCAATGACTACAAGTCAGCGTGCCCGCATGAGCAAGACCATCCAGATCGTGATCTTCGTGATCGCGGTCATCGCGATTCTGTTTGCCGTGGACTGGGAGAAGGCACGCTATGCGTTCTTCTCCTTCGAAAAATTGGGACCGATGTTCCCGGACATGATCCTGATTGGCTTGCGAAACACCGTGTTCTACACGGTGATTTCCTTCGCCTTCGGCCTGGTCCTGGGTTTGCTGCTGGCACTGATGAAGATGGCCTCGTTCGCACCGTACCGGTGGTTCGCAACCGCATTCATCGAGTTCTTCCGCGGCATTCCCGCCATCCTGGTGCTCCTGGCCTTCGGTTTCGGTTTGCCTCAGGCATTTGGAACCAACTGGCCACAACCGGTGAACATCATGTTCGCCTTGGGTCTGGTCTCCTCCGCCTACATCGCGGAGACCCTGCGTGCAGGTTTGCAGGCTGTGCCCAAGGGCCAGACCGAGGCCGCCCGTTCGCTGGGCATGCCCGCCTGGCGCGCAATGGTCACCATCGTGATCCCGCAGGCATTCAAGATCGTGCTCCCTCCGATGACCAACGAAATCATCTTGCTGACCAAGGACACCTCGCTGGCCTTCATCCTCGGGGCCGCCTTCACCCAATACGAGATGACCAAATTCGGTCGTGACGGCATCTCATCACTGGATGCAGGTATCACTCCGCTGGTCGTTGCCGGTCTGTTCTACCTGGTGATCACCATTCCGCTGAGCCTGATTGCTCGCAAGTTCGAATCCCGCTCGGCGCGGACCAAGCGATAGTTAGGAACAGAGAATGACGACTCCAAATAATGAGCTATCGGTCAAAGCTTCGGGCGTGAGCATCGTCGGGCTGCGCAAGGCCTACGGTTCCAATGAAGTGCTCAAGGGAATAGACCTCGAGGTCAAACCGGGTGAAGTGGTGTGCTTGATCGGCCCTTCGGGTTCCGGCAAGTCCACCTTGCTGCGCTGTGTGAATCTGCTCGAACAGCCTAACGGCGGAACCATCCACGTGGCAGGTTTCGAGACCACCGATTCGGAGGTCAATCTGGATAAGATGCGCCAGAACGTGGGCATGGTCTTCCAGCAGTTCAACCTCTTCCCGCACCTGACGGTGCTGGAGAACTGCACGGTGGCCCAGCTCAAGGTGCTCAAGCGAAACAAGAAGGACGCCAGCAAGATCGCCCTGAGCAATCTGGAACGGGTAGGCCTGGGAGATTTCGGCGAACGCTACCCGGATCAGCTCTCCGGTGGGCAGCAGCAGCGCGTGGCGATCGCCCGCGCGCTCTCGATGGAACCAACGCTGATGCTCTTCGACGAGCCAACCAGTGCCTTGGACCCCGAGACGGTGGGCGAAGTTCTGTCGATTATGAAGAACCTCGCCAAGTCCGGCATGACGATGCTGGTGGTCACCCACGAGATGAGCTTCGCCAAGGAAGTTGCCGACCGTGTGGTGTTCATGGACGGAGGCATCGTGGTCGAAGAAGGCAAGGCCGTGGATGTGATCGGCAATCCGCAGCAGCCGCGCACGCAGGACTTCCTGCGCCGGGTTCTGGACCCAACACACGTAGACCTCTAGGCGGCATGGTCCGCAAAAAGCAGGGCATGGAGTCGGCGATCGCTGATTCCATGCCCTGCTTTTTTGGGATTACGCGGGCCAGCGAAGTTCGGCTATGCGCGAGGCGAGTTCCAGGCTATCGGCCCGCAGCCCCGCTCTGCTCGCAGCGATTTCGATCAGCCGCAGCTTGCATGCCTTGGGGGTCCGCAGCGCCTCGCGCAGCTCGGTCCGCGTCGCTACCAGTTGGTATCGCCATCCATAAGCCGCCGCCAGCGCCTTCAGCCGGGCATTTTGCGGCGTGGCGAAGAGCCGCTCGACCGTCTGCGCGTAGCGTCCTGACTGCTCTACCTGCCCGTGTTCCAGCGTGGAGAAGATCGCGCCTCCCCCGTCGTTATAGACCACCACGTCGAGGTCCGGCTCCGCTTCCCCCGGGGTCCACGCCAGGGAACTGGCGTCATGCAGGAAGGTGATATCTCCCATGACGCTCAGCGTCGGTTCACCGGTGGCCACCGCCAGGCCCAGCGCGGTCGAGATCGTTCCGTCGATCCCGGCAAGCCCACGGTTGGCGAATACCCTAGCCCCGGCCGCGGCGGCGGGAATTGCGGCTAGGTCGAAGTCGCGGACGATATTCGAGGATCCCAAAAGCAGCGGGCCGCAATGCGTCCGCCAAATTTCCTCGGCAACCACCGGGCCGGTGAGCAGCGCTTCGTCCGCCAGGCCCTGCCGTACGGCGAGCGCCTGGGCATCGAGGTCCCGCCAAGCCGCCATCCACCCTTCCGGCGCGCTCCCGGCGAATTCGACCAGTTTCTCCGGTTCGCTGATCACCATTTCGCGGCGGCGTCCGGGTTCATACCAGGCCACCGGTCCCGGCTGCCAGATCGCGGTGGACACCGCTCGGTTCGCCAATAACTTCCCCACCGGGCGGCTGAGCGTAGGACGGCCGAAGAGCACCACGCGGTCAATCTGCCCCGCCCCCACGGCAAGCAATGGCCGGTAGTGGCCGATGGCCTGGGTGGAATGGCGTGCGTTGGAGGATGGTTCGGCGAACAGCGGCAGGCCGAGCGCCTCGGCGAAGATCTGGGCTTCGGCGCCGGCTCCATGGCCGGCGACCACGACGGTACGGCGGGTAGCCAGGCCCTCGGGTTTGGCCCAGGGTGCCGGCGCTGTGGCCGTGTGCCACCGCCCCGGGCTCAGTTCGGTCCAGGCCTGCTTCTCGACGCGGTCTGCGTCTGCGGGCGTCAGCGGGTCGCGGAATTGCAGGTTCAGCTGCACCGGGCCACCAGGCTGCCGGGTTGAACCTGCCAGGGCCGCAAGTGCTTGGGCGAGCGCTGGTGCCGGGTCGGCACCCGCGGCGACGTTCAACGCCGCACGCACGTGGGAGCCGAATAAGGTCTTCTGGTCGGTGCTTTGGCTTGCGCCGGTCCCCAGTAGTTCATCGGGGCGGTCGGCGGAGAGCACCAGCAGCGGCGTTGCCGTGTGGTTGGCCTCCATGATGGCCGGCAGCAGCTGCCCGATCGCGGTTCCGGAGGTGGCGGCCAGCGCGACGGGAATCTTTGATCCGTGGCTCAGCCCCAGCGCCAGGAAGCCTGCAGAACGCTCGTCGATGCGTACGTGCAACCGCAAATGTCCGGCGGCTTCCGCCTCGGCTGCGGCGTAGGCCAGGGGTGCGCTGCGTGAGCCCGGGGAAAGCACCAGGTCGCGCAGCCCGGCGCGAATCAGTGCGGCCAAAATCTGACGCGCCGTGTCAATTGCCGGTTGTCCTTCATCCTGCCGCGCGCTCACGCCGTGTTCCACCCCTGAAGTATCGCCTGAAAGCATCGGTTCAAGTCTATGCCCAGTTATGGCAAGACCCCGGTGCAGGCGCTCAGTGCTGCACTGAGTCGCCCTCACCGGGGTCTAGGGTCGGCTAAGACTGAAGACTAGTCTTTGTTATTGCCGTTCCCATTACCGTTTCCGTTGTTGCCATTTCCATTGTTTCCATTACCGTTGCCCTGCTTGAAAACCTGGACCACGGATGGGCGCGGGCCGTAGAACTGGCCCTTCCCGACCGAATCTGCGGAATTGATGAAGTCTGGAAAGAGTGAGGTCGGCTGCGCGAAGCTGCCGCCCTCGCCCGGGTGCTGGACGGAGACGAAGACCGAGTTGTCCTTGTCGTGCACTACCGGGCCGCAGGTCTCCGCACCGGTTGGCACTGCCAGGAACTGCTCGACCCGTCCGCGATCCTTGCCGTGCAGGCTGACCTTGTGCAAGGCGTCAGACAGGCCGATGACCCCTGGTGCGCCATCGGTGGAGATCCACAGGTTGCCGGCCGAGTCGAAGGCGAGGTTGTCCGGGCAAGAAATCGGCGAGACCTTATCGGTCGGGTACCCGGAGAAGTAGGTCGAGGAGTTGACCCGTGGGTCGCCGGCAACGAGCAGGATGTTCCAGGTGAAGCGGGTGCTGGTTGCGTCGTTCCCGGCTTCGGTCATTTCCAGCACGTGGCCGTCGCGGTTCGCGATACGCGGGTTCTGCTCGGTAGCGCCTTCCTTGCCGGCCTTGCCGCGGTCGGTGTTGTTGGTCAGCGCGACATATACCTTGCCCGATACTGGGCTCGGCTCCACGTCCTCTGGACGGTCCATCTTGGTGGCGCCGGCCTTGTCCGCGGCCAAGCGGGTGTATACCAAGACCTCGTCAACGCTCATGCCTTCGACCATCGATTCACCGTTTCGCACCAGTGGAATCCACTGGCCGGTGCCGTCGAATGCGCCGTCCGTTGGAACCTGGCCGCTTCCGTCAAATTCGGAAACCGGGGAGTTCCCGGCGAACTTGGCCACGTACAGGTCGCCCTCGTTGAGCAGGGACATATTGTGCTGGCGATCGTTCTTGCGGTAGGTGTTCTTCGAGACGAACTTGTAGATGTACTCGAAACGCGAGTCATCCCCCGAGTAGGCAACTGCCTTGCCGTTCTTCGCAATGCGTACCGTAGCGCCCTCGTGCTTGAAGCGCCCCAGGCTGGTGTGCTTGACGGGCGTGGAGGTTGGATTCTGCGGATCGATCTCAACGATCCAGCCGAAACGGTTCGCTTCGTTTTCGTAGCCCGCATTGTTCAGGCCAAAGCGTGGATCGGTCAGTTCCCAGCCTCGGTCGGTAGCACCGGTGCCGAGTCCGTAACGGGTTTCCTCGGCGGTTCCGCGGCCCTGGAAGTACTGGTCGAAATTCTCTTCGCCGGAGAGCACGGTGCCCCATGGGGTGGTTCCGCCGGCGCAGTTGTTCAAGGTACCGAGCACAAGCTTGCCGGTTGGATCCGCGACGGTCTTCAGCAGATCGCTGCCGGCGGCAGGGCCAGTAACGGCGAATGGGGTGCTTGCGGTGATGCGGCGGTTGCGTTCCCCGCCGACCACGTAGGTCCAACGCTTGTCGTTCTTCTTGCGCTTGATCTCCACGACGCTCAGACCGTGGGAGCTCATCGCGATGCGGCGGGCTTCGTCGGTGTTCTCGGCAAACCACTGGGCATCGAACATCATGTCTTCGTTGGAGTACTCGTGGTTGGCCACCAGCACGCCGGTGCGTCCGGAATACTTGTCGGCGATGATGTCCAGGTAGTCGCAGTTATAGCCGAACTGCAGGTCCTGGGCCTTCGCGGACTGCTTCATGGCGTCGAATTCCGGGCTCGACTTGAATAGCGGATCGCCCCAACGGATGATCGCGTGCCAGTCGTAGCCTTCGGGGACGCTCATATTGTCCACGGAACGCGAAACCGGATCGATGGCTTCGAATTTCAGGTGGCCGCCTTTGCCGAGGCCGGTCTCCACCAGCGGTGCGGCCACGGCGCCCGGGGCTCCCAGCAGCTGCGGGCCGATCACCAGCGCCGAGGCGCCGACTGCGCCTAAGCCGAGCACGTTGCGGCGCGAGAGGGCCTGGTCGGCGATGTCCTTGAAGTAGCTATTACCCGAGGTGTTGCACTCTGGCTTAACGCAAGCGTCGCCACATTTGAAGTGGCAGGTAGCTGCGGAACGTCCGCCGCGGGTGTGGCCCAGCATCGGCAACAGGGTTCGGATGGGATTCATAACTACGGCACTTCCTCATTCTTTGGCTCAAGTTCAGGGGAACGAACTAGTTGAGCTTTTCATCAAGAGGTGAGCTGTTGCCGTCGCGCAGGTTAACTGCGCGTAAACACCTGTCAGGAACGGTTTTCTGGTTGCTCCAGATACGCGTAGCAGTCACGGAGGCGTTGTTCCCACCAAATTCTGCGTGGCGCGGCGACCCGCAGCTTGAGCAATTTCTCGGCTTCCGGCTCCACTGATCGAACCGGGAGCTGACCGGCGGTGGCCAGCAACGGCTTCGAGGTCACGTCCTCGGCGAATAGCGAGCCGGTGGACAGTCCGCAGGCATAGGGAAGCTCCGGCAGAGCCGCAGCCAGGGCGGCGGCCTGCGCCAACCCCACGGAGGTGTCCAGGGCGCTGGAGACCACCACGTCCAGCCCTGATTTGGCGGCGATTTCCAGCACCGCCTTGATGCCTCCCAGGGGCTGGGCCTTGATCACCATCAGGTCCGCTGCACCCAGGCGGGCGACTTCGAGCGGATCGGTATGTTTGCGCACGGCCTCGTCGGCGGCGATTTTCAGCTCTACTCCGCGGGCACGCAACCGTTCGCGGACCTGGGCCAGCCCGGTAATTCCGGGAACCGGCTGCTCGGCGTACTGCAGGTCGTATTCGGCAAGTGCCAGGAGCGCGGTGACGGCTTCCTCGATCCCCCAGCCGGTATTCGCATCGACGCGCAAGGCAGCCTCCGGGAAGAGCTGGCGGGTCTTCGCGACCCGGGCAATGTCATCTTGCAGGCTCTGGCCCTTCTCGGCGACCTTGATCTTGATGGTGTGCGGCGCATCGTAGTTCGCCAGAACACGGCTCACTTGGTTCGCAGCCACCGCCGGAAGCGTCGCATTGACCGGGATGCTGGAGCGCAGGGCCGGCGGGAAGGGCTGATAGGCGGATTCGATGGCCGCGGCAAGCCAGCGCGAGGCCTCTGGCGGACCGTATTCGAGGAAGGCGGAGAACTCTCCCCACCCGGCCGGACCCTGAATCAGCAGGGCTTCACGCTCGGTCACCCCGCGGAATTTCACCCGCATCGGTAACCGCACCACGTGCGCATTCGCTATCAGTTCTTCCACCGGAGGCAGGGCAAAATTCATAAGCCTAGACTATCGATAGTGTCTAGGCTTACAGGCATCGGCGATAGGGCTGGCCCGCCGAAATGTGAGATTCTAGAGTCATGAGTCCGCGGTCTTTCCTCAGTACCCCTCGCCACCTTCGCTGGTGGTGGGCCTTGGTGCTGCTCGCCGGACTATTTGCCGTCGAATATTTGTTCTTCGTTCAGCTTCGCGTAGGGCAATGGGCCGATCAGGCCGCCTTCGTGGGCTGGACCCAGTGGTGGCCGCGCACGGAAATACTTGACCCGGCGCGCGAATTCTTGAATCTCCTGCCGTGGATCTGCGCCGGAATTTCAGGGATTTTCTTGCTCTACCGGGTGATTCGGGATCGTAGTTTCCTGCGTGCGGCCCTTGCCGTCGCGGCGGTGGCCGCGGCGTTGCTGAGCACCCAGGTACTCAAACATCTGCTTCTGGAACGGCCCGACTTCAATTTCGGCACGGCTGGTAATTCTTTCCCTTCCGGACACACCACGGCAGCCGCCGCAGCCATGGGGCTGATGTATCTCATTTCGCCGCCCAAGCTTCGCCCGGTGGTGCAGCCTATCGCCTGGATCTTCGCGACGGCCACGGGACTCGCTACGCTGATCTGCGGATGGCACAGGCCCAGCGATATCGCCGGAGGATTCCTCATCGTGGCGTTCTGGCTGGTGCTGGCCAGCGCCATCCTGCAGCGCATCCAACCGCTGGCACCGGTCGTTTCAAAATCGGCGTGGTCCCGTAGGACCGGGATAAGCTGCCTGGTGATCTGGTTGCTGGTTCTGGCTGCCGCAGTCTTGCTACCGCACCCGCACATCCAACGCATCCCCGAAGCGCTGCTGATCGCCTATGCGATCCTGGGATTGGTGCATGTGACTGCGGTTTCGCTCATCGCCGGACTGTGCCTGCGCTCGGTAATCCTGGGTCCGACACGCCAGCTGCAAAGCTAGAAGGATACGCCTCGCCGAGGCACGGTCTATTTGACCTCGTTGGCCGGGACCTAATGACCGCCGGTCAGGCTTGCTGCAATTTTGCCTGCAAGATCCCGGCCGCACGTTGCGACTCGGGTACGGTGACCGCGAAGCGTTTGCCGTTGTGCAGTTCGAGGGCCAGTCCCTCGCTCTTGCCAAGCGCCACGGCGGAACCTCCGGGGAAGAACCGCCAGCCCCAGCCGCCCCACAGCATCGGTGAAATTTCTTCGCTGTGCACATCCTTGATCTGGTCCAGGGCAAGGGTGCGCAACGGGAACCCGAAGATGGCCGAGGACACCCGGAGTTTATCGCCGTGGATTCGCACGCGCACCAGACAGATTCCGAGAACCAATGGGGTCAGCAGCAGCACAAAGATCGGTCCAGCGACCAGCAGAATGAGGCTTTCGGAACCGTCATCGCCCTTCATCACGGTCAGCATGAGGATACCCATCACCAGCGGGAATAGTCCCAGCAGCCAGAAACCCCACGGGGCGCTGGCTTTCTGGTTGAATTCCTCGGTGGCCTTCTGGGCCACGACCTGTACCGGTTCATCCAGCTTGCGCCCCTGAGCTTGGGCTACGCGACGGCGGCGCTGTTCTTGGCGTTCGCGCCCGAATTGCTGGTACACCCCGGCAATCCAGACCGGCAGCAGGCCGATGAGCGAAGCGAGCACACCAACAAAGGTCATCCCACCGCTCACCGCCTGGGTGGGATCCCCGGCTAGTGCCGTAGGCACGGCGCAGGCTACGAACAGTCCGGCGCTGGTCCACGCTGCCATGGCGCCGAGGAACAGCAACGCAATATGCAGCATCGGCTTGTTGGCCAACGCCAGGGAGAGCAAACCGAGCAGTCCGCCGCCGATGGCGAGGCTCAAGCACACCGCCACAAAAACACGGGTGTCGGTGAAGCCGTCGGGGTATGAACTTCCGGACCAGTGGGTGGCGGTGATCGCGGGTAGGCTGTCACCCAGGACCAGTCTCGTTCCCAGCACCACCAGGAGCGGCAGCACCAGCAGGAGCGTGACCAGCGAACGGTGCTTGACCTCAAAGCGTGATGTTGAAATGATCGCATCCTATTCACTGGGGTTGGTGCTCGGCTGGTGCATGTCGATTTTTGATACCCTGAATGCCTCGCCGAAGTATTTAAATCATTCTAGTAAACGCTTCATGGCTTGCAAATACTTGGTGTGATTGCCAATCATTGTGCTGCTTGGCCGGCAAATAGCTATCGCCCGGCACGGGGCCGGGCGATAGCTATTGATTGATCTTCTTCCCTACAGCGCTGTCAGGGCCGCCTTCGGATCGGTCATGGCATCTGCCACGAAGCGCAGGAACCCTGCGGCCGTTCCGCCGTCGCACACCCGGTGGTCGAAGCTCAACGTCATCTCGCAGATCGAGCGAACCTTGATCTTGCCGTTGACTACCCACGGTTTTTCGACGACCCGGCCGATGCCCATAATTGCCGCTTCTGGGTAATTGATGATCGCGGCCGAGCCATCCACGTTGAACACACCGTAGTTGTTGATCGTGAATGTGCTGCCGGACAGATCGCTGACCTGCGCCTTGCCCTCACGGGCCAGGGCCGCGAGACGGGCGAACTCTGCCGAGAGCTCGACGGCGTTGAGCTTATCTGCACCACGCACGTTCGGCACCACCAGACCGCGATCGGTTTGCGCGGCGAAACCAAGATTCACCCCGTCGAACACGGTATGGCGCAACGAGCCATCGGCTTCGGTGTCGATGCGGCTGTTCATCGCCGGGAAGCGAGCAAGCCCGGCGACGGCGAAGCGTGAGATCAACGCGAGCATGCTTGGCGCACTGCCCTGCGCTTCCTTGAGCTTGCCGCGAAGCTTCAACAGCTTGGTGACATCCACGTCCACCCACACAGTAGCTTCGGGAATCTCTCGGCGCGAGGTGGCCATCGCGTTGGCGATGGTCCGGCGCACGCCGGTAAGCACCTGCGAGCTGGCCACCGGCAAGCCGGTGCGCGCATCGGCCTCCGCGGAGGCCGGCTGCGCTGCCGAGCCCTGGGCAGGCTTGGCCTGCTCCTGCTTGGCCTGCTCCTGCTTGGCCGGAGCTGGAGAATCGGCAGCAGCTGCGCCCTGGCCAATGAGCGACTGCACATCGCTGCGCAGAATCAGCCCGTCGGCTCCGGTGCCGCGCACCTGGTTGATATCCACGGAGTTCTCGCGGGCGAGCTTGCGCACCAGCGGATTGATAACCCGGGTGGCCACCGAGGTCGTTTCGCTGGAAGCCGCTGCCGTGGTGATGCCGTTGCGCGGGCGACGGCGGCGGCTGGCGCCGGTCTTGGCGGCACCGGTTCCGTAGCCGATCAGCACGTTGCCGCTGCCTTCGTCTTCTTCCGCTGGCGCTTGCGTTCCGGCAAGCTCCTCCTCGAGGTAGCTCTGCGCACCGGCGGCTGGATCGTCGTCCGGGGCTGCTTCCGCTCCCCCGGTATTCACCGAGAAGAATGGCTCATCAACCAGCATCATCTGGCCGGCCTCGCCGTGCAAGGTGGAAACTACGCCCTCGAAAGGCGAGGGGATCTCCACCAATGATTTGGCGGTTTCCACCTCTGCGATGGGCTGGTCCACGGCCACCGAGTCGCCGGCGGCAACCATCCAGCGAACAAGTTCCGCCTCGGTCAGCCCCTCGCCCAAGTCGGGCAGGAGAAAAGTCTTGACGCTCATTTATGCCTCCCACTGAAGTTGATCTACCGCATCGAGGATGCGCTCGGCACTTGGCAGGTTGTATTTCTCCAAGGTTGGTGCCGGATAAGGAATGTCGAAACCGGTCACCCGCAATACCGGGGCGGCCAAGGAGTGGAAGCAGCGTTCCTGGACGCGGGCCACGATTTCGCTGGCTACGGAGACGAACCCTTGGGCTTCGGCCACGACGATCGCGCGTCCGGTTTTGCGTACCGAGGCGCAGACGGTCTCATCGTCGAAGGGCACGATGGTGCGGATGTCGATGACTTCGAGGCTGATGCCCTCCTCGGCGGCGAGTTTTGCCGCTTCCATGGCGGTGGACACGCTCGGCCCGTAGGTGATCAGCGTGGCGTCGGAGCCGGCTCGGGCGATCCGCGCACTGCCTTCGGTGCGTGCCGCACGCTTGGCTTCGTACTCGGCGGCCAGCTTCGTGAGGTCCACCTGCTCCTTGGACCAGTAGAGCTTCTTGGGTTCGAAGAACACGACCGGATCCGGCGAGTCGATCGCCTCGCGCAGCATCAGGTACGCGTCCTTGACGGTGGCCGGGGTAAAGACCTTGAGTCCCGGGGTGTGCGCGTAGTATGCCTCGGAGGAATCGCAGTGGTGCTCCACGCCGCCCACGCCGCCGGCATACGGGATGCGGATGACCATCGGCAGCTCCACCTTCCCGCGGGTGCGGTTGTGCATCTTGGCCACATGCGAGGCGATCTGCTCGAAGGCCGGGTAGGCGAAGGCGTCGAACTGCATTTCGATCACCGGGCGCATCTCGTTGATGGCCATGCCGATGGCCATGCCCACGATGCCGGACTCGGCCAGCGGGGTGTCGAAGCAGCGGTCGGTGCCGAAGCGTTCGGTCAACCCGTCGGTGATGCGGAAGACCCCGCCCAGGGTTCCCACATCCTCGCCGAAGATGACCACGGAGTCGTTGGCCACCAGCGCGTCGGCGAGCGCGGTGTTCAGCGCCTTGCCGAAGGTGACCGGCTGGTTTTCGTTCGCTGCCTGGGCGGCTGCGCGTGCGGTTGCATCGCTGACGTTCGGGTTCACCCGTGATGTCGTGGCGGTCATGGCTAGGCCTCCTCGCGGGCTAGTTCGTCGGCCAGCAGCGCCTGCTGCTCGGCCAGCTGAGTGGTTTTGGAAGCAAATACGTGTTCGAACAATTCGCTCGGCGGAGTATCGGCGTCTTGGTTCATGCCGTCGCGCAGCTGCTTCGCGACCGCCTCGGCGCGCTCGGTGATCTTCGCCTGCGCTTCCTCGGTGAGCAGTCCGGCATCGTCGAGGTAGGCCTGCATGCGCGTCACCGGGTCTTTGGCGATCCAGCCCTTGACCTCGGCGTCCTCGCGGTAGCGCTTGTCATCGTCGGCATTGGTGTGGGCCTGCATGCGGTAGGTGTGCGCCTCGATCAGCAACGGGCCGTTGCCTTCGCGGGCCAGCCGCACCGCGCGTCCCATCACGGCCATCAGCGCCATCAGGTCGTTGCCGTCTACGCGCTCGCCTGCCATGCCGTAGCCGACGGCCTTGTGCGCCAAGGAGGGTGCGGCCGACTGCTGCGCGAGCGGCACGGAGATGGCGTACTTGTTGTTCTGCACGAAGAAGATCACCGGAAGCTTGAAGACCGCGGCGAAGTTCAGCGCCTCGTGGAAGTCGCCCTCGCTGGTGGCGCCGTCGCCGCACATGGCGACCACCACGGTGTTCTCCCCGCGCAACTTGGCCGCATGGGCCACGCCAACCGCGTGCAGCAGCTGGGTGGTCAGCGGGGTGGACATCGGAGCGCAGTTGTACGCCTTGGGATCGTAGCCGCAGTGCCATTCACCGCGGAAGCTGGTCATGACCTCCATCGGGGCTACGCCCTTGGTGAGCACGGCGACGGTGTCGCGGTAGGTCGGGAACAGCCAGTCGCCGGCGTCCAGGCACAGGGACGCAGCCACTTGGCAGGCTTCCTGTCCGTGGCTTGAAGGGTACACGGCCATGCGTCCCTGACGGACGAGGGCCGAGTTCTGGTCGTTGACACGGCGGCCGACGGCGAGGGCGGAATATGCGTCCATGAGCTCGGCGGGGCTTGGCAGCGGGTACTCGTGCCCCGGCTCGGTGCCTTGCTCGCTCTGCTCGCGCAGCGTTCCATCCGGATCCAGAAGATTAATCATGTGCCGCGCTGGCAGCATGTAATCTTCGGGGGTAATCCCGAACTTCTTGCTGACCTCGGAGATGCGATCTTCGTGAGCTTCGGTGCTCATGCCATCCCGCCTTTCATTCTCTGGTTGGGTCTCAAGAAACCATGTCCTGTGACTCAACTCACCCAAACATCATTTGCAATCAATTATGCGCAGGGCACTCAATTTGTATCCAGTCCGGAGTCGAATCGTAGAAAGTTGCGCTGAGGATCCGTATACTTGTAGACGATTAGTACGCACAAAATGGGTTTGGCGAATACTCGTCCTGCCCCTGCAAGGAGAAGAAATGGCCGCGGATGCGGAGCTGAAGCTGGACGATGTTGACCGAGCGATCTTGGCCGAGCTCACCAACGACGGGCGGCAATCGGTGACGACGGTGGCGCAGCGCGTGCACGTTTCCCGGGCCCACGCCTATTCGCGAATCGCAAAACTGCAAGATGCCGGGGTCATCACCCGATATACCGCCGTGATTGATCCGGTGAAGGCGGGGTTGAAAGCCAGCGCATATGTAACCCTGAAATTGCGCCAGCACTCCTGGCGGGAATTGCGCGACCACCTCGCCTCGATTCCCGAGGTGCACCACATTGGTCTGGTCGGCGGAAATTTCGATGTGATTCTACTGGTCCGTGCCAAAGACAATCTGGATCTGCGACGCGTGGTTTTTGAACATCTGCAATCCTTGCCTACGGTGCTGGACACCCAGACCTTACTGATCTTCGAGGATTCCGATACCCGCTAAGCGCGGACAGCAAAAAGCGGGCGGAACAGCATTTACTGTTCCGCCCGCTTTTCGCCGTTTAGTTGCCGCCGGTAAAGACCGGTGGCCGTTTCTCCTGGAAGGCCTTGAACCCTTCGGCATAGTCGCTGGTGTCGCACAGCGCCGCCTGCGCCTTGTTTTCGGTGCGCATGGAGGTCCAGAGCCCTACCCGCTGATCGCGGATCTCGGCGACAAGCGCCTTGGACGCGACAAAGGCCTGGGTCGCGCCGCGGGCCACCTTCGAGATAATCTCTTCGCTGCGTTCGATCAGTTCCTCGGCCGGGAACGCGCGAGAAAATAGTCCCGAGCGCACGGCCTCCGCGCCGGAAATCAGCTCGGCGGTATAGATCATGTCGAGCGTCCGGTGGGCTCCCAGACGCTCGGTGAGCAGCCAGTGCCCGCCGGAGTCGAGGGTGGCGCCGAGATTTGCGAACGGCGAACCGATCTTCGCATTCTCCGCGACATACACTACGTCGGTGGCTACCGCGAGGCCCAGCCCAACACCCAGGCAGGCGCCTTGCACGATGGCGAAGGTGGGGGCCGGGAAACTGGACATCTTCTCCAGCAGCGGCTGAACCTGTCCATCCAGGTACCCCATGACGTCGTCATCGGCCGGGTTGACTCCGGAAATATCCCGGCCCGCACAGAATCCGCGGCCTTCGCCGGTGAGCACCAGCGCTCGTACCGTTCCCTCGGCCACCCCGGACGCTGCCCGGTCGTAGGCCTCGGAGAGCTCACGCAGAGCGGCCGGGTCCAAGGAATTCATCTTCTTCGGTGCGTTGAGCACCACGCGGGCGATGCCCTGGTCAATGCTTAGCTCGATCATGGCTTATCCCCTAGGAGTCGAAGTTGACGCTGAGCTTGTCGCTGGTTGGGTGCGACTGGCAGGTCAGCACGTAGCCGGCCTCCACCTCTTCCGGTTCCAGCGCGTAGTTCTCCGCCATGGACACGGTTCCCGAGGTGACCTTGGCACGGCAGGTGCCGCAGACCCCGCCGGCGCAGGCGAAGGGAACGTCCTGGCGGACTCGCAGAGCCGCATTGAGCACGGTTTCGTTGGCCCGTACCGGGGACTTCACCTCTCCCTGCAAGCCATCGAGGGTGAAGCTGATTTCGATGCTCTTCTCGTTTTCATCGACAAGCACGGGCCGTCCCAC
This sequence comes from Glutamicibacter sp. BW80, assembly GCF_002332385.1. Lineage (NCBI taxonomy): Bacteria > Bacillati > Actinomycetota > Actinomycetes > Micrococcales > Micrococcaceae > Glutamicibacter > Glutamicibacter sp. BW80. The sequence continues at coordinate 224,645 of NZ_NRGV01000015.1, read as the reverse complement.
ATGGCCCTGCGGACGATTCGGCTCACCGGTGGTGAACAACTCGAAGCGCACCTTTTCACTCGGGACTTCCAGCTCGGTGAGCTGATCGCGAACCATCTGGACCAGTTCGAAGGGACCGCAGAGGAACCATTCGTCGACCTGCTGTGCCTGCAGCACATTGGTAAGCAAGGCCGAAAGCTTCTCGGCATCGATACGTCCGGAGAGCAAGGGGGAAATGCGCTGTTCGCGGCTCAGCACGTGGTGCAATGCCAAGCGAGCCGGGTAGCGATCCTTCAGATCTGCCAGCTCCTCCAGGAACATTACGTCCATGGCCGCCTTATTGGCGTAGATCAAGTCGAATCGGGTATTTTCGTTCGCTTCGAGAATGGTGCGTGCAATCGCCAAGACCGGGGTAATCCCGCTGCCGGCGGCCACCGCCACGAACTGGTCCTGGTTCACGGTATCCACCGAGCTCGGGTCGTTCATTTCGGTGAGCTTGTGCTTCGAAATGAACGCGCCGGTGGGACTCATCACGTCGATCTGGTCTCCGGCGACAAGTTCTTCGTTGGCCCAGGTGGAGAATTGGCCGCCAAGGTCGCGCTTGATTGCGACCTTGATCAGCTCACCGGTCGGTGCCGCGCAGATCGAGTAGGAGCGGCGAACCTCAACTAGTTCGCCCTCCGTGTTTGGCAGTTCCTTGCGCAGCGCGACGTACTGGCCTGCCAAGTAATCGAAGTCGCTTGAAAGCTCTGCCGGGATCGCGAAGCTGACTTCGATGGAATCCTTGGTCAGCCGGCGCACCTCGGCGACCGTCAGGCGGTGGAAAGTGGCCCGACGACGGGTGGGGGTAGTTTGTTCGCTCATGAAAGCACCTTGAAATAGTCGAAGGGTTCTAAACAGTCTTTGCAGGAGTACAACGCCTTGCACGAAGTCGAAGCGAAGCGCGCGAGCTCTCGGGTGTTCAGGGAATGGCACCGTGGGCACTTGACGCTCATGCCTACGGTGACGCGCCCGCTATGTCCGGTACCGGTCGGCGGGGCAATTCCATACTCTTCGAGTTTGCGCTTGCCATCCTCGGTCATCCAGTCGGTCGACCAGGCCGGGGTCAGTACCAGCTTCACGTCGACCTTCTCGATGCCCACCGCGCGGAAGGCCAGGTACAGATCTTCGGTAATCACGTCCATGGCCGGGCAACCGGAATAGGTCGGGGTGATCACCACCTGCACGCTGCCGTCCGCATTGGCGTTGACCTCGCGCAAGATGCCCAGATCCGCGATGGACAGCACCGGAATTTCTGGATCAGTGACCTTCGCGGCAACGCCATAGAGTTCTTCTGCACTGGTTATTGCATTGCTCAAGACTGCTGCTCCCTTCAAACGGATTAGGGAATCGGTTACCAGCTCGCACCGGGGTGCTTGCGGGCAAGAACTTGCATCTCGGCCAGGATGTAGCCCATATGTTCGGAATGCTCTCCGGCGCGTCCATGCGCCATCGCCGATCCCGACTTCGGTTTTTCTAGCCCGGCTTCGGCGAGGACGGCGGTGATCTCCGCGTCCCATGCATCGCGCAGCGAGGACGGGAGAACCGCCACCTCGCCGAGTGTGCGGTGCAGCTCCTCGTCCTGGAACATCTCTCCGGTGTATGGCCAGAGGATCTCCAGCGCGTGGCGCATCTTTTCGGCCGATTCCTCGGTTCCCCGTCCCAAGCGGATGGTCCAGGCGATGGCGTGGTCCCGGTGGTAATCAACTTCCTTGACCGCCTTGGCGCAGATCGCCGAGATGGTTTCATCCGTCGATTCCAGCAATCGGCTGTAGAGCAGGTGCTGGTAGATCGAGACGATGAGCTGGCGCATGATGGTCACGCCAAAATGTCCGTTTGGCTGCTCCACGATATGCAGCGAGGTAAATTCCTCTTCCTCGCGCCAGTAGGCCAGATCATCTTCGGTCTTATCCCAAGCCAAACCGGCATAGGTCAAAAATGAACGGGCATGGCCGAGGATATCAAGGGCAATATTGCCCAAGGCAATATCTTCCTCGATTTCCGGCGCACGGGAGATCCAGTGCGAAAGCCGTTGGGCCAGGATCAGTGCGTCGTCTCCGAGGTGCAGGGCATAGGCGGCGACTTCGTCGCTTGGCTTGGCTCCTGCCACCGCGATGTCTTCCGGGCGCAGCGCGTTGCCCGGGGTGACGCGGGTGGCCGAGGCCAGCGCGTCGCCGAAGCTATCGAGCGAAGCGTCGAGCTCTTCGTGGTTCACAGGTGCTTCACCCCTTCGCTTGCCTTGTAGTAGGTGGCGTGGCGGTAGTCCTTGCCCTGCGGCGACTCGAAGAACGCGTCCTTGCTGTCCGGGTCGGAGGTGATGATATCGGTGGAAAGCACCACCCAGAGGGAAATGCCTTCGTTGCGCCGGGTGTACAGATCCCGGGCGTTGCGCAGGGCCATTTCCTTATCCGGGGCATGCAGCGATCCGGCGTGCACATGCGAGAGTCCGCGGGAGGAACGGACGAATACTTCCCACAGGGGCCAATTGCTCTTTTGGCTCATGCTAGGCAACCTCACTTTGTTCTTGCTTTTCGGCGTATGCGGTAGCGGCTTCACGGACCCAGGCACCTTCGCGGTGGGCCTTGCGGCGGTGTTCAAGCCGCTGGGCGTTGGCTGGACCGTTGCCCTTGATGACGTTCATGAATTCGTCCCAGTTCAGCTCCTTGTGGATCCACTGTTTCTTCTCTTCATCGAAGTGCAGGTCCGGATCCGGCAGGGTCATGCCCAGCACCTTGACCTGCTCTTCGATCATGCCCACGAAACGCTGGCGCAGTTCATCGTTGGAGAAGCGCTTGATCTTCCAGGCCATGGACTGGGCGGAGTTCGGCGACTGGTCATCCGGTGGACCGAACATCATCAGCGAGGGCTCGTAGAAGCGGTTGATGGCCTCTTGCGCCATCTTCTTCTGTGCCTCGGAGCCGCGGGAGAGGGAGAGCAGGATTTCGAATCCCTGGCGCTGATGGAAGGATTCTTCCTTGCAGATGCGCACCATTGCGCGTCCGTATGGACCATAGGAGGCACGGCATAGCGGCACCTGATTGGCGATGGCAGCACCGTCGACGAGCCAACCGATGGCTCCCATATCGGCCCAGGTGCGTGCCGGGTAGTTGAAAATCGAGGAGTACTTGGCGCGTCCGGTCAGCAGCTGGTCGTTCAGCTCGTCGCGGTCGGTGCCCAGGGTTTCGGCCGCGGAGTACAGGTATAGACCGTGGCCGGCCTCGTCCTGGACCTTCGCCATCAGAATCGACTTGCGCTTCAAGGATGGGGCGCGCGTAATCCAGTTGGCTTCTGGCTGCATGCCGATGATTTCGGAGTGAGCGTGCTGGGACACCTGACGGGTTAATGTCTTGCGGTAGGGCTCTGGCATCCAGTCTCGAGGTTCTACCCGGGAATCGTCGTTGATCAGGGCGTCGAAGCGCGCCTGCGACTGCTGCTCTTCATAGCTTGGGACGGCACTCAGTCCCGGCTCCTGCGGTGTGGTCGGGGCCATGGTTCACCTCACTGAAATTCAATTTACATACTGACCGTTCGTTCAGTATATGAGGGTGCGCTCGATCACGTCAACACCACCGCCGGGACGGGCGTCACATTCGAAGGCAGGCGCCCCGAAATGGGTCTGAGGGCGCAAAAATGCCCCAGGCGGCACCTGGGGCATTTATAGGGTTTTGCGGCTACCGGCTATGCGTTTACGGTGGCCTTCTTGCTCTTGAAGATCAACGCATCGACCGATACGCGGCCCGGCCCCACGAGGAGCAACGCAAGGGCGCCGGCGGCCAATGCCAGCACCAGCTCAATGCCGCCGTTCTCCACGAAAACGCCACCCGGAACATGGACCATGAATAGCGCAACGACCATTTGCGCACCCAGCAAGCCTGCGAACACGCGAGTCAGCAAGCCGAGGATCAAAGCTGCACCGCCGACGATTTCAAGGGTAGCGGCGACCGGTGCGATAATTCCGGCGGCCGGAACGCCCATCTGGCCAAAGGCCGCCGTGGTGCCTTCGAGGGTGAACTGGAAATACTTCTGCCAGCCGTGAGCCAGGAAGAGGAAGCCGAAGGCAAGGCGCAGCATGGTTTGGGCGATGACCTGCAGGCGTGGATTATCGATGAGGTTATTCATATGGGTGCTCCTGGTGAATTTTCCAAATGCATTGGATCTCGAATGGTCAGCTCCGCGCCGACAGGTCGGCGCTAGCTCTGCTTCCAGCCTAAGTTAATTTACTTTAATCTTCAACTAATGTTGCGTGGTGCAACAACCAAGCCCAATAAGTGCGCACACAAATTCGGCCCGCCTTGGCACCGCCTCGGGTGAGGACGCTGCAAGGGCGGGCCGAATTTACGCGGTAGCGCTAGGAAAACCTAGAGCACCTTGGAGAGGAAGTCGCGGGTACGTTCCTGCTGTGGGTTGCCGAACAGCTCCTCTGGCTTGCCTTCTTCGCAAACCACACCACCATCCATGAAGACCACGCGGTCCCCCACTTCGCGGGCGAAGCCCATCTCGTGGGTGACCAGCACCATGGTCATGCCCGAGTCGGCGAGTTCCTTGATCACCTGCAGCACCTCGCCAACCATCTCCGGGTCCAACGCGCTTGTTGCCTCGTCGAAGAGCATGATGCCCGGGGACATCGCCAACGCACGGGCGATCGCCACACGCTGCTTCTGTCCGCCGGAAAGCGAGGCCGGACGGGCATTGGCCTTTTCCGCCAGGCCCACACGGGCCAGCAGCTCTTCGGCCTTGGCCCGCGCCTCGGTCCGGTTCAGCTTCTTCAGCTCCACCGGTGCCAACATGATGTTCTCTGCCACCGACATATGCGGGAACAGGTTGAAATGCTGGAACACCATGCCCACATGGCGACGGACCTGGTTAATATCGACCTTCGGATCGGTGACGTCGAATCCGTCAACAACCACCTTGCCCGAGGAAATATCCTCCAGCTTGTTCAGGCAGCGCAGCAGCGTTGACTTGCCGGAGCCCGAAGGCCCGATCACGCAGACAACCTCGCCTTCGCCCACCTGAAGATCGATGCCCTTGAGGACCTCGTTGGAGCCGAAGGACTTGCGCAGTTCCTGGACCTGGATCTTCGACGTGGCGGTTTGCTCGCTTACGGTGCTCACTTGTTAAACCTCCGATCGGCAAAGTTTGCCAATTTGGTCAGGGCCATGATGGCGATGAAGTAGATGATGCCGACGATGAACAGGGTCTCGGTGACACGGAAGTTCGCCGCGTAGATCTGCTGACCCTGGTAGAGCAGCTCGGCAAAGCCGATGGCGAGCAGCAGGGAGGAATCCTTGAGCATGATGATCAGCTGGTTGATCAAGGACGGAGTCATCATCTTGAAGGCCTGCGGCACCACAACCTTCTGCATTGACTTTCCGTAGCCAAGGCCCAGCGAACGGGAGGCTTCCAGCTGCCCTGGATCAACCGACTGGATACCGCCGCGAACGATCTCGGCAATATACGCGCCGGCGTTCAGCGACAGGGTAAGCACACCTGCAACCCAGATGCTGACATCCCAGCCGGTGAGCTGAGGCAGACCGAAGTAGAACATGAAGGCCCAGAGCAGCAGCGGCGTGCCACGGAAGATATTGACGAATGACGTCGAAATTCCGCGGACCACGATGTTGCCCGAAATCTTCATGAAGCCGAAGAGCAGACCAAGAACCATGGCCACCGCGAAGGAAATCGCCGTCACCAACAGGGTATTCCCCAAACCGGTCATCAACGCCGGCAAGGACTTGGCCACCAGGTCGAAGAAGTTGCTGGGCACCGCCGCGCTCGGATCGGCCAGGTACTCGTTCAGGATCTTGTCGTACTCCCCGCTGGCTTTCAGCTCGGCCAGCCCGTCGTTGAAGGCCGCCAGCAGCGCGGTATTCTCGCCCTTGTTGACCGCGAAACCATAGGAGCCGCCCGGCACCTTGTCGGTCACCGTCTTCAAACCGTTGTTCTGCGCGATGCCGTAGGCAAGGACCGGGTAGTCGTCGATGACGGCCACGGCGCTGCCGGACTTCACCGATTCGTACATGGTGGCCGACTGGTCCAAGGACTTGACGGTGAAGCCGTACTCGTCCGCGATGGACTTCGCGTAGGTCTCGCCCTCTGAACCGGTCTTGGCTACAACGGTTTCGCCCTCGAGGTCTTCATAGCCCTTGGTGGTCTCGTCGTCGCGATCCACCGCCATCTGAACACCGGATTCAAAGTATGGCTCGGAGAAATCATAGATTTCCTTGCGCTCGTCGGTAATCGACATACCGGCGATCACGCCATCGACCTGATTCGAGGACAACGCCTGCAAGGCAGCGCTGAAGCCCAGGGAACGAATCTCGACGTTGAAGCCTTGTTCCTCGGCGATGGTATTGATCAGATCCATGTCGATCCCGGTGAGCTCGCCATCCTGGCGGAACTCGAACGGAGCGAAGGTGGTGTCGGTGCCGATGACGTAGGTTTGACCCTCGACGCTCTCGTTGCCCTGGGCCAACGCCCCGGGGGCCCCGGCCACCAGCGCCATGAAACCGATGGCAGCCGCAGCAATCCACCGAGTCAAACGCCTCGACCTCAAAGTTGTGCGTGTGTTTTTCACTGCTGAATCACTTTCTATTGCGAATAGGGCGCTTTGCCCTTGGTGCAGTTCGATTCTTTATGTTAGTTAGCCTATGGCCAATGTCGGCCGGCCGACACCCTTTGCACCATGTCCGCGTGCCAAAACGAGGAATTTGCCGCCCGATTCCTGTCCGCGCTGAGCATAGCCAACCCCACAATCGCCGCTGGTGAGATTGAATGGGTGCATGACTTCTGCATCGATTACCGCTAGCGCGCCGCTCGCAGCGAAGATTCCCACGATCCGCGAATTCCATGGTGATAACTTCACCGACGAATATGAGTGGTTGCGGGAAAAAACCAGCAAGCAGGTACTGGACCACCTGAACGCGGAGAATGCCTACACCGATGCGGTCACCTCGGATCAGGAAGAGCTGCGCCAGGAGATCTTCAAGGAGATCAAGGCGCGCACCGTTGAAACCGATTTGTCGGTTCCCACGCGGCGGCGCGGCTGGTGGTACTACACCCGTTCGGTTGAAGGTAAGCCCTACACCATCCAGTGCCGGGTCAAGGCCGAAGACTCCCCCGATACCCGCGCCGACTGGACTCCGCCGGTCATCGACCCGGTCGAAGCGCTGCCCGGGGAGCAGGTGCTGCTCGACGGCAATCAGCTGGCCGAGGGCCAGTCGTTCTTCGCGCTGGGCGGCATGGCCATCAACGAGCCGAGCAACCTGCTGGCATACTGCATCGATACCCAGGGCGATGAGCGCTTCACCCTGTACATCAAGGATCTGGAAACCGGGCAGCTGCTTCCGGACGTCATCGAGGGCGTGTTCTACGGACTGGCCTTCTCCCCCGATTCCTCCACCGTCTACTACCTGGTCGTTGACGACACGTGGCGCCCGCACCAGGTGCGCGCCCACGTGCTGGGCAGCGATCCGGCCAGCGATACGGTGGTTTTCCAGGAAGATGATCCGGGCATGTGGCTCGGCTTCGATCTCAGCGCAGACCTCCAGCAGCTGCTGATTTCCAGCGGCAACTCCGAATACGCGGAGACCAGCGTTTTGGATCTGAACGACAAGGACGGACAGGTGCGCTTGCTCGTTCCGCGCGAACTGCGTCTGCTCCACGGGGTCGACCTGCTGCCCGGAGACGATCGGCGCGCCCTGATCACCCACGACCACCAGGCACCGAACAATATGCTCTCGCTGGTCGAGCTGGCGCAGCTGGGCGCCGACACCGACCCGGCAAGCTGGCGCACGGTGCTCGGGCACGAGTCCACGGTCAAGATCGAGGGCACCGCGCTGACCGCCACGCATCTGGTGGTTTCCGTGCGTCGCGATACCTGTGAACGGGTTCAGCTGATTCCGCTGGAATCGCTGGGCACCGAATCGCAGTTGCCGGTGCTCGAGCCGGCCTTCGACGAGGAGCTGTTCACCGCCGCCGCCACCTTCGCAGATCTGGAAGCCCCGCTGATCCGCATCGGGTACACCTCGGATTTCACTCCGGCGCGCGTCTACGACCTGTGGCTGGATGACAAGGAATTGGTGCTGCGCAAGCAGACTCCGGTGAACGACTACGACTCGGCGGACTACCTGTCCACGCGCGAATGGGCGACGGCCGCCGATGGCACGAAGATTCCGTTGACGGTGATGCGCCGCGCGGATTTGGACACCTCGGTGCCGAATCCGGTGCTGATCTACGGCTACGGCTCCTATGAGGCGTCGATGGATCCGGGATTCGGGATTCCGCGGTTGAGCGTGCTGGACCGCGGGGTGGTCTTCGTGATCGCCCACGTGCGCGGCGGCGGCGAGCTGGGCCGCGACTGGTACCTGCAGGGCAAGAAGCTGTCCAAGCGGAACACCTTCACCGACTTCATCGATGCCACGGTGCATCTGATCGATGCGGGCTGGGCCGATCCGGCGCGCATCGCGGCTCTGGGCGGCTCGGCGGGCGGCCTGCTGATGGGCGCCATCGCCAACCTGGCCCCGCAGCTGTACACCTCGATCATCGCCCAAGTTCCCTTCGTGGACCCGCTGACCTCGATCCTGGATCCGGAGCTGCCGCTCTCGGCCCTGGAGTGGGAAGAATGGGGCAACCCGATCGAGGACAAGGAGGTCTATGAGTACATGAAGGCCTACTCCCCCTACGAGAACGTTGCGGCCGTGGACTACCCGCGCATCGCCGCGGTGACTTCCTTGAACGACACCCGCGTGCTTTACGTGGAGCCGGCCAAATGGGTGGCGAAGCTGCGCGAGGTCGGCACCGGCAGCGAACCGATCTTGCTGAAAACCGAGATGGAAGGCGGCCACGGCGGCGCCTCGGGCCGCTACGAGGCGTGGAAGAATCGCGCCTGGGATTACGCCTTTGCCCTCGATGCGCTGGGCAAGAACCCGGCCACGGCGAAGTAACCCGCGAGGGAACCTAAGCCTGAATCCACCGATCCGCCCACAACCTTCGATTGATTTCGATGGCTGTGGGCGGTTTCGTTTTTCGGCGCGGTGCGAAACCGGTTCGGTGATGGGATACCAGCAGTGCGAGGAACCCTTTATTCTGCGTGCTCATCAGCGCCTTTGCCGCCGAGCGGCGCCGGCTCTCCGCGTAATTGTGACGTCCGCCATTAGACAGCAGGGCTTGAGATGGGTCACAATCTAGTATTACCTAATGATCGTTCGGTAACTAATTCGGCGGAGGTCCCTATGAGCGAAACCCAAATCGATAAGTCACTACCCCACGCAATCTTGCACAATGACTATGCCACCCAGTGGATGGGCATTGAAGTGGTGGAAGTGAGCGACGGGTTTGCGGTCATTACGATGACGCTTCGCCAGGAAATGCTCAACGGCTTCGGCATCGCCCATGGCGGAATGATCTTCTCGCTGGCCGATACCGCGTTTGCCTTGAGCTGCAATCCGCCGGAAGGCTCCGCGGACACCATCACCGTGGCCTCCGGCGCAGACATCAATTTCCTCAAGCCAGGGATCCCGGGACGCCTGCTGACGGCAACCGCGCAGCGCGTCTCGCAGCAAGGACGCAGCGGAATTTACGACATCACGGTCACCCAGCCGGGAACGAATGGCGGGATTGAAACCGTGGCCGAGTTCAGGGGCCGCTCGCGCACCGTTCCCAAGCCTAAGAACCGCTAAAACATTCAGTCACCACACGAAAGTATGAGCATGTCACAGCCAACTGACCGCGATAACTTGCCCAACCCACTGGATCCCGAAGAGACGATGAGCCGGGACCAGATCGAGTCGATTCAGCTCACTCGACTGAAGGAAACGCTGGACTACGCGTACACCAATGTTCCTTACTACAAGGACAAATACGATGCGGCTGGCGTGCACCCCACAGACTTGAAGGAACTGGCAGATCTGAAGCTGTTCCCGTTCACCGAAAAAGAAGATCTGCGCAAGAGCTACCCCTTCGGCATGTTCGCCGTTCCGCAGCATCAGGTGGCGCGGATCCACGCTTCCTCGGGCACCACCGGCCGCGCCACCGTGGTGGGCTACACCCAGCAGGACTTGGATGACTGGGCCAAGATGGGCGCACGTTGCTTGCGCCTCTCCGGAGTCAAGCCAGGCTGGAAGGTCCACAACGCCTACGGCTACGGCTTGTTCACCGGTGGCATGGGCGCGCACGCGGCTGCCGAGCGCCTGGGCACTACCGTCATTCCGATGTCCGGCGGACAGACCGAAAAACAGATTACGCTGATCAAGGACTTCGAGCCGGACGCGATCCTGTGCACCCCGACCTACCTGCTGACTATTGGCGATGCCATGCAGCGGGCAGGCTTGGACCCGCGCGACACCTCGCTGAAGGTCGCCGTCTGCGGCGCCGAACCGTGGACCGAAGAGATGCGCCACGAGCTGGAAGAGATGTTCGGCATCGACGCCTGCGATATCTACGGCCTCTCCGAAGTCATGGGCCCGGGCGTGGCCGGCGAATCGGTCGAGCTCAAGGACGGCAGCCACATCTGGGAGGACCATTTCCGTCCCGAAATCGTGGATGCGTTCGACGAAACCAAAGTATTGAACGACGGCGAACACGGCGAGCTGGTCTTCACCTCGCTGACCAAGCAGGCGCTGCCGATCATCCGCTACCGCACCCACGATCTGACCCGCCTCCTGCCCGGCTCGATCCGCCCCGGCCACCGCCGCATGGGCCGCATCACCGGGCGCAGCGATGACATGATCATTCTGCGCGGGGTGAATCTCTTCCCAAGCCAGATCGAAGAGCTGATCCTGAAGCTGCCGGCGCTCTCGCCGCACTTCCAGCTGGTGCTGACCCGTCCGGGCCGCATGGACCAGCTCGCGGTCAAGGTGGAGCGCCGGGCCGGCGCGTCGGCCGCGGAAGCCGCCACCGCGGCAACCGACCTGGCGAAACTGATCAAGATCCATGTGGGATCCTCCTGCGCCATCGAAGTATTGGATCCGGAATCGCTCGAGCGCTCCATGGGCAAGCTCAAGCGCATCTATGACATGCGAGACAAGTAAAGCCTGCTTGTCGTGGGATAATCGAGGGATCATGAGACTTATCGACAAAGCTAACACCCCGCTCAAAAGGGGACGCCCGGGCTACGACCAGGAGTCCGTCCTGCGCATCGCGGTCGAGGCTTTTAACGAACACGGGTATGAAGCTACCTCGATGGGTAAGCTGGCGGACCGGCTGGGCATCAGCAAGTCCGCCATCTACCACCATGTTCCCTCCAAAGAGGATCTGCTGCGGCTGGCCCTCGATGAGGCGCTGATTCCGCTGGAGGCGGTCATCATCGAGGTGCGCGCCCATCAGGGCAGCGCCGATGAGCGCCTGGATTTCTTCTTGCGTGCAACTTTCCGCATCCTGATCTCCAAGCGCAGCTACGTGACCTTGCTGCTGCGGCTGCGTGGCAACACGGAGCTGGAACGCGCCGCGCTGGAACGTCGTCGCGCCATGGACCGCCAGCTTGCCGAGCTGGTGACCGCGGCGCAGTCCGCCGGGAAGCTCCGCGCGGATCTCGATCCGCGCGCCACCGCACGTTTGCTCTTCGGCCTGATCAACTCCGTGGTCGACTGGTTCCGTGAAGATGGCCCGATCGATGCAAAAACCCTGGAAGATCAGGCGATCACCTTGCTCTTCGACGGATTGCATTCCACCGGCGAATAAATTCACCAGCTCGGCCCCGAGGGACCGCCCATTTGGCGCGGTCGCCTCGGGGTCGAGCTTTTTATTACCTTCCCGAACTCGGCCGATAATCGTCTTCACAGGTTGCGGCGATAGCATCATTAGGGTGCGTTTTGCGCCCGCCCGATCATTTCCCAGTCAATCTAAGAAGCGTCGTGGAAGAACTTTTTTACACTCTTTTCTCCCAGCTGCCAGGCACCGATTCAGGCATGCAGGTCGCACTGTTCTCACTGAGCGCGCTGCTCTCGGTGGTCGCCTGTGCCTTGCTGGCACACCGTAATGATCTAGGTTGGTGGGCCCAAATTCTCGCGGTCTTCGCCGGTCCGCTGGTCATTTCAATGCAGTATGACACCCTGTTCCTGGTGTACGCGATCCCGGCCCTGCTCATCGGAGTCTTCGGCCTCTGGCGGTTCTCCCGATACAAGTTCCACGGAAAGTTCACCCGGCAGGTGCTCCGTGCACCGTTGGGGCTCTCCGCAATCATCGCCGCGGTGCTCGGGGTGGCGGTGCTCACCGCCTTGCACCTCGGTGAAATGCTCACCACCGGTTTCGCGTTTACTGCCGGCACCGGCACCATTTGGGTTTCCTATCTCACCGAGGCCGTGGTGCTGGTCTCCTTCGCGCTCATCGCCTGCGGCATCCGTGCCGGGTGGCTGCTGATGGCCCTGGCCTCGGCCGTCTACGTGGCGACCCTGTTCGCCAACAACCCGGCCTTCGCATTGCTGCTGGTCTGGGTGTTCATGGTCATCGCCTCGCTCTATGCCTGGTTCATGTGGCGCGCGCTGCCGCGGCGGGACTCGGCGGATCACGCGGTCGGAACACCTGCCGTGGCCGACTAGCCTCCGGCACTTTCGAAACGACAAAAGAGCAGTGGCTGCGGANNTCCGCAGCCACTGCTCTTTTATTCTCGGCTCTTAGTCCTGCCAGTTGGCATAGATGGTGTCTTCCTTCTCCACCAGCGTCAGCACGTCGTAGGTCGCGACGATCTCATCGTCTTGGTTGTGCAGAATCGCATCCCAGGCGACCTCGCCGTATTCATCGGTGACCCGCGGGGTGATCTTCTTGGCCGTCAACGTGACGCGCACCGAATCACCGACGGCCACCGGGGTGATGAAGCGCAGGTTCTCCAGGCCGTAGTTGGCCAGCACGGGTCCCGGAGCCGGCTCCACGAAGAGCCCGGCGGCCCAGGAGACCAGCAGGTAGCCGTGCGCCACGGTGCCCGGGAAGAACGGGTTGGCTTCCGCGGCCTTCGGGTTCACGTGGGCGTAGAAGGTGTCACCGGTTTCGTTGGCGAAGGCGGTGATCTCCTCCTGGCTGACCTGGCGCAGGTCCGAGGCCAGTGCGTCGCCGATCTTCAGTTCGGCCAGCGACTTGCGGAACGGGTGCACGTTGCCGGGTGTGGCGCCGAACTTCTCGCTGCCGGCAAGCTGCCGCGCGGCACCGGTGTGCCACACGCCGGTCAGCGCGGTGAGCATATTCGGCGAACCCTGCACCGCGGTGCGCTGCATGTGGTGCATCACCGAGCGGATACCGCCCAGTTCCTCGCCGCCGCCGGCGCGGCCCGGTCCGCCGTGGACCAGGTGAGGTACCGGCGAGCCGTGGCCGGTGGTGCTGCGTGCGGTCTCGCGGTTCAGGATGTGCACGCGCCCGTGGTGCGCTGCGATGCCCAGGGTCAGCGCGCGCATAATTTCCGGATCATTGGTGCACACCGTGGCGACCAGCGAACCGGAGCCCATGGCCGCCAGCTCGATGGCTTCATCCACGGAATCGTAGCCGATGACCGAGGACACCGGGCCAAAGGCTTCGCGGGAGTGCAGGATCGGGTTGCGGGCATCCTCCCAGCGCAATACCAGCGGAGACATGAAGGCCCCGCCTTCGGCGATCGCATCGCGTTCCGGGGCCACGCGTACCGCCGGGGCATCCAAGCGGCCAAAGGCCAGCTCGCCGCCGGCGTCGAGCATGTCTTGGACCGCGGCGCGCACGTCTCGCAGCTGCTCGACGGAGGCGAGCGCGCCCATGGTGACGCCCTCAACGCGCGGGTCACCGAGCACCACACGCTCATCGATGCGCTTGCCGATCGCATTGATCACCGCGTCGACCTGGCCGGCAGGGACGATATTACGGCGGATAGCGGTGCACTTCTGTCCGGCCTTGGAGGTCATTTCGCCGACAACCGCTTTGACGAAGGCGTCGAATTCAGCGGTGCCCTCCACCGCATCCGGACCAAGAATCGCGGCGTTCAACGAGTCGGTTTCGGCGCTGAAGCGCACTCCCCCGTCGATCACGTTTGGGTGGGACTTCAACCGGCTGGCGGTCGCCGCCGATCCGGTGAAGGAGAACATATCGCGGTAGTCGAGGTGATCCATCAAATCGCGCGCGGAGCCCGAGATCAGCTGCAGCGACCCTTCGGGCAGAATGCCCGATTCGATGATCATGCGCACAGCGACTTCGGTCAGGTACCCGGTAGGTGTCGCCGGCTTCACGATGGTGGGCACCCCGGCGATGAAGGCCGGTGCGAACTTTTCAAGCATTCCCCAAACCGGGAAGTTGAAGGCGTTGACCTGGACGACTACCCCGGACAGCGCGGTGTAGATGTGCGAGCCGAGGAAGGATCCGTCCTTGCTCAGCGGTTCGGCGTTGCCGTCGATGATGACGTTGCTGTTGGGAAGTTCACGGCGTCCCTTGGAAGAGAAGGTGAACAGCACGCCGATGCCGCCGTCGATATCGACCATCGAGTCGATCTTCGTGGCGCCGGTCTTATAGGAGACCTCGTAGAGATCCTTGCGGCGCTCGTTGAGGTACATGGCAAGTTCCTTGAGCTTCAAGGCCCGCTCATGCAGGGAAAGCTTGGACAGCTCGCGCTGTCCGACGCCGCGGCCGTACGCGACGGCTCCTGCGACGTCTAGGCTTCCGCCGGTGACGGTGGTGAGCAGCTCACCGGTATTGGCGTCGCGGACTTCGGTGCCGCCCTGGGCTTCGGGGGTTTGCCATTGACCGGCAATGAAACTTGGGACCACACCAATCTGGGATGTCGACATCGACATAATTCCTTCCTGAACGATCGGTCAGTAATACCATTAACAGTATCAGCAACCACGTGATCGACGACACTCGGGAGCAGAAACAATGGCTAATACGTCCTCCGCTACCCCGCCCGCAGAACCATGGAGCATCGAGCTCGGCGAAGCGGCGGGCTCCTGGACTGCGGTGAAGTACGCCTCCATCTTCGGCACGGTGGTCGTCGCAGCGGAGTCCAATGCGACCCGTCACCGTGCGGCCAGCGCCGGGATGCCTACCCTGACTGCTACACCGATCAAGCCCGGCCGACGCGTGGGCAGCCAACTCGCTGGCCGGGATTCAGCGTTTCGCCCAGACCCCGAGCTCGTTTCCGCTCGGATCGGCAAAGTGCAGCCGGCGCCCGCCGGGGAATTCGTAGGGTCCTTGCAGTATCCGGCCGCCAGCGGCGGTAATCCCCTGAGCCGTTGCATCCAGATCCTCGGAATACAACAGGACCAGCGGGCCGCCGGCCGCGCGCGGCGCCTCGGCGAGCGTAAGCCCGCCCACCTCTTCGCCGTCCCCAGCACCCGAGCCGATCCCCGCATAATTTGGCCCATAGTCGTTGAAAACCCAGCCGAAGGCGCCGGCATAAAAAGCCTTGGCTTCGGCCAGATCGGTGACGCTTAGCTCGATGTAGTTGAACGCATGGTGCAGTGGCTGAGGGCTCATGCGGTGAGCTTACAACCAAGGCCGCCGAACTGTCACGGCCGTGGTCGGCTAGCCAGCAATTGCAGCCGCTGCAATTGGGTTTCGGACAGGCCGCAGGTCGCCAGGAAGCCCCGAGCGCTGCCCAGCCATTCGAGGAATATTTCCAGTTCCGCAGCGCGTTCGGCGATCGCTCGGCGCAGTTCGGGTTCACCCTGATGGGATTCGTAGGGGTGCTTGCGCGGGGAGACCCGGTGCCATTCGTTGATGCCGCGCACCGCAAGCTCATCCTGCTCAAGTATTTCCCCGCGCCGCCCGGCGAGATCGAGCAGGAGCGTGGCGACAAGCCCCGAGCGATCGCGTCCAGCAGAGCAGTGCACCACCGTGCCGCGCTCGGTTTCGGCGAGCGCCTCGAACACCGCGCGCAGCTGGCCGCCGAACTCTTCGCAGACCAGCCGGTACATGCTGGTGTGATTCATATAGGGCACCGCAACCGCCGCAAAGCGCTCGCTGCCGGCGGCCTCCAGCGGCAGCCGGAGGATTTCCATCCCTTCCAGAACCCCTTGGTCAACCACCGGGTCATGTTCGCGCCGTTTGACCTCCCCGTGGTTGCGCAGGTCGATGACGCGTTCGATTCCGTCCCGGCGCATCTGCTGCCAGCCGAGGCTCGTAAGCCATTCATGGCGCCCCATGCGATAGAAGGCCCCGGTGATCCATCGGGCATTGATCGACCCATCCCAGTTCACATCTTCGGGAAGTCGGCGATAGTCGGGAGCGTGGCCCATGGAACCCATTGCATCACATCGGCTGGTTCCTGTAGAGTTCTAGTCATTGGCAAGTGCCAATTAGTCTGTCAAGAAGGAGGGGTAACGATGAATGTCTTCTGCCCGCATACATTCCCACCCCTACTTCCCAAGGACTCACAGTGTCTTCATACCCCGGAAAATTCGCCAATTTAGACGATTCCGAACCTCAGCTTCGCACCCGGCGAAAAACCATTACCTGGGACGAAACCTCAATCGATGAGCTAGGTCCCCAGCAGCGCTATTCCAGCTGGCCGTTGATCGAAAAATCCTGTCGCGGTCCCAAGCCGTATCCCGCATGGTTGATCGAGGACGCCGCGGCCATCGACCTCGAGCTCGGCGTGCTGAAAACCGGCAAGGAAGGCGAGGTCTTCCTGATCGAGCGTGCCACCTCGCAGCGCAGCGTGTTGCTGGCGGCCAAGCGTTATCGCAAGCGGGACCAGCTGCAATTCAGTCGTTCGCAGTCCTACAGCGAGGGGCGCTCCGCGCGCCGCTCGCGTGATAATCGAGCCATCGACAACAACTCCAGCTATGGACGCGAAATCGCCGCCATGCAGTGGGCGAGCGCGGAATGGACCTATTTGCGCCGCTGCCATGCCGCTGGCATACCGGTCCCCTACCCGGTGCAAATCGAGGGAACCGAGATTCTCATGGAGTTCATCGCGGATCCGGACCGCCCCGGTGTCGCGGCACCGCGGCTGCAGCAGCTGCCGCGCAACGATCCGCGCCTGCCAATGCTCTGGGACCAACTGGCCGAGGCCATGGAGAAATTTGCGGCCATAGGCATCGCCCATGGCGACCTGTCGGCCTACAACCTGCTGGTCGCAGGCGAGCGCCTGGTGGTGATCGATGTGCCCCAGTGCGTGGACCTGGCCGGGAATCTGCACGGGCTGGACTTCTTGCATCGCGACTGCGTGAATATGTGCGACTGGTTCACCTCCAAGGGGCTGGAACGGGACGCCGACGCGTTATTCACCTCCTTGCTCGCGAGCATGTTCGCCTAAGCAGAAGGCAGCGATACTCGATAAGAACCAGCACCTTGGTGGTGATTCTTATCGAGTTTCGCTGCCGGCAGGGCGGTTAGAGTCGAGCAGACTCCACCGGAATCCATAGTTGGCCACGTCCGCTGCTGCCATCGGCATCTGGCTGGATGCTGAGCAGCTCGGGACCGGGAACCCAGCGATATGGATTAGCCGGGAACCATTCGGTGGCCGCGTCCGCCCAGAGGCGTTGAAGGACCTCCGGGAATTTCCCTTCGGCTTCAAAGACCACCCAGGTGCCAGCGCGGACCTGGATAGCTTCAAAACCCTGCGGGATCTCCTGCGTGGTGGCTACGGCTTGCCAGTAATCCAGTTCCGAGCCTTCGTCCCGTGAATCTTCGATGTTGACCGACGCCGAAACCATGCCCGGCAGGCCAGGTTCCGCCAGCTCTTTGAGCCGGAGCATCTGTTCCGGAACAAGACTCCTCTGGAATTCGATGATGTGCGGATTTGGCCCCTCATGGATCAGTGGAACCCGGGCGGTAAATCCAATAAGCCGGAACTCACCCAGCTCTTCAATACGGTGCTTCATGTCATGGCTCCCTTCAATGCGTACATGAATCCTCAAGCGAGGTTGGGAGCGGAGAACTGCCCCAGGTCTGCGTGCCTCGCTCGGCGTCAAACCATGCAGGGCCTTGAAGGCTCGATTAAAAGCCTCACCCGAGCCATATCCGTAGCGGACGGCAACATCCAGAACAGCATCACCGGCAATGATCTCTGCGGTCGCAGCGGTCAGCCGACGCCGCCGAATGTATTCGGATATCGGCAGACCCGCGAGCGAAGCGAACATTCTTCGGAAATGATATTCCGAGGTCAGCGCCATGCGAGCCAGCCGCGCCACATCAATTGGCTCGGTCAGATCCGCGTCGATGGCTTCTATAGCTTCATTCCACTGATGCACGTGTTCTCCTTCTCCCACCATTGAACTCTAGGGAGATTCAAATGTCGCGTACCCGATAATTGATGCCATAAAAAGTCAGCCCACCCGCGTGGAAATAATCCCAGGCAAGTGGGCTGGCAGACGAAGAGGAAGCTCAACGTATGAGATTCAGTTCGTCTAGCGCTGACGCCCCGGTAATCTACCGCGACTGGCTCACATCCTAAGTTCCTCGAATACCTAAATCAAGACCGTCTCCCCATCAGCCTTTCCGCCGCCCGGGGGCCTGATGCGGTCATCCAGCTGGAATTGGATAATGCCAAACGCATCAATCTGCGCGCACTTTGGACATTCCGGGATCACGATCAAGAGTTACCTCGATTGGGAGGTGCGGAGGCTCGAAGCGAGCAATCAAAGCCATAGGGTCGTGGCGGCCCGGGGCAAGGGCCGGACGGCCTCGATCTGCTTGACCGATTAAGCGGTCTGGTTGGTGTTTTCGCAGGAAAATTCACCTGGCGCAAAAAGCAGCCCGCTCGGAACGGCGAGATGCCGTTCCGAGCGGGCTGCTGAAACCAGGGGTGATTACCAGGTGTAGAAACCCTGGCCGGTCTTTCGGCCAAGCTTTCCCTCGGCCACCAGGTCCTTCAGAATCTGCGGCGGAGCAAAACGATCGCCCAGCGTCTCATGGAGGTATTCGGCAATTCCCAGACGCACGTCGAGTCCGACGATATCGGTGGTCTTCAGCGGTCCGGTCGGGTGCTTGTATCCCAGCACCATCGCGTTGTCGATGTCTTCGGCACTGGCCACCCCTTCTTCGACCATGCGCATGGCTTCCAGCGCGATGGCCACGCCAAGCCGCGAGGAGGCAAAGCCCGGTGCGTCGTTGACCACTACCGCGGTCTTCCCCAGCGCCGCTACCCAGCCGCGCGAAGCTGGCACGAGTTCCTGCGCGGTCTGCTTGCCGATCACGACCTCGATGAGCGTGGAGGCCGGCACCGGATTGAAGAAATGCAGACCCAAGAAGTTCGCCGGGCGTTGCAGTTCTTCGGCCAGGCCGGTCACGGACAGCGAGGAGGTATTCGAGGCAAGGATTGCCTCCGGCGCGAGCACCGCCTCCACTGCCTGCAAGGAGGAGACCTTCAGGTCCCAGATTTCGGGAACTGCTTCGATGACCAGACCGGCGGCCGCGAAGTCTGCGTAGTCGGTGCTGGTTGAAAAGCGGGCCAGGAGTTCCTCGCGGGACTCGTTCACCGCACCGCGGGCGAGCGACTTATCGACCGAATCGGCGACGCGCCCGTAGGCTGCGTCGGCCGATTCCTGATCGCGTTCGACCACGGTCACGGCCGCTCCGCTGGTCAAGAACGCGTGGGCGATACCGGCACCCATGCGGCCCCCGCCGAGGACTCCGACGGTTCCGGGCAGTTTATTTGCTACGGCGTCATTGTTCATATGCCTACTTCTTCTTTCGATCAAGGAATGCCTGCATCCGGTCAAACTTTGCCTGCGACTCAAAAAGCATGCCCTGAGCCAGGGTGTCGATCATCGGGTGCGCCTCGCGTGGAGCGTGGAATACCGACTTGGTGATGCGCACCGCCAGCGGGTCCTGGGCGCCGATCCGATCGGCCAACGCATCGGCGGCCGCATCCAGCTCGCTCGCGGCGTGCAGTTCGGTGATCAGCCCCACGCGCAGGCATTCGGCCCCGGTGAGCACCTTGCCGGCCAGCAGGATATCCTTCGCCACCGGCTCCCCCACCAATTCCTTCAGCCGCCAGGTGGCGCCGGCGGCGGCCATGATGCCGAGGTTGGCCTCCGGGTTTCCCATGCGCAATTCTTCGGTGCCGATGCGGAAGTCGGCGGCATAGGCCAGTTCGGCCCCGCCTCCCAGCGCGTAGCCGTCGAGGGCGGCGATCACCGGCATCGGCAGCTTGGCGATCCGCTCGAAGATGCTCGAGTTGATTCCGGCGAGCGCATCCTCGCGTCGGCGTTCGCGCAGCTGGGCAATATCGGCTCCGGAGGCGAAGATGCCCTTGGATCCCTTGGGCTTTTCCGCGGTGGGTTCCTGGCCGGGGCTGCCGGCCAGGATGAGGATTTTAGGTTCGCGTTCCAGCTGGCTGCAGACCGCGTGCAGTTCATCGACCATCTGCTGGTCGATCGCGTTGCGGACTTCCGGCCGGTGCAGGCGTACCCAGAGCCGGTCTGCGGTTTCCGAGATCTTCAGCGTGCCGAAGTCGGCGGGGTTCAAGCTCATGCCTAGACGCCTTCCACCAGCAGTGCAGCGCCCTGGCCGACGCCAACGCACATGGTCGCTACGCCGAGCTTCCGTCCGGCGCCGCTCAGCTCGCGTTCCATGCGGCCCAGCAAGGTGATCGCGATGCGTGAACCGCTGGATCCCAGCGGGTGCCCCAGCGCGATCGCGCCGCCGTCGCGGTTCACGATGCCCGGGTCCACCCCCAGCTCGCGCATGCTGGCCAAGGACTGCGAGGCGAAGGCCTCGTTGATTTCCATGGCACCGAGATCCGAGATGTTCAGCCCGGCCCGGGCCAGCACCTTGTTGGTGGATGGGACCGGGCCCATGCCCATGATCTCCGGCGCGAGGGCCGCCGCCTGCCCGTCGATGACCCGGGCGCGCGGCTTCAAGCCGAAACGTTCGATAGCCCGTTCGGAGACGACGAGGATCGCCGAGGCGCCGTCGTTGAGCGTGGAGGCGTTTCCGGCGGTGACGACCGAGCCGCCCTTGACCACCGGGCGCAGGGAGGAGAGGACCTCCAGGCTGGTGCCGGGGCGTGGGCCTTCATCGGTGTCCACGAGGTGTTCACCCTTGCGGGTCTTCACGGTGACCGGAACGATCTCGTCCTTGAAGCGGCCCGCGGCGATCGCGTCGATGGCCTTGGCGTGGGATTCCACCGCGAACTGGTCTGCGTCTTCCCGGGAGATGTTGTACACCCGAGCGACCTCTTCGGCGGTTTCCGGCATCGAGTAGGTCGCCTTGCCATCGCGGGAGAGTTCTCCGGAGAGGAAGCTCGGGTTGGTGAAGCGCCAGCCGATCGACGTATCGAAAACGGCTCCCGGTTTAGCGAAGGGCTTATCCGGCTTTTCCATAACCCACGGGGCCCGGGACATGGATTCCACGCCGCCGGCAACGACAATATCCGCCGCCCCCGACTTGACCATGTGGCTTGCCATGGTGATGGCACTCATCCCCGAGGCGCACAGCCGGTTGACCGTGATGCCCGGGACGCTGTCGGGGAAACCTGCCAATAACCAGGCCATGCGGGCCACGTTGCGGTTCTCTTCTCCGGCGCCGTTGGCGTTTCCGAAGATCACTTCCTCGACCGCGGCCGGATCGATCCCGGCATCTTCGACGAGCTGGCGGATGGTGATGGCGGCCAGATCATCCGGGCGGACACCGCTCAACGCTCCGCCGTAGCGGCCAACAGGGGTGCGCGTTCCGCCCACCAAGAATGCCTCAGCCATGAATACTCCTTCGTACTCCGGATTCAGATCCGGCTCGCTTCGCGCGAGCAGCATCCGTCCCGGAAAGATATTGATGCCAGCAGAGTGATCCCCACCACGCAAACTTACCGACCATTCGTTCACTAATAGAATCACAGATAGGCTCGCCCAGCGTCAAGAAAGCTACGCGCAATGCGTGGATTCGCTCGCTCCCAAGTTGCGGAGATTCTTCCTCCAAATATAGACGGTACGAAAGATCTGCATGTCAAAGATTGATTCTAGAATGAAGCTCACGTAACCTTTGGTAACTGACCGACTCTGGAGATATCCCCAGATCGTGGACCGTCTCCAAGGCCATGTAGTTCGGAAGGCTTTGGGCATCCGGTCGACGGAAAGCTGAAAAGTAACGGAGCATTTATGCCGCCGGAAAACAGCCACCCAAAAAACAATTCAGGTACCGAGAATTTCACGCCCGATCTCAACCACGACATCGGCCCCGATATGGGCACCGCCGCCGGACGACGCGAAGTGCGCAAAGCCACCGCAGCCTCGGCAATGGGCAATATGACCGAGTGGTTCGACTACGGCGTCTACGCGGTAGCCGTCACCTATATCACCGCGCACTTCTTCCCCACCGAGGGCGGGACCCTGATGGCCCTGGCCACGTTTGCGCTTTCCTTCCTGGTCCGCCCGTTAGGCGGCCTGGTGTGGGGCCCCCTGGGCGACAAGCTTGGACGCAAGAAGATCCTGGCGCTGACAATCATCATGATGTCGCTGGCGACGTTCCTGATCGGCGTCTTGCCCACCTACGCTTCGATCGGTGTCGTCGCGCCGGTCCTGCTGATACTGCTGCGCATGGTCCAGGGCTTCTCCACCGGTGGCGAGTACGGCGGCGCGGCTACCTTCATGGCCGAATACGCCCCGGATAAAAAGCGCGGGTACTTCGGCTCATTCCTGGAGTTCGGCACCCTGGGCGGTTTCGCGCTCGGCACCGCGGTGATGCTCTCCTTGCAGGTGATGCTCGGCGAGCAGGCCATGATGGACTTCGGCTGGCGCATTCCCTTCTTCATGGCCCTGCCCATGGGCCTCATTGGCTTGTACCTGCGCAGCAAGCTCGAAGACACCCCGGTCTTCCAAGAAATGGAAGCGGCCGGAGAAACCCAGGAAAGCGGCACCCTCCGGGCGCTCATCGGCTCCTACTGGCGCCCCATGCTGGTGATGAGCGGCCTGGTCATCGCCTTGAACGTCGTGAACTACACGCTACTGAGCTACATGCCGACCTACTTGGAGACGCAAATCGGGCTGGCCCCCAGCGCCTCCCTTGCAACGATCTTGATCGGCGAGGTAGCGATGATGGCGGTGATCCCGTTTGCCGGTTCGCTCTCGGATAAGATCGGCCGAAAACCCATGTGGAACATCTCCGTGATCGGGCTGTTCATCTTCGCGCTGCCCATGTTCTGGCTTATGGGGCAGAGCTTCATGTGGGCGATTGTCGGCTTTGCGGTCCTCGGTTTGCTGTACATCCCGCAGCTCGCCACGATTACCGCGACCTTCCCAGCGATGTTCCCTTCGCATGTGCGTTTCGCCGGATTTGCCATCACCTACAACGTGGCGACCGCGATCTTTGGCGGCACCGCCGCCATCGTCAACGAAGCGGCCATCGATGCTTCGGGTTTCCTGCTGTTCCCGGCCGTATACATGATGATTGCCTGCGTGATCGGCATGGTGGCCATCAGGTTCATGCCGGAGACCGCAGGCGCTTCACTGCGCGGTACCGAGATCCCGGACGCACTGGACACCGGCATTCTGGCCACCGTTCCGGCCAATGAGCCGAAGGCCGAGCAAAGCTAGGGCTTCGGCGCGAAGCACTAAGGGGTTTGGTTCCCGCCATTGGGCATGAACCAAACCCCTTAGTCGTTTGCTGCAGGCTTTAGTGGTCCACGGTTACTTTGGCCTTTTGGCCAACGAACTTCCAACCGATGAAGAGCAGGATCGCGAACAACGGGATAGCGGCGATCGTGTACAAACCGATGTGGAACACCTCGCCGTTCTCTCCGGTCAAGGTATCGAAGGAGATCAGGGCGGTGATGACCAGCAAGGAAACGAGGCCGACCCATCCGGTGACCGGCGCTCCCGGCATGGGGAGCTTGGAAATTTTTCCTTTTTTCTTGCGCAGCATCAATTGGCAGGCGAAGATCGTAGCCCAGGTGAACAGCACGCCGATCGAGGCGGTATTCAATGCGAGGTCGAAGGCGAAGGTACCGCCAAGCCACACGTTGAGCAGCACGCCGAGCAGATAGACCGCTCCCACGGTAAAGATGCCGGCCGAAGGAACAAAGCGTTTATTCATCTTGGAC
Organism: Glutamicibacter sp. BW80; assembly: GCF_002332385.1. Lineage (NCBI taxonomy): Bacteria > Bacillati > Actinomycetota > Actinomycetes > Micrococcales > Micrococcaceae > Glutamicibacter > Glutamicibacter sp. BW80. The sequence continues at coordinate 200,698 of NZ_NRGV01000015.1, read as the reverse complement.
AGCCAGGCCGGCGCGTGCCCGTTGCCGCTCATCGTGCGCAAGATCCGGCCGATGGAATACAGCCCGGAATTGCACGAGGACAGTGCGGCGGTAATCACCACAAGGTTCATCACCGAACCGATCCAAGCCAACCCCATCTTGTCGAATACGGTGACGAACGGGCTGACTCCGGATTCATACTCATGCCAGGGCAAGATCATCGCGAGCAGGCTGACGCTGCCGATGTAGAAAACGAGAATCCTGAAAACCACCGCGCGAATGGCAGAGGGAACTTCCTTCTCCGGATTCTCCATCTCGCCTGCGGCGATACCCACCAGTTCGATCGCGTTATAGGCGAAGATCACCGAGTTCAGCACCAGGATCGAGACGAAGAATCCACGCGGGAACATGCCGCCTTCGCCGTTTTCATTGCCGATAAAGAGGTTCGACACCGAAGCGGTGTGTTCCCCGATCTGCGCGTTGGTAACCACCATGTAGGTGCCAACGGCGAGGAACAAGATGATCGCGGTGACCTTGATGAAGGCGGCCCAGAATTCGAATTCCGCGAATGCCTTGGCGCTGAACAAATTGATCGCCACAAGCATCGCCAGCGCGCAGAGCGCCGAGGCCGCAACCGGCAGATTCGGGAAGAAGTACTGGAAGTACAGGCCAATGGCAACCAGCTCGGCGATTCCGGTCATCACCCAGTTCAAGAGGTACATCCAGCCCGAGACGAAGGCGCCCTTGGGGCCAAAAAGCTCACCGGCATAGGACACAAAGGAACCCGAGGTTTGGCGGTACATGATCAATTCGCCCAACGCCCGCATCAGCAGATAGGCGATGCCCCCGGCCAGCGCGTAGGAGAAAATCAGCGCCGGTCCGGTAGCCGCCAGCCGACCGCCAGATCCCATGAAAAGTCCCACACCAATCGCACCACCGATGGCGATCATTTGCACATGTCGACGTCCGAGGGTTTTTTTGTATCCTTCGGAGCTGATCTCAGCTTCTTTGATGCCCGGATTGTGGTGGCTAGATGACACGTACTCACTCCTGAAATGCTTAGGTCCTCGGCTTGCCCATGGCGACTGCCAGGCTCAAGGCTCCGAGGAAAATTTACTCCCTTTGGCACGCAAAGCACGAATCATCGCCGTGACACGTTCTGCTAGAGACCGGTCTTTGCGCGCACCTACACCGAGATCTCCGGCCGTTCGACTAGCATTTAGAGGGTGAGTAGCCAGAATAATTCAGCCCAGCCAGAAAAGGTCTCCGACATTTTCGACCCCGTGCGTTGGCGCGTTGTCGAAGGTTTCGATTTCACCGACATCACCTACCACCGCCAGGTGGAGCGTGCGGCAAGCGGCGAGATCCTCCGCGACCTGCCGACGGTGCGCATTGCCTTTGACCGTCCCGAGGTGCGCAACGCATTCCGCCCCCATACGGTAGACGAGCTTTATCGCGCGATGGATCATGCGCGCATGACCAGCAACGTGGCCACCGTCTTGCTCACCGGCAACGGTCCATCGCCCAAGGACGGCGGGCATGCCTTCTGCTCCGGTGGCGATCAGCGTATCCGTGGCCGTGACGGCTACCGCTACGCCGAGGGCGAGACCGGCGAATCAATCGATCCGGCCCGCGCCGGGCGACTGCACATTCTCGAGGTGCAGCGCCTGATGCGCACCATGCCGAAGGTTGTGCTCTGCGTGGTCAACGGCTGGGCTGCCGGTGGCGGCCACTCGCTGCATGTGGTCTCGGACCTGAGCATCGCTTCGAAGGAACACGGCAAGTTCAAGCAGACTGATGCGACCGTGGGCTCCTTCGACGCGGGTTACGGTTCGGCATTGCTGGCCCGACAGGTCGGCCAGAAGACCGCGCGGGAGATTTTCTTCCTGGCCCGTGAGTACTCCGCCGATGACATGGTGCGCATGGGCGCGGTCAACGAGTCGGTCGAGCACGCCCGCCTCGAAGAGGTTGCGTTGGAGTACGCGGCAGACATTGCCAAGCAGTCCCCCCAGGCCATTCGCATGCTGAAGTTTGCGTTCAACCTGGCAGATGATGGCCTGGCCGGCCAGCAGGTCTTCGCCGGGGAAGCTACCCGGATGGCCTATATGACCGATGAAGCCGTAGAAGGCCGTGATGCCTTCCTCGGCAAACGCGACCCTGACTGGTCCAACCACCCGTACTACTTCTAAGCCACGGAGGATTAGCTGAGTATGCAGGCACCCCACCACAGTCTCATGCAGGCGTTGGCCGCCAACGCCAACGATTCCGGACCGGCCCTGGAAGTCCTTGCGGACCCCTCGGCGCCCGGCGGTCTGCAGGTCGCTTATCTGCGCCCGGAGGAGCTTCCCGGGTTTGCGCAGACCATGGTGGTGGTGCGCACTTCCGGGTCCACCGGGAGGGCCAAGCGCACGGTGCTCAGCGTCTCGGCGATGGCAGCCAGCGCCCAGGCCACGGCCGAGTACCTCGGCTTCGAGGGACAATGGCTGCTGGCCCTGCCGGTGCACTATGTCGCGGGACTCAGCGTGCTGACCCGTTCGCTTTTTGCCGGGACCAATCCGGTGAGCATGGATCTTCAGGGCAGCTTCTCTGCGCAGAAGTTCACCGACGCGGCCGAGGAAATGGTCGATGCCCACCGCCTGACTTCCCTGGTCCCCACCCAGTTGGCACGCCTGCTGGACAATCCGGAGCCACGGACCATTGCGGTGCTGAAGCGTTTCGACGCCATCTTGCTCGGCGGCGCACGGGCCAGCAAGGACCTGCTGCAAAGCTCGCGGCATCTGGGCCTGAAGATCTTCCAAACCTATGGCGCGGCGGAAACTTCGGGCGGTCTGGTCTACAACGGAACCGCCTTGCCGGGAGTGAAACTTGCCGAACGCCAGGGACGCATCCTGGTCTCCGGCCCGATGCTCGCCGACGGCTACGCGAATAATCCCGAGGCCACCGCCGAACACTTCGTCATCCACGAAGGCGCGCGCTGGTACCTCACCGATGATCTGGGCAGCGTCGACGGCAACCGGCTGAGCATCGCCGGGCGTATGGACGATGTGATTAATACCGGTGGCGTCAAACTGTCGGCCGGGAAAATCGAAGGGCTGCTCGAAGAGTTCTTCCAGCAGTGCCTGGTGCTGCCGGTCCCCGACGCGCAATGGGGCCAAAGCGTAGGTTTAGCCTATTCAGGTCCGACAAATACGCAGGATGCTTTTGAAGCCGTGCGGCAAACCATTGGATCCGCGGCCGTTCCCAAACGGGTCCGCCACTACCCTTCCGGGCTTCCAATGCTGCCCAACGGGAAGTTTGATCGGCGCCGGATCCTCGACGAGTTGCGCGCCGGCGGCTGATCCGATTCGCCTTGCCCGAAGTTTCGCGGGAAACTAAGGGGTCCGAGTTTTTGGTCTCGCCGAAAGGAACGAGAAGTGGCAACGCTTTCCCAGTGGGTCGCCGGCGCACGCCTGCGCACCCTGCCCATCGTCATCGCCCCGGTAGTCATCGGCACCGCGGCCGCAGTGGGCGAAACCGGCCAATTTTTGTGGTTCCGCTTTGTGCTTGCCCTGCTCGTGGGGCTCCTGCTCCAGGTCGGCGTGAATTACTCAAATGACTACTCCGACGGAATCCGCGGAACCGACGACGAACGGGTCGGCCCGCTGCGGCTGACCGGCGCCAAACTCGCGAAGCCGAAGCACGTGAGAAACGCCGCTTTCGGATGTTTCGGGTTGGCGGCGATTCTCGGATTTCTGCTCGTTATTCTTTCCGCTTCATGGCCGCTGCTCTTGGTGGGCGTCGCCGCGATCTTTGCCGCCTGGGGTTACACCGGCGGTAAGAACCCTTACGGATACCGTGGTTGGGGAGATCTCTACGTCTTCATTTTCTTCGGCCTGGTGGCCACGCTGGGCACCACGTACACGCAGATCGGTCAGCTGACGCTGGCTTCCCTGCTCGGTGCGATCGGTACCGGCCTGATCGGCTGTGCGCTGCTGATGGCAAATAACGTCCGCGATATTCCCACGGACCGCGAAGTTGGAAAAATTACCTTGGCGGTGCGATTGGGCGAACAGTCGGCCCGGCTGAGCTACGTGCTGATGTTGAGCGCCGCCATTGTCCTGCCGCTGTTGCTCACGGGGTCAAACGGTTGGATGTGGCTCATCCTGCTCAGCTTCATCCCGGCCGCCGCTCCAAGCTGGCTGATGCTGCGCGAAGAATCGCTGCCTAAGCTGGTGCTGGTGCTCAAGCAGACGGGCCTGGTCAACGTGGTCTACGCCGCGCTCTTCAGCTTGGCCATCATGCTGCACACCTGGCTCTAAGACAGAAGCCTTCCAAAGTGAACAACTTTGGAAGGCTTCGCTTATTTGTTTTCCGGTCGCTGCGATTCGTCGAAGGAATCCTCGATGGCTTCTTCGGCCAGCTGGGATTCGGTCTTCGATGCGCTGGTTTTGGCAAAGGCGTTGCGCGCGTCCTCGTTTGCTGCCAAACGTAGTTTGTTGAAGAACAAATAAGACACGGCAAAGGCGACTATCAGGGCAATCAGGCCCGAGGTGAAGATCGGCCAGGCCATTAGCTTCCACATTGCCAAGAAGACAACGCAGAACAGACCCAACCGAAGCACCGAATATTTCACAAACTGCATACGTTAAAGTCTACCGATGAACCTGTGAGCCAGAAAGTCATTAGACTAGAGGCATGGTCCGCATCATTATTTTTGCCGCACTCATTTCGGTGGCGCTCATGATCTACACATTGATCGAGTGTGCCCGCACCGAGCGACATCGGGTGCGCTCCCTGCCCAAAACGGCATGGCTAGTCATCATCATTCTCCTGCCCCTGCTCGGGCCGGGATTGTGGTTTGTTTTAGGTCGTCCAACTGCGGGGGCAAGCAAGTTCCCGGACACGCAGAATGCTCCCGACGACGACGAGGATTTCCTCCGCCAGCTGGAAATCTGGCGGCGCCAGCAGCAGCGCGAAACCGAGCTCAAAGCACGTGAGGAAGAACTCAAACGAAAAGAGCGCGAAGCGAAGAAGAAACCTAATAAGGGTAATTCTTCGGACGATTCAGATACTCCGTCCAAAGACAGCTAATTTTCAGCAAAGCGAACTGCAGGGCCCGGCTTATGCCGGGCCCTGCAGTTCTTTCTACGCAACGTTATCGATGCGGTGCTAGCCCGTGCTGATTCCAAGCCCGGAAGGCCGCTAAGCTGCCGCTGGCGGCTGTTGAGCGGCGGCTTAGCCGCGGTGGACTTCAACTTCCGGATCGGTTGATCACGACAAGGAGCTTCCCGGGCATGGAAAAGCCCCGAGGGCTGGACCTTTGGGTGGTCCGTCCCTCGGGGCTGCCCCGGCGACCGGGGTCCCGGGTGTGGGCTAGACTCCGGCGTAGGAGTGCAGGCCGTCGAAGAACATATTCACGATGGTGAAGTTGAAGATCACGCAGCCGTAACCGATGATCGACAGCCACGCCGAACGGGGCCCGGTCCAGCCACCGGTAGCTCGTGCGTGAAGGTAGCCGGCGTAGACCACCCAGATCACGAAGGACCAGACTTCCTTCGGATCCCAGCCCCAGTAGCGTCCCCAGGCCGCTTCGGCCCAGATCGCGCCGGCCATCACGGTGAAGGTCCACATGACAAACGAAATGGTATTGATCCGGTAGGCGAAGTTCTCCAGCGCGCCCGCTCCGGGAACCAAGCGCATGAATGGCAGCTTGTCCGGCTGGCCGGCGGCCAGCTTGCTCATCCGCGAGTGCTGGATCAGCTGCAGCACGTTCATGGCGAAGCTGATGGAGAACAGCGCCGCGGCGAATACCGCGATGGACACATGGATGACAATCCACGGGCTCTGCAAGGCGGGTACCAGGTGGCCCAACGGAGTGGGGAAGCCCAGGGTCGCGCCGCACAGCATCAGGGTCACCAGGCCGATGATGAAGCTGCCCATGAACCGCAGGTCCTTGAAGAACAAAACCACCAGGTACACCACGGTGACCACCAGCGCGCCGGTGGACAAGAACTCATACATGTTGCCCCACGGCACGCGGTGCGCCGCGACGCCGCGGGCGACGACCGCGAAGCCATGCATCGCCACGCCAAGCCAGGTCAGCACCACCGCGATGCGTGCGATATTGCGCGTCGAGGAGTGCTCGGTGTAGTTCATCTTGTCGTTGACGATGTCTTCGCCAACGTTGTCGGCGCGCGCCGGCTGCGCACCGCGCTTCGGGCGTTTCGGCTGCGCCACCGCGGTCGTTCCGGCACCAACGAGCATCTCGGAGTCGCGTTTTAATGCGGCCGCATCAATTTCGCTGATGCTCTTATTGCTCTTGGCCAGGTCCAGCGCGAAGAAAATGAAGGCAACCATGTAGACGAATGCCGAAAGCAACATGAACAGCTGGCTGTAGTTGCCCAGCGTTTCGTTGATTGGCGCGAGGTTTGAGCCGTTAGGCATTTACTTCTCCTTGGTCCTGCTTCTGGCTGGCCACTGGCCACTTGCTGTCAAAGATATTGTGCAACTCTGCGGATTCACGTTCAAGGCGCGGATCCTCGCCGCGGGCCAGCAGCGCGTATTCAATGCTGCGCTGCCCGTCCTCGTTCTTCAGCTTCACCCAGACGCGTCGGCGCGGAGTGAAGAGCGAGACCGCCAGCCCCGCGAGGGACAAGAAGGCGAAGATGAGGATCGGCGTTTTGCTCGGATCGTAATTCACATCCACGGCGATGAAGCGCTTCAGGTCGTCGAAGGCGATGCTCCCCTTGCCATCGGGCAGGTCATAGGTCTGCCCGGCTTCGAGCACTATGCCGCCGGAGTCGAGATTGCGTGAATTCACCTCGGTGAGGTTCTCGGTGTCCAGCACATACACGTTCTGCGGCACGCCGTCGTCGAGGCCCAGGTTTCCGGCGAAGGAGTTCAGGTGAAGCTGCGGGTTGATCGCGTTGGGATCCCCGGAGATGCCAAAGCCGGTTTCATCGACCAAGGCGGTGGGCAGCAAGAAGCCCTGGAAACCCAGCTGTTCTGGTTTCGCGTCCGGTGCCTTGATGACCATCAGGGAGGTGTACACCGAGTCCTGCGGCACCGAAACCACCGGGCCGGAGAAGGACACATCCCCGTTGCCGTCACGGACCGTCACCACCGGCGCGTAGCCGTTGCCGACCAAGTACACGTCGGCGCCGTTGATGCGCAGCGGGTGGTTGACCTTCAGCTCTTCTTTCACCGGTTCGGCATCGGCAGAACGCCGGGTCTCCACATGCGCGGTGAAATCCAGGGGCTGGCCGAAGTGCGTCTTCGATTCGCGGTCGAAGACGATGTCGAATTTGTCCAGCTTCACCGAATAGGCGGTGAGATTCTCCGGGTTGAAGCTGGTGCCCGGGGTGAAGGAATCATAGGAAACCAGCGAGTTCACGAAGGTCTCCCCCTCCACGATGACGCGCTGCCCGGCGTAGCCGAAGGCTCCGCCGATGGCCACCGAAACGAGCACACCGATCAGCGAGATGTGGAAGGTCAGATTGCCGATTTCCCGGGTGTAGCCGCGTTCGGCCGCTACCGAACGACCGGTTGCATCGGAGCGACGCTCAACACGGTAACCGCGCTTGCGCAGCACCTTGTAGGCATCATCGATGACTTCATCATCGCTAGGAGTATCCGCTTCATCTTCAACCAGCGAAAGTGAGGTGTACTGCGGCAACCGATCGAGTCGGGCGGGAGTGCGTGGCGGCGGGGTGCGCAGTGCCTGCGCGTGCTTCTTCACCCGGGGAATGATGCAACCCACCAGCGAAACGAAGAGCAGAATATAAATCGCGGAGAACCATGCGGAGGAATACACATCGAAGAGCTGGAACCGGTCAAGCCAGGGGCCGGTTGCCGGGTTCTGCTCGAGATACTCATTGACCGTCTCGGGGTTCATCGACCGCTGCGGGAAGATCGATCCCGGAACCGCAGCGACCGCGAGCAGCAGCAGCAAGAACAGGGCGGTTGGCATCGAGGTCAGTTGCGTCCAGATCCACCGCAGCGAACCAAGGAAACCCAGGGCAGGTGCGTCGCCTCGGTCTTTGCCGGTTCGTTTATTTTTCGCCATTAGATCGGCAACCTCACTTCATTGGCAAACCAGTTTTGTAATTCAGCGACCCAGGTTCCCCAGAGCCCGGAGATCATGACCAGTCCGAGCAGGATCAGCATTCCCCCACCCAGACGCATAATCAGCAGCTGATGCTTGCGGAAGAATGCCAGCGCCTGCATGCCGCGCTGCAATCCGAGGGCGATCAGGATGAACGGAAAACCCAATCCAAGGCAATAGAACACCGTCAACAGCGTTCCGCGGGCAACGTTCGCATCGGTGCCAGTGGACATGATCAGCACCGCGCTGAGCGTAGGCCCGATGCACGGGGCCCAGCCCAAACCGAAGGTCAGCCCCAGCACCGGCGCTCCCCAGAGCCCTGCCGGTGGTTTCCGATGAATTTTTCGGTCCCGTTGCATCCAGGAAATTCCGCCCATGAAGACGATGCCCATAAGCACCACGACCAGGCCCAAGGCCTGGGTTACCCAGGCGCCGTTGAACTTCAGCCACGCGGTGGCCTGGCTGAACAGCACGCCGGCCGCGATAAAGACTACCGAGAATCCGAGGACAAACAGCAGCACGCCCAGCAGGACCCGACCGCGGCGGTGCTCGCGCAGATCGGCGCCGGTCAGCCCGGTGACATAACCGAGATATCCCGGGACCAAGGGCAGCACGCACGGTGAGAGGAAGGAAACCAGTCCCGCAAGCATGGCCACCGGGGCGGCCAGCAGCAGCGACCCGTCGAGCGCAATGTCGGCGAAGGGATTCGAAGAGATCAACGGGAGGCTCACAACTCTTCGGTGAGCGCGGTGTCGATCAGGGACTTCAACGTCCCCTTTTCGATAGCACCTATGACGCGGGCGCGAACCCGTCCCTCGCGGTCCAGAACCAGCGTGGAGGGAACCGCCTGCAGTGGTACGTATTTGGTCATCGCCAATTGGATCTGGCCATCGGTGTCTTGCACGGATTCATAAGGGATTTCGAAGCTGCGCTCGAAGGCCAGCGAGGCTTCGGCCTCATCGCGGACGTTGACTCCGATGAATGGAACGTCCTCGCCAAAGTCCTCGGAGAGTTCTTTCAGGTGCGGTGCCTCGATTCGGCACGGTGCGCACGCGGCGTACCAGAAGTTCAGCACCACCGGCTTACCGCGCAGGGCCGCCAGATCGATGGGCGTGCCCTGATAGGTCTCGGAGGTCAGTTCGATTGGCTCGCTGCGCTTCGCGGGCAGATATTCCTGCACCGCGCCGTCGCCGGCGATGTAGTTTTTGTTATCTCCGGAGCGCGCCTGCTTGGCTAGCGGATCCTCGGTGACCGAGCATGCGGCCAGCGGCACAGCCGCCGCGGCAACCAGCATCGAGCGCAGCATGGTGCGACGATTCAGGAAGCGAGGATTCTGCGAGGATTCATTCATTTGGCTTAGGCTCCAGGGATGTTCGCCGCGCCCGCCAGCAGGTCTGGGCTCGGTTCGGTGTAATTCACGGAGCGAAGTTCGTCTCCGTCAAACTCAAAACTCGTTATTGAGCTCAGCGTGCATTCGCGCTGGCGTGGGTCATGCCAGAGCGGCTTGCCTTCACCGGCGCGCCGGGTCACCCAGATAGGCAGCTGGTGGCTGACGATAATGATCTCGGCGCCGTCGCCGTGTTCGGCCACCGCCGCCTGGCGCTGGTCGTCCATGGCCTGTCGCATGCGAGCGACCTGCGCGGCGTACGGTTCGCCCCATGAGGGTTTCAGCGGATTGCGCAGCAGCGGCCAGTACCGCGGATTCTTCAGGTGGGTTTTGATCTGGGCCAGGCCTTCAAAGCTGTTGCCTGCTTCGATCACCCGATCATCGGTAATGATGGGCAGGCCCAGAGCCTGGGCCGCAGGTTGCGCGGTCTGCTGCGCACGAAGCAGCGGGGAGGCGACCAGGCGGACCACACGGGCGCCTTCGGCCTGACGCTTGGCGAAGTACTCTCCGGCTCGATCCGCCATCTGGAAACCCAGCTCGGAAAGGCCATAGCCCGGGATCCGGCCATACAACACGCGGTTCGGGTTGAAAACTTCCCCATGGCGCAACAAATGAACGGTTGAAACTGGCATGGTTACAGTCTCTCAAACAATCAACCTAAAAGATGAAAATTGTGGCCACGATCAAGTATTCACAGCCTCTGCATGGGATTCCCATATCAAAAAACCATCCTTTCGGAGGGGCACATCACAAACGCCACGGACTAGGCTAGTAGTTAGAGTTACTCACCGTTTAGCAGCAATCAAAGGACGATCATGAGCACCAACGATCCGAACCAGCCAGGCCAGCCCTATGACCCGTCAGCCGGGTCCGGGAGTTCGAACCCGAACCCCTACGGCGAAAATCCCTACGGTGGGCAGCCGACCCCCTATGGTCAGCCGGCAGCGCAGCAGCTTCCGCAGTTCCAGCAGCAAGGTGGCTACGCTCCGGTTCAGCCGCCTGCCGAACGTCCCAAGACCTTGCAGATGGCGTTTATTTTCATCATGCTTGCCGGGGTGCTCAGCGCCGTAGCCAGCTGGCTGATCAACAGCACCAACCTCTTCGGCAATATGGTGCGTTCGCAGTGGACCATGTTCGAAGATCAGATGCGCATGCAGATGGAGTCTTCCAACGACGCCGCGATGAATGCAGAGATCGAACGCATGATAGAAAACCCGGACACTTTCCTGGCGCAGATCACTTCCACAATGACCACCTTCACCGTGGTGGGCATGTTCATCACGCTCATCGCCTACTTCCTGGTCGGCTTCTTCGTCGGTCGAGGGGTCCGCGCGATGCGGATCATCGCCACGATCTTGGCGGCCATCTCCGTAGTTGGCATGCTGATCAGCCTGCCGATGTTCAGCATGTACGCCAATGCAGCTGATGCCACGATGATCAATGTGGTCTACGCCCTTGGATTCATTGCGGGCATCGTCGGCGTGGTCTTCGCCTGGTTGCCGGCTTCCTCGCAGTACATCGCGCAGCGCCGCCAGGCGCGCCGGGCTGGCTACCGCTAAACCGTTCGGGTCCTCGGACCCAGCGCTGAAAAAGGCGTAGGCCGTGGCTCAGCTGAGCCACGGCCTACGCCTTTGGATTTTAACTGCCCGGTTGCCGCCTAGCGTTGTACCGCGTGGTAGGCCAGGATCTGCAGCTCGGTGGACAGGTCCACGCGGCGCACGATCATGCCTGCCGGAATGCGCAGCGGCTGTGGCGCGAAGCTGAGCACCGACTTCACCCCATGCTCCGCAAGCGCGTCGATCAGCCCCTGGGCCGCGACTCCGGGCACCGCTAGCACCGCGATGTTGATCTGTTCCCGCCGGATCACCGCGCCGAGCTCATCGACCGGTTCCACGACAAAATCGCCGACCTCGCTTCCGACCAGGGATTCAGCCGTATCGAGGATGGCGCGTACCTGGAAACCTCGGCTGGCAAAACCTGCGTAGCCGCTCAAGGCACGTCCGAGGTTACCGGCACCGAGGATGGCCACACGCCAATCCTGGTTCAGGCCCAAGGTCCGGTTGATGTGTTCGGCCAGCTCTGTCACCACATATCCGACGCCACGAGTTCCATAGGAACCGAGCAAGGAAAGATCTTTGCGCAGGATCGCCGGGTTCACTCCGGCTTCCTTGGCCAGCACACCCGAGCTGGTGCGTTCCACGCCCTGGGCTTCGAACGCATTGAGCGCGCGCAAATACTGGGTCAGGCGGGTCAGCGTCGCTTCGGGCAGAACCCGCGGTTCAAGTTCAGCCATGCGCCGCTGCGCTGTTCTTCGAGCGGTCCGGTAAACGCATCAAGGGGCCTCTCATGCCATTAGCTGCCCAACAGGCGTTCGAGCCGCTTGGCATCGATGGTCCAGAAGTCCCGAACCTGACCATCAACGAGAAGCACTGGTACCTCTTCGTGGTGGCGGGCCAGCAGTTCGGGGTGCTCGTCGATGTCTATTTCGGAGAACTCCATGTTCATCCGTTCGGTGACGTCTTTGACTGTCGCCCTGGCGGCCACGCACGAATGGCATCCTTGGCGCACCAGCAACTGGATCTCATGCATTTTACTCACCTGTCCATAATCTCACGAGCCGCAACCAGCGTCTAAGTCGGCAATGAAATAAACTGGATCAAATGCAGTCTTCAGAGCACCTCACCAGCCAGAACACGTCTGCGCCACGCGACGTCGTTGCCGCCTTCTTCGACGTAGACAACACCATGGTCCGTGGTGCCTCGCTATATTTGCTGGCCCGGAAGATGCATCAGCGTCGCTTCTTCCAGCTACGCGAAATTCTTTGGTTTGCCCTCAAGCAGCTGCGCTTTGCCGCCCGCGGTGAGCATCTGGGCGACATCCATCAGATTCGTGACCGTGCGCTGCTGATGGCCAAGGGCATTTCGGTCGCCGAGATGGCGCAGATTGGCCAGGAAATCTATGACGAGTACATCGAGCCCAAACTGTGGAAGGGCACGGTCTCCATCGCTCATCAGCATCGCGCGGTGGGCCGAGAAGTTTGGCTGGTCACCGCGACCCCGCTGGAAGTAGCGAACGTCATATCCGAACGCTTGGAACTCACCGGCGCCTTAGGGACCGTGGTTGAAAGCGTGGATGGAAAATACACCGGCGCGCTGGCCACCCCGATCTTGCATGCAGCCGAAAAAGCTCAGGCCGTTCGTACGCTGGCTAGGGAACGTGGAATCAAGCTTTCCAAGTCCTGGGCGTACTCGGATTCCTACAACGATGTGCCGCTGCTTGAGGCGGTGGGGCATCCGGTTGCGATCAACCCGGACGCGCGGCTGAGGGCCTACGCCAAGCGTCGCGGATGGCAGGTCTACGACTTCCGCACCGGGCAGCGTGCGGCACGGATCAGCCTGCGTCTGGCCGGCGTGCTGGGCGCAGTGTGGGCCGCGAAGCGTTCGCTGCCAAACCGCCGCGGGAAATAGCTGGGGAAAAAGCAATCGCCACCGTCAAGGTCAAGCCTTGATACGGTGGCGATAATTGCCAAGAGGCAAATGCTGCTTGAAGCAGATTTACTTCTTATTACGACGCTGGTGACGAGTTTTACGAAGCAATTTACGGTGCTTCTTCTTCGACATACGCTTACGGCGCTTCTTGATAACAGAGCCCATAGTGGTTCCTCACAAACTAAATAAATATGTCAACCAAAATGTAGGCCTAAGAACAAGCATAAGCCACAAGGTTGACCGGACGTTAAACGTTCCTTAATAGATTACCCGCTTTTCGGTCATGCTCTGACCATCGCGCGGCTATCGACCGAGGGAACCTGTTCCTCGCTGCGGATCAATCGCCGCAGCTTGCAGGTAGGCTTCCACTGCGTTTTCCGGAACGCGATAGGAGCGACCGAATTGAACAGCAGGCAAGTCGCCTGCATGAATCAGGCGATAAACCGTCATTTTGGAAACACGCATCATCTCGGCCACTTCAGCGACCGTCATGAAACGGGCTCCTGCAAAATTCTGTTTATCCGCCATAGGGGAATTTCTCCTGACGCTGATCTCTGATTCGTCGTTTATTTTGCTCGCGTGAACAAATACGACTTGGGATCAACATCGGCAATCATATTCACGTTCGCTCGATTCCAGTCTAGTCGCACTTACGTAACTTTTGCATCACGGAACACACCTGAACCACATTTAGATCTCAAATAGGAGCTTTTAAAGGCTGTTGGCCGCTGTCCCGATGCCAAGCATGGCGTCGGGACAGCGGCCAACAGGTCGCTTGCGAGTCGAGGGACTAGATCAGGCCCTGAGCCAGCATTGCGTCGGCTACCTTGACGAAGCCGGCGATATTGGCGCCGGCGACGTAGTTGCCTGGCACCCCGTATTCGTCGGCGGTGGTGGCGCAACGCTCGTGAATGCCGACCATGATCTCGGTCAGACGAAGCTCGGTGTGCTCGAAGGTCCACGAGTCACGGCTGGCATTCTGCTGCATTTCCAGCGCAGAAGTGGCCACGCCACCGGCGTTTGCGGCCTTGCCCGGGCCAAAGAGGATGCCGGCATCCTGGAATACCGAGGTCGCCTCGGCGGTGGTTGGCATATTCGCGCCTTCGGCCACGGCGATAGTTCCCGCGGCAACCATCTTCTTCGCCGAGGCTGCTCCAAGTTCATTCTGCGTGGCACACGGCAGGGCTACCGCGCCCTGCACGTCCCAGACGTTTCCGTCGGCCACGTAGGATACTTTCTTGCTTCCGCGACGCTCGGCGTATTCGCTGATGCGTCCGCGCTCGACCTCCTTGATCTGGCGCAGCAGTTCAAGGTCGATGCCATTTTCGTCGACGATGAATCCGCTGGAATCCGAGGCGGTAATTACCTTCGCGCCCAGATCCTGAGCCTTCTCGATGGCGTGCAGTGCCACATTCCCGGACCCCGAAACGACCACGCGCTGGCCGTCGAAGCTCATCCCGCGGGTTTTGAGCATCTCTTCGGTGAAGATCACCGCGCCGTAGCCGGTGGCTTCCGGGCGTACCAATGAGCCGCCCCAGCTCAGCCCCTTACCGGTGAGCACGCCAGATTCGTAGCGGTTGGTGATTCGCTTGTACTGGCCGAAGAGGTAACCGATCTCACGGCCACCGACTCCAATGTCACCGGCTGGCACGTCGGTGTATTCGCCGATATGACGGTAGAGCTCGGTCATAAACGACTGGCAGAAGCGCATCACTTCGCCGTCGGTCTTCCCGCGCGGGTCAAAGTCCGAGCCGCCCTTGCCGCCACCGATTGGCATACCGGTCAGGGAGTTCTTGAAGATCTGTTCGAAGCCAAGGAACTTGACAATGCCCAGATATACCGAGGGATGGAACCGCAGTCCGCCCTTGTAGGGGCCCAGCGCGGAGTTGAACTCGACACGGAAACCGCGGTTGATCTGCACACGGCCCTGATCGTCGACCCAAGGCACGCGGAAAATGATCTGGCGTTCTGGCTCGCACAGGCGCTGAAGAATAGCGGCCTCTGCATACTCTGGGTGCTTCTGTGACACCGCTTCGAGGCTCTCGAAGACTTCGGTCACGGCCTGGTGGAATTCTGCCTCACCGGGATTACGGCGGAAGACTTCGTCGCGAATACTCGCTAGTTGCTTGTCCAAGTTTTTCTCCTCATCACTTGGGGCAGGCCTCAGGGGCGCGCAAAAGCCCACCGGCCCGGCAACTCTGCCCCACGCAAGAGAATGCCATGCCTGACATTCTCAATGAAAATTCTTTGTTACATACAGCGCTCGCCTGCGTAACGTAAATATCACCGAGCGCAATGCCCGAATCCGCTTTTACTCAGGTCAGATGGTTAACGTCGACGGCCGAAGCGTGGGAAGCGCTCCAATATTTCTTGCGCTCTCCCCGTGACTTGTTCGAGCCCCCGCCCTACACTGCGTCCGAGCTGATGAGCTGCGGCTGGAAGTGCATTGGCGTCCTGCGGATCTTGAATCAGGTCCAGGTCCACCGGCACCAGCTCCGCCGCCGACTCCTCGGCCGGCAAAAACTCGACGCACCAGGACACCAAGGTGTCGATCGCTTCGCACTGCACACTGTAGATGCGGCGTTGGCCCTGGGCGGTCATGCTGACCAGGTCAGCTTCACGCAGAACCTTCAGGTGCTTGGAGACGGTCGGTTGAGATATCTCCAGCTGAACCACCAAGGCACCAACCGCCATCGGCTCGATCTTTAGCGCCTCGATGATCTTGCGTCGGGTTGGTTCTGCCAATGCAGAAAATACTTCGTCAATAGCCACAGACATTACCCTATCGGCATATGGCCTTACAGGAACGAATTTTTTGCCCCTGTTGAGGGTCGAGATTGATCACAGGAAAGCGAACGCCTTAGTCAAACCACGGGTCCAGTCCATAGAGCGGGAAAACTTCCTTACGCGTGGCGATGATCGTACGGTCCACCGGATCGGCCGGGTCATAGCCGACCTCCCAGTTCCGCCACCACAATTGGGCGTCGTCCCCCATCAGGTACGGTACCGCTCGGCCGTAGGTTTCCAGCACATGGCGCCGGAAGCCCTCCGGAACATAGGTGCGCAACGCAATGGGCTTGCCGGCGGCGATGGCCGTCAGGTGGGTCCAGGTGCGCGGCACTACGCCGGTGACGTTGTAGCCGCCGCCTCCGGTAGCCAGCCAGCGGCCCTGGCATACTTCGTCAGCCAGCTGGGAGATGTCCAGAGCCACCTGGCGCTGGGCATCCACCGATAGCTTCAGATTGGTCATGTCGTCATCGCGATGGGCGTCGCAGCCGTGCTGGGACACGATGACCTCCGGATTGAAGGCGCGCACCAGCTGCGGAACCACCGCGTGGAAGGCGCGCATCCACGCGGCGTCCCCGGTCATCGCGGGCAAGGCGATATTCACCGCGCTGCCCTCGGCCTGCGGGCCTCCGGTCTCGTTGGCGAACCCCGTGCCGGGAAAGAGCGAAAGCCCCGACTCATGGATGGAAATCGTCAAGACCCGGTCATCGTCCCAGAAGATCGCTTCGGTGCCGTCTCCGTGGTGGGCGTCGACATCGATATAGCAAACACGTTTCGCGCCGCGCTCCAGCATGCGGTGAATGGCTGCGGCGGCATCGTTGAAGATGCAGAAGCCGCTGGCCTTGTTGCGCTTGGCATGATGCATTCCGCCGGCGAAGTTCACCGCGCGCACGGTTGATTCATCCATGATCGCCTCCGCGGCGATCACCGAACCGCCCACGATCCGCGCGGCCGCCTCATACATCCCGGCGAAGACCGGGTCGTCTTCGGTTCCCAAACCAAAGTCGACCGCAATCTGCGTGGGGTCGGCGCTGACCTGCTTTACCTGATCCAGATACTCCTGGTCGTGAACGGTCCGCAGCACGGCGTCGCTGGCGACCTCGGGGGCCGAGATGCTCACCGTCGGAGCATCATAAACTTCAAGCTGCTTGCTGAGCCGATGGGTCAGCTCAAGCCGGGCGGGGTGCATCGGATGGTAGTCGCTGAACTTGTACTTCAAGTACTTTTCATCCCAGAGCACCAGGGTGGGTTGCGGCGCATGTCGAGGTTCTAACACCTTTGTAGGCTACCCGATTGTGATCCTTGTAACCCATTTATGGCCGTCCGGGACAATTTGCACGTGTTTCGCGGGGCTAAGACGAGCGCATTCGGTTGCGAACGCGTAAATTACAAGGAGAACCCTCCGTCCCAACGAAATGGCGAATTTAGGCGATGAGCACCCAGAGCGAACCGCGCGACAAGGCGCGGGTAGCTGAATTACGCGAAAAGCGGCGCAAGCGGTGGTTGGCGTTGCGCGTGCGGATCGCCGACTTCACGGTCCGCTCCCCCGCCCGCTTGGCCCTAGGCGCCTTCCTCGTGGCCATCGCGATTTTCACTTCCCTGCTGGCGGCACCGTTCTCCTCGGCTTCCGGGGAAGCGACCGCATTGCACGACGCGCTGTTCACCGCCGTCTCGGCGGTCTGCGTCACCGGCCTGACCACGGTCTCCACCGCGGTCCACTGGTCCTTCGCCGGGCAGCTGATCATGATCATCGGCGCCTTCATGGGCGGGCTGGGAATCCTGACCCTGGCCTCGATCCTCTCCCTGGCGGTCTCGCGCAAGCTCGGCGTGCGCGGCAAGCTGATGGCGCAGAATTCCATGAACACCACCGGGGCTTCCGCCCTGGGCGAGGTCGGCTCGCTGCTGCGCATCGTGATCCTGACGGCGGTCAGCCTGCAGGCGTTGATTGCGCTGCTGCTGGTCCCGCGCTTCGCGGTGCTCGGCGAAAACCTGCCTTCGGCCATCTGGCACGGCGTGTTCTACGCGGTCTCCTCCTTCAACAACGCCGGCTTCACCCCGCACTCCGACGGGCTGGTGCCCTACGGAACGGACCTGTGGATCCTCGGCCCGCTGATGTTCGGGGTGTTCCTGGGTTCCCTGGGCTTCCCCGTGATCATGGTGCTGCTCGTCCACCGGTTCAATGCGAAGAAATGGAATCTGCACACCAAGCTCACCCTGATGGTGACCCTGATCCTGCTGGTCGCCGGCGCCCTGCTGTGGCTCGTGGTCGAATGGAATAATCCGCGCACCATTGGGACCATGGATTCCGGCGACAAGCTCGTCCACGGCCTGTTCGCCTCGGTGATGACCCGTTCTGGCGGATTCAACCTCGTGGACCAAAACGACATGAGCCAGGTCTCGGTGCTCATCACCGATGCGCTGATGTTCGCCGGCGGCGGTTCGGCCTCCACGGCCGGCGGCATCAAGGTCACCACGATCGCCGTGATGTTCCTGGCGATCATGGCCGAGGTGCGCGGCGAGCGCGATGCGAAGGCTTTCGGCCGGCGCATCCCGGAAGGCACCATGCGCGTGGCGGTGTCGGTGGTCGCCCTCGGCGCCACCTTGGTGATGGTGTCCACCGGCTTGCTGCTGGCCATCGACCAGGAGGTCGGTTTCTCCCGCGCGTTGTTCGAATCGATCTCCGCATTCGGTACCGTAGGACTGAGCATGGGAGTCTCCGCAGAGATGCCTCCCGCAGGTAAATACGTACTGAGCGCCCTCATGTTCGCCGGACGTATCGGAAGCATCACCTTGGCCAGCGCCTTGACCATGCGTCATCGCGATACGCTGTATAGCCTCCCCGAAGAAAGGCCGATCATTGGCTGAGAAAAGTATGGAGCACAACGCACCGGTGCTCGTCATCGGACTGGGACGCTTCGGCGCCTCGGTGGCCGAAACCCTGGTCAAGCAGGGCCGCGAGGTGCTCGCCATCGAACGCAGCCCGGAATTGGTCCAGCAGTGGGCCAGCACGCTGACCCATGTGGTGGCGGCCGACGCCACCAATATCGATGCGCTGCGCCAGCTGGGCGCCCAGGAGTTCAGCTCCGCGGTGGTCGGGGTGGGCACCTCGATCGAGTCCTCGGTGCTGATTACCGTGAATCTGGTGGATCTGGGGATCGAGCACCTCTGGGTGAAGGCGATTACGCCTTCCCACGGCAAGATCCTCACCCGCATCGGCGCGAACCATGTGATTTATCCGGAGGCCGATGCCGGGGTTCGCGCGGCCCACCTGGTCGGTGGACGCATGCTGGACTTCATCGAGTTCGATGATGGCTTCGCGATTGTGAAGATGTACCCGCCAAAGGAAACCCAGGGCTTCACCCTGGCCGAATCGCAGGTGCGTTCCAAATACGGGATCACCATCGTCGGGGTGAAAACCCCGGGCGAGGACTTCACCTACGCGGTGCCGGACACGATGGTCACGAGGCGTGACATATTGATCGTCTCCGGGCACGTGGACCTGCTCGAACGCTTCGCCGCCCGCCCCTAAACGGGCGTTAAGACGGCTATGGCGCCGGTTCCCCCAGTTCGGGGTGCCGGCGCCATAGAACTTTTAATCGCTGGATTAGCCGAGTTCTGCGCTGAGCTGCGCGGCACGCGCGGCGGCGGCCTTGGCCCCGGCTTCGATAATCGCTGGAATCCCCTGCGCATCGAAGGTCAGAATCGCTTGCTCGGTGGTGCCCTTGGGGCTCGTGACCGCACGACGCATATCTGCCGGGTTGGCCTGCGGGTCAGCGAGCATCTTGCCGGCCCCGGCCACGGTGGCACGGGCCAGATCCATGGCGAGCTTCTCGTCGAGCCCCATGGCGATACCGGCGTTGGTCATCGCTTCGGCCAGGTAGAAGCCATAGGCCGGGCCGGAGCCCGAGATCGCCCCGAGCGCGTTTTGCTGCGACTCGTCGATCACGTGGACCTCCCCGGAACCGGCAAAGAGCTCGGCGACAAGGTTGATTTGCGTCTCGCTCACCGCCTGGCCTGCGCTCAAGCCGACGACTCCGGAACCAACCATCAGCGGCGTGTTCGGCATGGAACGGATCACCGGCTGTCCGTCGCGCAGCTGCCCCTGCATGGTGGCGAGGGTAATCGCCGCGGCCACCGAGACCACCACGGTCTGCGCAGGCAAGGCTTCGGAAATCTCGGCGCAGAGCGCGGTAATCCCTACCGGCTTCACCCCGAGGAAAACGATGTCCGCTTCGGCGGCGGCCTTCGAATTCGCTTCGGGATCTTCGTCGCCGATCAGCACGTTGATGCCCAGTTCGCGCAGTTGCGCGGCACGGTTGTCGCTGCGCAGGGTTGCGGTAATTTTCTTCGGGTCATGTCCGGCGCCCAAGATACCGCGCAGGATCGCTCCGTTCATTGAGCCCGTGCCCAAAAATGCGAGTCGGAGATTATTCGTAGCTTCGCTCATACAGTTATTTTGTCACCCGTTCAGAGTCTTGATTAATTGACAGATGCTGGCGTGCAAATTCGAGCGTCTGGCCCAGCCATTCTTCTTTTTGCCCCGCCTGCTTGGCCTTGCGCGTTGATACTTCCACCGCGACCACGCCATCCCACTGGGAATCGCGCAAGAAATTCAGCGATTCAACGACCGGCTGCGTACCCAATCCGGGCACCAAATGCTCATCCTTGCCGTTATCCAACCCATCACACAGGTGGACGTGGGTCAACCTGTCCCCCAGGTCCTCAAACGCTTGGCGAGAGTTCATCGTTGCAATGGCCGCATGGGAAAAGTCCCAAGTGACATGGCGATAGTCCTCGGGGACCGGGTTCCAATGCGGCAGATACATCTTGGAGGATTCACGTCCGCGGCTGCGCCACGGGTACATGTTTTCAACCGCGATTTTCATGCCCGTGGAGTCGGTCAGCCGGCGTACGCCCTCGACGAATCCTTCGGCATAGTTCCCCTGCCAGCGAAACGGCGGGTGCGCAACAACCACGCTGGCTCCTACCGCTTTCGCCAGGATCACCGATCGCTCGATTTTTGCCCACGCCGAACCCCAGACCTGCTGGGTAAGCAGCAGGGTTGGCGCGTGTATCGCCATAATAGGCAATTGGTATTTGTCCATCAGGGCCATCAGCGCGGTGGCTGACTGACTGGCCTGGTTGCCGGTCACCAACACCTCAAGCCCGTCGTAGCCCACGTCCTTGGCTATCGCGAAGGCGTCATGTACGGTCAGCGGATAGACCGAGGCACTGGATAGTGTCACCGGTACCCGAGGTACACGCTGCTGGTCTTCCATATCCGACCCCTCCTCGTCGCGCCGCTGCATAGCGGCGCCTTTTCCAGTGAAGCGCTAGGCCGTTGGTTCGCCGAGACTTAAGGTCTTCAACGAGCCCAAGGCAACCTCTCCTACCCCCACGCTACTACTGAGCGGTGTCGAAGAGTCAAACATCACGTGATCAAAACGTCGCAGCATGAGGCCTTCGCGTAACGCCCAAGGGCAGATGCGGACACTTTTGAGTTTTAATGCGCTCATCGCCTCATGAGCAACGATCGCACCGGCGAGCAGCTGCGGGGCGCGGATTTCCGAGACCCCCGGCAGTTCGGCGCGTTCGTCCCAGCTCATCGCGGTCAGCCGGTTGGTCCAGAGTTTCAGCGAGTCGCGGTGCAGCACGCGTTTGACGTATGGCCCCTCCCCGCTGGGGGCGGATCCGGTGATCCGCGACAGCGACCGGAAGGTTTTCGAGGTGGCCGTGGCCAGCGTGGGCTTGCCGTATTGGCGCAGTTCGGTGGTCGGGTCGGTGAGCACATCACGCACGTAGTTGCGCAGCTCCCGGACTTCCTTGATCGAAGGCAAATCGTTGGGCAGCCATTCGCGGGTCAGCCTGCCGGCGCCCAGCGGCACGGAGAAGGCGACCTGGGGGAATTCGTCGGTGCCCACCGCAAGTTCGAGCGAACCACCGCCCATATCCAGGTTGAGGATCGATTCGGACGACCAGCCGAACCAGCGGCGCACCGAGTAGAAGGTCATTCCGGCTTCTTCTTCGCCGGAAAGCTCCATCAGGCTCACACCGGTTTCCCGGCTCACCCGTTCGAGCACCGCTACGCCATTGGAGGATTCCCGAATGGCAGAGGTGCAAAATCCCATGAAGTCTTCGACCCGATGGCTTTTGGCGAACTCGGCTGCCTCCTTGATGAAGGCGATGAGTTCTTGCTGCCCCTCTTCGGTGATGGCGCCATACTCGTTGAGGTAGCGCACCAGCGACAACGGTCGTTTATGCGAGGCATAAGAGACCGGTCGGGCGCCTGGGTAGGCGTCCACCAATAATAGGTGGACGGTATTCGAACCAATATCCAAAACGCCAAGTCTCATGGTGCGCTCCTCAACTCAGAGACGAAGTCTACTTCTCGCTCTTCTTGGCGGTGGTTTTCTTCGCCGTGGTCGCCTTCTTGGCCGGGGCCTTCTTGGCTGCGGGCTTCTTCGCGGGAGCCTTTTTCGCTGCCGTGCGCTTCACCGGGCCACGGGCGCGCTTATCCGCCAGCAGCTCAATGGCTTGCTCACGCGTCAGCTCCTCCAAGGAGGTTGTGCGCGGCACGGTGATGTTGGTGACGCCGTCGGTAATGTATGGGCCGAAGCGGCCATCCTTGACCACGATGTTCTTCTCGCTCGTCGGGTCCACCCCGAACTCGGCTAGCGGCGGCACCGCGGCGCGGCGGCCACGCTGCTTGGGCTGTGCGTAGATCGCCAGCGCCTCGTCGAGGGTGATGGTGAAGATCTGCTCTTCGCTGTCGATGGAACGCGAATCGCTGCCCTTCTTCAGATACGGACCGAAGCGGCCGTTCTGCACGGTGATCTCTTCGCCCTCGGCGTCGGCACCGAGCACCCGGGGCAGGCTCATCAGCTGCAGAGCCTCATCCAGGGTGACGGTTTCCACGGTCATGGTCTTGAACAGCGACGCGGTGCGTGGCTTGACCTTGACCGGCTTCTTCGGCGGCTTTGGCTTGCCGTTCTTGTAGTATTCCACCGGCTGCGCGGCGATTTCCTCTTCCGTGAGCTCCGGGATGATCTCGGTGACGTAGGCGCCGTAACGGCCGTCCTTGGCCACGATCTTGCGGCCGGTAGCCTCTTCGATGCCCAGCTCGCGTTCGGAGACCTGGGCGGTGGCGAACAGTTCCTCGGCCTTCGCCGCGGTCAGCTCGTCCGGAGCCAGTTCCTCGGGCACATTCGCGCGCTGCGGGTCGGTGCCTTCTTCGGCGCCTTCCGGGATGGCGCGTTCCAGGTATGGGCCGAACTTGCCCACGCGCAAGGTGATGTCATCGGTGATCTTGATGGAGTTGATCGCCCGAGCGTCAATGTCGCCGAGGTTGTCCACCACGTGCTTCAGGCCCTCCGGGCTGGTTTCGCCCTTGCCGCCGAAGTAGAACATGTTCAACCAGTCGGAGCGCGCACGGTTGCCCTGCGCGATTTCGTCCAGGTCGTCTTCCAAGCGTGCGGTGAAGTCGTAGTCCACGTACTTGGCGAAGTGCTCTTCGAGCAGGCGGATTACCGAGAACGCGATCCAGCTTGGCACCAGGGCGCCGCCGCGCTTGGTCACGTAGCCGCGATCCATGATGGTGGAGATGGTCGGCGCGTAGGTCGAGGGACGGCCAATCTCGCGCTTTTCCAGCTCGGCGACGATGGACGCTTCGGTATAGCGCGCCGGCGGGGTGGTTTCGTGGCCCAGTGCGGTCAGCTCATCCCCGGTCAGCCCCTGTCCCACGGCGAGCTGAGGCAGGCGTGCCTCGGCGTTCTCTGGCTTATCTGCCGCGTCGCTCTCGGAGTCCTTGCCTTCTTCGTAGGCCGAGAGGAAACCGCGGAAGGTGATGACGGTACCGGAGGCAGAGAATTCGGCAACGCGCTGATCGCTAGCGGTGCCCGCGAGCTTGATGGTGGCGGTGAATCCCTTGGCATCTGCCATCTGCGAGGCGACGGTGCGCTTCCAGATCAGCTCGTACAGGGTGAATTCATCCTTGGAGAGCTGGGAGCGGACGTCCTTTGGGCGGCGGAACATGTCACCGGCCGGACGAACTGCTTCGTGGGCTTCTTGAGCGGAGTCGGACTTGCCCTTGTACACGCGGGGGCTCTTGGGAATCGAATCCGAGCCATAAAGTTCGGTGGCTTGGGTGCGGGCGGCGCGGACGGCCTCATTCGACAGGAATACCGAGTCGGTACGCATGTAGGTGATGTAACCGTTTTCGTACAGACGCTGCGCGATCTGCATGGTCAGCTTCGAGCTCCAGCGTAGCTTGCGGCTGGCTTCCTGCTGCAAGGTCGAAGTGGTGAAGGGCGCTGCCGGACGTCGGGTGTAGGGCTTGTCCTCCACGGAGGTGACGGCAAAGTCGCTGTTGGCCAAATTGCTGACCAATGATTCGGCGGCTTCCTGGTTCAGCTCCGCGACCGGGTTGCGGGTGGTCTTCAGCTGGCCGCGGTCATCGTAGTCGCGGCCCGAGGCGACGCGCTTGCCGTCCACCGAGGAGAGCTTGGCGGCGAAGGTTTCCCCAACGGTGGTGGCGAAGCTTCCCTTGACATCCCAGTACCCGGCGGAGACGAAAGCCATGCGCTCACGTTCGCGCTCAACCACCAGCCGGGTGGCGACCGACTGGACACGGCCGGCGGAGAGCCCGCGGGCAATCTTGCGCCACAGAACCGGAGAGATCTCGTAACCGTAGAGGCGATCCAGGACGCGGCGGGTTTCCTGCGCATCGACCAGATCGGTATCCAGCTCACGCATCGAGCCCAGGGCGCGCTCGATACCTTCCTTGGTGATTTCGGTGAAGGCAAGACGGCGTACCGGGACCTTGGGCTTAAGCACCTGGAGCAGGTGCCACGCGATGGCTTCGCCTTCGCGGTCCGCATCTGTTGCGAGGTAGAGTTCGTCGGCATCTTTGAGCTTGGCCTTCAGCTCCGAAACGCGCTTCTTCTTATCCGGGTACACCATGTAATAGGGTTCGAAGTCGTTATCGATGTCGACCGCAAATTTGCCCACGGAAGTTTTCTTGAGCTCGGTGGGAAGCTCGGAGGGCTGGGGAAGATCGCGGATGTGGCCCACCGAGGCGTCCACGTCGAAGCCCTCGCCCAGATATTTGGCGATTGACTTTACCTTGGCAGGAGACTCCACGATAACGAGTTTCTTGCCGGTCTTTTCCTTGGCCTTTGCGGGCACAGCTCTCCTTTTATACAACGCGGTTCCGAACGCTTCCCAGCGAGGTAACGCTCGGGCGGCAATCGCAGCACCATTCCTTGCGACCAGAATCAGTCGCAATTCCCGATGATCTTACACCGAAGAACTGCACAACTTTTCTCTAGCTCGCACCTCCACCCGGGTGCTGGTACTCGGGTAGTAGTGAGATTAAGTAGAACATACGCTTTGAGTCGATGTTGCGTTCTTCGGCCGTGGCCATTGCCTCATACTCGTAAACGAGGTCCAATAATCGCCGATTAAACTCCTTTTGCTTCGCTTCGGGAAGAAACACTAAACCACTGGTCAGCAAGGGTGGGCGGTCGGCATCCGGCTCGATTCCCGACTTGGCTTCCGCCTCGCGCCGCTCCACTTCGGCATTCAGCCTTGTGCGGAACGCGTTCAACTGCACGTTGAGGTAGGCCGTTTTCGCGTTCGTCGAATCGATCTGGGTGTTTAGCTCCAGCCTTTCGCCCGCGGCGCGCCACCGGCGTTCTCGCGCGTCGCCTTCGCTGGCCGCGCGCGCCACGTACCCGTATTTCTCCAGTGCGCGCAAGTGATAGCTCATGGCGCTGGGCGTCAATGAGCACATCGATGCCAGCTCCGTTGCGGTGCGCGTGGTTTGCGATGCGAAAAGCTCGTCGAGCACGATCAGCCGAGCATCATGGGCCAGCGCGCGGATCGCCTGCGGGTCGGTGATCGAGACCACTTGTGGGGGTTGATCTTCCGCGTCGGCGCGCTGCGCGCCGTCTTCCTCGACTGTGTTCCGTGTCATAACGAAAAAGTTTAGCCTTTGTTTCAGATTTTACGAAGCATTCCATGCCGCAGAAGGCGAGCAATAGCTTCATAAAGCCTTTCAGTGAAATTCTCCTCGCCCTCACCGATCAGTGAATCAAGGGCTACAACCAACTGCGCGACCGATAATTCACCATCGCAGGCCGACAGGAATCCGGCCTGCGCCGAGTCCAAAATTTCGGTTCGGCGGATCCCCGCGCCCTGGCGCAAGAGGATCACTCCTGGATGTTCGGCACCGGGGCGCTGATGGCGTTCCTCGGTGACATCTTCTGCGACTAGCAGGTGCCACTGCTTCCATTCTTCTCCGGCTTCGCGCAATGCATCTGCCATCAGAATGTCTCGCTCCAAGGCAGGAGCCAGCGGCTGTTCCACCTGGTGCGGTATCTGTTCGAAGAGACGGAAGGTTACCTCCGGTTGCGCGGGCCGGCGGAAATACACCATGCCGAAACCGACCGCACCGACCTGGCGGGATTCGAAGTCGTCGAGGTAGGCGTCATAGGCGGCCGCGTAGGCGGCGCTGTCCTCGCTTTGCGACGCATCGCGCAACCAGGTTTCGGCATAAACGCTCGGAGTGGCCTGTTCACGTTCAATCACCCAGACGTCCAAGTCATCGGCAAACCAATCGGAGACCCGCCGCGCCCATGGTTCATTGGATTCCTCATCTAGGCGAGGTATCTCCCAATTCGACAGCATCTGCATATGTGCACCGGGGTTCAGATGCTCGGGGGCCTGGGCAATCAGCGTGCTCACCAAGGAATCGCCGGCCATGCCACCATCACGGTAGGTGAAGCGGTCTTGCTCACGCTCGGACTTATTGCGCGGTGTGATCACGAATGGCGGATTGCTGGCGATCAAGTCGAATTTCTGGCCGGCCACCGGTTCGAACAGGCTGCCCTGCAATAGCGTAACCCGCTCTTCTAGCCGCTGCGGGTCCAGCTTCAAAGCTCGGTGGTTGAGCACCAGGTTAAACCGGGTGAACGCCAGTGCGCGGTCCGAAAGGTCCGTGGCGGTCACGTGCTTGGAGTGCGAGAGCAAATGGAATAGCTGTATTCCGCATCCCGTGCCGAGATCGAGGGCCCGTTCAGCGTCCGGACGGACGGTGACCTGCGCAAGCGTGCGCGAAGCATGGCCAATGCCTAAAACGTGGTCCGTGCGCAGAACCCCGGGACGCTGGTGCGAACCCAGGTCGTGAGCCACCCACAATTCACCATCTACATCCGAGCCATGCACCGCCAACGCCACCTTAG
Source organism: Glutamicibacter sp. BW80 (assembly GCF_002332385.1). Lineage (NCBI taxonomy): Bacteria > Bacillati > Actinomycetota > Actinomycetes > Micrococcales > Micrococcaceae > Glutamicibacter > Glutamicibacter sp. BW80. Next base: position 173,734 of record NZ_NRGV01000015.1, on the reverse strand, counting down.
CCCGGTACCCCGAGGCCCATGGCTCAATCAACCCGAGCTTGAGCAGCCCGTCGGCACGCACCGTGGGGAATGCCGCGGCGATCGCCGCGACTGATTCCGCCTGTCCCAACTGGAACAGCCGAACGGCGCACGCCAGGGAACCGGCTTCGGGCTGCTTGTTCAGAACTCGAAGCGCCGGGTGGATCTGATCCCGACCATAAGCAGCCACCGCATCATCACCTAATAGCTCGGTGATGGCATCAAAGCCAAACTTCATTGTTGTCAAGTCGGCATGGAGCTTGTCCAGCAACGCGAGGTCGTAACTACTAGGGGCATCTTCAATGGCAGAAAATTCAGCGGCATTCACAGTTCCAAGTCTAACGAGTCCGCGGGTGTTACAAGACTGCGCAACAACTGCCCAACCGCCTTAGGATGTTCGGTATGCCAGTCGTGACCATCACCTATTTGCAGCAGCTTTCGAGTGCCGAAATGCGCCCGAGTGCCAGAAAACTTCCGCAGCATGCGAGGATCGAACGCGCCCAACAGATCTCGGCCGAGTTTTCCCGCTTCCTCTATCAAAGCGTGGGGAGCAAATTGAACTGGGCAGATCGGCTGGCTTCCAGCCGTGAACAATGGGATGCGACGCTGCGCCGTGCGGGCTCTGAAACCTATGTGCTCTACCAGGATGGGGTGCCGAAGGGGTACGCGGAACTGGTGACCGAGGTGACCGAGGCCCAGAGCGAGGTAGAGATCTACTACTTCGGGCTATTCCCCGAAGCCATCGGGCAGGGTCTCGGTGGTCTGTTGCTCAGCGAAGCCAATCGTCGGGCTTGGGATCTGCACACGCGCTTCGAAGATCTCCCGCCGGTGGGCCGGGTGTGGCTGCACACCTGCTCGTTGGATGGGGAAGCGGCCATCCCGAACTACCAAGCACGAGGCTTCAGCGTTTATGACACCACGGCCGAGGAAACCGAAGTAATCGATGCGTCACTCGACCTGTGGCCAAGTTCCTAAGCGCCGATTAAATGCCAGCGCGCCGCATGATCTCTAGATCATGCGGCGCGCTGGCTCTTGCCTAGGCTTCGATCGATACTTCGGTGCAGTCTGGGCACCGGCGCAATTCTTCATCCTTGGCGCAGTCTTCACAGAAGAGACGCAGGTTGCGGCATGTCGGGTTCGCGCAATTCTCGAACTTGTTCGTGGGCCCCTGGCAACCGACGCATTCGCCGATGGTCACCGCATCCTCGGAGAATTCGGTGTGCATGCGCTTGTCGAAGACATACAGGGAACCTTCCCACAGGCCCTTGTCACCGTACTGTTCGCCGTAGCGGACGATTCCGCCCTGCATCTGGTAAACCTCTTGGAAACCGCGCTTGACCATCAGCGCGGAGAGCACCTCGCAGCGAATGCCGCCGGTGCAGTAGGTGACGATCGGCTGATCTTTCAGGTGGTCGTACTTTCCCGAATCGAGTTCATCCATGAACTCGCGGGTGGTTTCCACCGCTGGAACGATCGCGTCCTTGAACTTGCCGATCTGGGCTTCGAACGCGTTTCGGCCATCGAAGAAGTGAATTTTCTCCCCAACCTTCTCCTTCGTTTCGACCAGTTCGTGCAGCTGCTCGGGACGCAGGTGGACCCCGCCGCCGACCACACCGTTCTCGTCGATCTCGATCTCGCCCGGGGCGCCGAACGTGACAATTTCGTCACGGACCTTGACGGATATACGCGGGAAGTCTTCGGCCGAGCCCTCGGACCACTTAATATCCATCTTTGTGAATGGAGGGAACTCGCGGGTAGCCTTCACGTATTTCTTGACGGCAGAAATCTCGCCGCCAACGGTCCCGTTGATGCCGTCCTTGGAGATGATAATTCGACCGCGCAAGCCCCAGCGTTCCAGCAGCGAACGCTGCCACAAGCGGACGGCTTCCGGGTCGGGAAGCGGAGTAAATGCGTAATACAAAACGATGCGATGAATGGCCACCATATAAGGGTAGTAGCTTTTCGGCACAAATCGCCGCGCAAAAGAGCAAAGTCACATTCTCGGCCCCGACCATTGTCCGGGTATCAGCATTGACTATAGTTTCAAGTAAGCAACGATTAGCTCAACGTCAGCTAATTCCTAGGTGAGACAGGGTAGGGTCAAAACATGGCATCAAACGCAAGCGATGAACTGATTGGTACCTGGGTAGACGGCTGGGCAGGCGTCCGTGGATACGAGACCCGCCATGAGGGGCGAGTCCACGCGGCCCTCCGTCACGATACGACCGGGGACTGGGAATACGTTATTTATGAGCCTTCCAAGGAAGAGCTCGCAGCGGTCGCCGAGACGCTTAAAAAGCATCCAAAGCGCCGTCTCACCGCATTCGATGACTCGATCGAGGGACTGCTGCGTACCGCCAGCGAGGTTGGCCTTCAGGTGTCCGCAGACGATGAAGTCCTCATGGTCACCGAATTAGCCGTGCACGACGTCGAAGTACCTTTGCCCGCAGATGGCTTCGTCTTCCAGATCGAACGCGACGGCACCCATGCCTATGTTTCGCTGCATCCAGAAGACAATCAGGAGATCGTAGCCGCTTCCGGCCACGTCTCGGCAGTCGCCGGATTCGCGATCTTCGACCGCATCATTACCGGTACAGATTTCCGCCGTCAGGGTCTTGGAACTTTGATCATGCGCGCGCTTGCCTCACTGGCCCAAGAGCACGATGTGGACGAGGGCCTGCTCATCGCCTCCGTTGACGGCCAGCAGCTCTACGCTTCCTTGGGCTGGACCTCGCTAGGCAAGGTTGTCCTGTTCAAAGGCTAACCGCCACCATTTCTTCGCTGATCGCCGTCGGAATTATTTTCGACGGCGATAAGCTTTTAACTACCCACCGTTGCTCAGAGAGGCTCTAGACGTGAAGTCCGTGCGCGCGTTGCTGGATCCGTTCAATCGGCAAAACGATCCCGAAGCGGTCATCCATCGCAAGTCGGTGGCCGCGAAAGATGAGATCACCGCGCCATGGCCGACCTGGATCCACGACGCGGTCCGGCAAACCTTTGAGGAACTAGGCATTCAGCGGCCCTGGCTGCACCAGGTGCAAGCCGCGGAATCCGTTCATGCGGGAAACCACACGATCATTTCTACCGGCACGGCCTCCGGCAAATCTTTGGCATATCTCATGCCCAGTATTGACCTGCTCTACCGCACCCGAGAGACCGGCCCCAATGACGCCGAGGCCCAAGGGACCATCTTGTACATCTGCCCCACCAAGGCCTTGGCGGCAGACCAGTTGGCCTCGGTGCAGGCTTTGAAGGTGCCAGGCGTTCGGGCCTCTAGCTATGACGGCGACACCGACCAAGGGACCCGCAGCTGGGTCAGGCAACACGCGAACTTTGTCTTCACCAACCCGGATATGCTCCATCGTGGCATCCTGTCCAACCATCAGGCCTGGTCGCGTTTCTTCAAACGGTTGCGCTACGTGGTCATCGACGAGGCGCATTCATATCGCGGAGTTTTTGGTGCCCACGTCGCAAACTTGATGCGCCGGCTGCGGCGCATCTGCGCCCACTACGGAAACGACCCGGTCTTCATCGGCGCCTCGGCAACCAGCTCGGACCCGGAAGAATCCTTCTCGAGGCTCATCGGCGCCCCGGCACAGGCCGTTACCCACGATTTCTCCGCCTCGGGGGAACTAGTCATCGGACTGTGGGAACCGCCCTTGACCGATCGGACCGGCGAAAATGGTGCCCCGGTACGTCGCACGGCGATCGCAGAGAGCGCCTCAATCCTCACCGATTTAATGGCGGACCATGTGCGCAGCATCGTGTTCATCAAATCCCGCCGCGGCGCAGAGACCATTGCGGCACTCACGCGCAAGCATTTGGAAAAGTTCGCTCCAGAACTCAGCGTCCGCTTGGCGGCGTATCGATCAGGATACCTGCCGGCCGAACGCCGCGAAGTCGAAAAACAGCTGCGCTCCGGCCAACTATTGGGAGTCACCTCGACATCCGCATTGGAGCTTGGCATCGACATCGCCGGATTGGACGCGGTGGTGGTGGCCGGATGGCCCGGAACGCGCGCTTCATTCTTCCAACAGATCGGTCGTGCCGGTAGAAGCGGGCAAGATGCGCTCGCAATATTTGTCGCCGCCGAAGACCCGCTCGACACCTATCTGGTGCACCATCCCGAGGCAATTTTTGAACTCGGAGTCGAAGCGACGGTCTTTGACCCGCAAAATAAATACGTGCTCAGCGGCCACCTGTGCGCAGCCGCCCAGGAACACCCGTTGCGGCCCGAAGAATTAGACCTTTTTGGTCCGCAGACCGAAGAGTTGCTGGACTCCTTGGTGCAACGCGGCTACTTGCGCCGCAGACCGGCCGGATGGTTCTGGACGCATCCACAACACGCTGCCTCGATGTTCTCTATTCGGGCAGACGGTGGTGGCCCGGTCGACATCATCGACGCCGAAACCGGGGCGCTGCTTGGAACCATGGACTCCCCGCAGACGCATTATCAGGCACACCCCGGAGCCATTTACGTGCATCAAGGAGCCAGCTACCACGTTGAAGAACTCGACGAACAGAATCACGTGGTCGTGGTCAGTCGAGTCAATCCGGATTATTACACCAACGCCCGTGACCTGACAACGGTAGAGATCCATTCCCAAGAGCGCAGTAGCAAACATCAAGAACTCGGTATATTTTTCGGCGAGGTCACCGTCACCACTCAGGTCGTCTCGTTCCAGCGCAAATCGGTAGCCTCCAATGAAGTGCTCTCCGAGGAACCGCTGGAGCTGGAAGCTCGTGAGCTCCATACAAAATCTGTGTGGTTCACGCTCACCGAACAGCGGCTACTGGGCGCCGGGCTCACCGTGGACCAGTTCCCGGGCGCGTTGCATGCGGCCGAACATGCCATGATCGGGCTGCTTCCCTTGGTCGCGACCTCGGACCGCTGGGATATTGGCGGGGTGTCAACGGCCCTTCATATGGACACCGGCCACCCCTCCATCTTCGTTTATGACGCCCAGCCGGGGGGAGCCGGATTCGCCGAGCGTGGTTTCGAGCGTTTCCTAGATTGGGTGCGAGCTACCCGAGACGCCATTCAATCTTGCGAATGCGCCCACGGGTGCCCCAGCTGTGTGCAGTCACCGAAGTGTGGAAACCGCAATAACCCTTTGGACAAAAGCGGAGCCATACTTCTGCTCAACACCGTACTGCAGGATATTGAGCCTGCTCATCATCGCTGATCCAACGGTGGTGCACCGGCCCGGGCTCGCGCCGTAGCCGCGTGCAGCTTCACCTCAAGCGCGACGAAGGTCACCGGCACGCTGACGGTTACACGCACAGAGGTTCCTCCGTCTTCCACGGCACAGTGCTCAAGTTCGGCTTCATTGGCCGCCGATACGCTTCGGGCGATCTCGCAGGGATCCCCGGCGCGAAGACCTCTAGCGGTATCTGCGGCGGCTAGCGCCGCTAGATCGGCGGCAGCCGCCGCACGCATCGATGCATGGGTCGCGGCCGTCCAAAGGAGCACCGCCGAGGCCAGGATCAGTGCCACCGCCACTAATGCGGTGGCCGTCACCGTTCCGTTGCCGCGTTCGCCTCTCGCGCTGGCTGGTTCTCTCATTCCAGCGCCACGCTAGCTTCGCCATGGACCTGTATCGGTCCGAGCAATGGAATGCGCACAGACTTGCTGACATGAACTTCGGAGAATCCCCCACCCTGTGAAATCGCATATGTCGCGTCATGTCCGGCGAGCCTGATCCCGCTCGAATGCACTACCGAGCTCTCTTCTCCGCGTGCCAGTTCTCTGGCCATGGCAGCGGCAGCCTGTTGCACTTGGATCTGCTTCATACCCAACACTCCAAAGCACAACAGCAAAGATAAAAACACGGCAACAGCCGGTAGCAGCACCGCGAATTCCGCCGTGCTGCTACCTCTCTCATCGTTGAAGTTCATTGCCTACAGCGACAGGGCCTTGCTGATAAGACCCATCAGCATGCCACGCACATCCCCACTGGACAGGATGCTGATCAGCAATCCGGCGAAGGCTACGGCGGCCAGAGTGACCATAGCAAATTCTGCGGTGGTTGAGCCCTCTTCGTCAGCAAGACGCTCGGAAAGCATAGCTTCCATACGTTTCATGATTTTTCCTTTCGTTGTTTCCCAAATGCGAAATAATTTGGGGTGGTGCCTTCAGCTTGAGCTACCTGAACGTTCCACGGATTAGGTTCCTTTCAAGCTGGGGATTACTCGTTCAGAGCCCCGGCAGCAAGGCAATAATCAGCGGCACCACGCCCAAGGCAATGAATGCTGGCAAGGCGCATGCGCCCAGGGGCAGCACCAATCTGGTCCCGAATTGCGCGCCCAGCCTTGCGACTCTTTGGCTGCGTTCGCGACGCTGCAACGCTGCCGCATTGCGCAGCAAGCTCGCCGCCGGGGCTCCGGTGACATGGGCGAAGCGCAAAGCCTTTTCAAGTGGTCGCAACCAATCCGGTGCCGAGTGCCAGGCTTTATCCCACTCCATGTTCATTTCCAAGCATCGTGCGACGGTGCAGAGCTGTGCGCCTTGCGGGACACCGCGACCTAGCGTGTCTAAAATGTCTTTAATCGGCATTCCCGAATCCAACAAGCTTGCGCTGACATCCAGAATCAGCTCAACAGGTTGATTCTGGATGTCAGCGGCTTTGGCTTGCGGACGCTTGATGCTCAGCGTTCTTTCGTGCCTCTCGTGGCTTGAAATAGCCAGCAAGACCGCGGCAACCGCACAGCACAACGCGAAGAAAGTCATTGCAGGGCCTGCCGAGTGGTGGTGCGCAGCAGGAACCTGCACCACAGCCGATTGAGCAGCCACAACGCCATCCCGAGGACTACGCTCAGCTGCGCCGCCCATGAGGTGGCTAGGGCACCTAGCACGTCAATGCCTAGAAGGATTCCGGCACCGAACCCAACCAGTGGCAGCCAGGTCAGCAACTTGGCCGTGGCCTTGGGGCCGGCCATGGCGGCGTCGAATGCTTGCGTTGCGACCAGGTCTGCTTCCAAATCATCGGCCAACCGTTCCAGCACCTCCGCAAGGCTTGCGCCGCTGCGCTCGGAAACCCGCAAGCACCAATGCATTCGATGCACCGACGAGGGAAGCGCGTTGTTCGCCGTCGGTTCAGTCGGATTAGGCCTCCGAGCACCCAGCCGGTGCGTGGCGCGTAATTGGTGAAGCGCCTGGTGCACCGGACACTGGCTGTGTTCGGCGGCCAGCAATGCATCAACGGCGGGGTAGAAAGTGAGTCCGCTGCGCACCAAGGCGGCAAGTTCGCGAATCGTGCGGGCATCTTCGGCCAACATATGCTTCGGCTCATCCGGCCGTCGCGTGGACCCGAAAATACCGTGCTTCTGCCAGGGACGAGCGCCCGTTTCGTTTTTAGCCGTGCCAGGGAACCAAAGCCAGAGTGCCACTGCGCTTAACAGGAGAATCAACATCGCCGTTCAGCCTTCGCTTTGGGCCATCTGCTCGGCGAGCGCCCTGATAGTTGCATGACCGAGTTTCTGTTCAAGAATCGGCAACGAAGCCCGGTCCAGGGGTGCGTGCCGATTGCTGTCGATCGCCGTGATCACGCTCATTTGCCCGTCTCCCGCGGAGTTCAGGATGCCTAGGGCCACCGGACCGCGTTGCCCCTGCTCTCCGCGCGCCATGTGAATAATAAGGTCAAGCGCGCTGGTCGCCTGCAGGGCTGTCGCTTGGAGGTTCCATCCGGCTAGCGCGCCGAGAGCTGCCAGGCGGGCGGGAACCGCTTCGGGGCTATTGGCGTGCAGAGTTCCGGCAGCACCTTGATGGCCGGTATTCATTGCGGCCAAGAAATCTCGGATCTCTGCCCCTCGGCACTCCCCGACGATCAACCGATCCGGTCGCATCCGAAGTGCTTGAACCACCAGATCGCGCAGTTCGATGTTGCCGGCCGCTTCAACATTAGCCGCACGGGTCTGCATGCCGACCACATGTTGGTGGGTGACGTGGAGCTCCTGGGAGTCTTCCACGACAATGATGCGTTGACCCTCGTGAGCCAGCGAGAGCATTGCCTGAAGCAGGGTGGTCTTGCCGCTGCCGGTGCCTCCGGTGACGAGAAAATTCAGTTCCCTTTCCATGATCTCTGCAAGCAACGGATGCCACCAGCACGCGGCGTGTTCCAGTACCCCGGCGAGGTCCAAGGGCTTGGTTTTCTTAACACGGATCGAGATCAGCGGCCCCTGCGTTGCAATCGGCGGGAGCACCGCGTGGACTCGGTAGTGTTTCAAGCTCATGTCCATAAATGGGCTTGCATCGTCTAATCTTCGTCCAGCTAGCGAGGCTAGGTGGACGGCCAGCCTGCGGACCTGTTCGGCCGACCCGAAGACGTATTCGGTGGGTTCCAATCCGCGAGGCGAGTCGGTCCACACCCTGCCCTGCCCGTCAACCAGGACATCGGTCACCTCGGGTTGTTGGGCGAATGGTTCGAGTACCGATAGTCCGGCGACTTCGTCTTGCAGTGCTTTTAATGATTCGGCGGCTCCCGAGGCGCCTAAGGCGGCCCCAGAATCCTGTACGGCCCCGGCGAGGGCTACCGCGTCGAGTTGCCCACCGGTGGCCATCGCCCGCTGACGCACCGATTCGAGGATGCGTTCATCGACTTCGCGACGCGTTGTGTGCCCCGCACCTTGCGCACTGTGTTTGCCCGTGCTCATCTCTTGTTCCCCTCGGATTCTGGCAGGAGCCGCAGGTCCGCTAGCGCATGGCGGACTTTTCGAGAGCGCAGCGCGTCAAAGAGCACGCCGCGTTGTATCGCCCGGGAGATCCTCGGCAAGCTCGAAAAATGCCCTAGATACTGTCCCGTCGCAGTATTCGAATTTCTCAGGTTCCTTGGACCGCAGCGGATATGCGCTTCGACCGGTGGCTTGCCGGTATCTTCACAGGTCAAGACCTGCCGGTCAACGAATTGCTCAAGCACCGCACGCTGCGGGTGCACCGCGCGTCCGGTATCGACCACTAGCAGGTCGAAGCCTTGCCTGGCCGCCGCCAATAATCGCACCACCAGTTGTTCATCCAGCTCGCTGGGTGCGGCGCTGGGCGACCAAGTCAAAACCGCGGTGTCTCGCACCGTTGGCAAGGTATCCACCAGCTGGTGCGGTGCCAACGCGCCACCGGAGCGGCACAGCTCTTCCCAGCCGATTCCCGTGGGCGGATCGAGCGTCACCCGCGGCCACAATCCGGTGGAATGGGGATCCAGATCGATCAGCAGGCTCTTCAATCCGCACAGCGTGCCCGCGTGGGCAACGAGCGCCGCCAAGGTACTGGTACCCAAGCCGCCGGCTAGGGAGCCTAGGGAAAGACAATGCGCCTGGCCTGCGCGCATTCCCCAAAGTCCGAGGTACTCCCCCAACCATTGCTGCGCCCTGGGCAAGATGGCCACTCTGGCACGCGGGATCTGGCTGGCCACCGACCACAGCTGCTGGTCGTCTTCTTCAAAGCCGAGGACAACGTCGCAGAGTCCGGGGAATGCCAGTGCTTCGCCGGCCATATCCGCGCCCCAGAGCACCGGGCCGTTCCCGGGAGCCGGCAGATCCTTAAGCTCGGCACATTGGTGTATGCGCACGGCCGCCCCCAGGGCGATGAGCGCACAGCTTTCGACAAGCCGCTCGTCGTTGCTGACCAGGGTGCAGGCTAGTTCGCCAGCGCCCCAGAGGCGCTCAGGGCCTACCGCGGCCGAGCTCGGCGCATCGTAGGCTTGTTCGGTTGCCACAAACCGCCCATCGCTCTTCACCGGCGGTGAGCCGGAGCTGGGAAAAGATAACCAATTCATAGTTGAACGGTGCCATCGTTTCGCTGCTGCCGAGCCGATGCTTGGCAAGCTGGGGATATTGTCCGTCTTCAATGCACAATAGAACAATGAGCATGCTTGCCTTTATCGCCGCTGACCCCGAAGGCTACGCCATCCTCGAACTTCGCCACGCACTAAGTGGCAAGCCAGTATTCCCGGGCCGCCCGGTGTCCAAAGCCCAGTTCCCGGCGGCTGTTCGCACTATTGAAGACGAACATGCCCCACGCTGGGTCATGCTGCGCACCGCGGACTGGATGCCCTCCTTGCTGGCAGCGGGAGTCTTCATTGCCAAGGCGCACGTGCTTTCGCTCACGCAGCGAATCCTGCACCGCAGCCCACTGAGTGCGCAGCAACTGGATGACATCGATCTGGAAAACCCGCACAGCCCAATGGCCAGGCCCAATCAAGACGCCTTATTCGAGACACCCGTCAACGGGGAAAGCCTGGACGAAGTCGTGGCCATGTATGTGCGCCAACGCCAGGCTCTGCCCGAAGAGCCGGCAGCGCGCCGAAAGCTTGAATTGCTCATTCATGCCGAGTCGGTCGGTGCGCTCGTTGCCTGCGAAATGGAGCATGCCGGGCTTGCCTGGAACGAGGCAGATCACCGTGCGCTGCTGCGTGAGAAGCTTGGCCCTGCGGTCGGCGAAGGGGTGCGTCCGGCCAAACTCGCCCACCTCGCCGAGGCCCTCGGACAGGCCTTGCGGTGGCCCGGGCTGAACCCGGATTCCCCGCACGAACTCCTGCGTGCCCTGCACCGGGCAGGTTTTTCAGTCCAGTCGGTGCGGGCCTGGGAGCTGGAACAGCTCAAGGATCCGCTCATCGAGCAGGTCCTCGAATACAAGAAGCTTTCCCGGCTGGCCAGCACGCACGGGGACGCCTGGCTTGACCAATGGGTCAAGAACGGGCGGTTCCACCCGCATTACGTTTTGGGCACCGTCGCCTCCGGGCGCTGGGCCGCCAGCGGCGGCGGAGCCCTGCAGCTGCCCCATTCGATCCGCCAGGTGGTGGGCACCGCCGCAGGACGCACCTTCGTCATTGCCGACGGCCGGCAGCTCGAGCCACGCATTCTCGCCGCGATCTCCCAAGATCGTCGGCTCCAAGAGGCGGGCCAGCAAGATGACCTTTATCAGTGGCTCATCGATGCCAGGCTCGTCTCGGACCGCAACGAGGCTAAATTGGGAATGCTCTCGGTCATCTACGGCGGCGGTGGCGGCACCTCCGGTGCGGTGGGCGTGGCCTTGAAGAAAAACTTCCCGCAGGCCATGGCGTATGTGGATCAGGCTGCGAAAGCAGGCGAGCGCGGCGAAGGAGTTCAAAGCTGGCTAGGCCGCGGCTGCCCACCGGCAGATGAAGGTTGGGTGCAAGCCCAGCGAGCTACCCAAGATGAGGCCGGGCAACGAGCCGCCGATGCCGCGGCACGGTCGCGTGGCAGGTTCACCCGAAATTTCGTGGTGCAGTCAACCGCCGCCGAGTGGGCGTTGGTGTGGATGGGCCATGCCCGTCACCTGATTCGCCAGGCCGGATGGGCCCAGTCCTGCCAGCAGGTGTTTTTCGTTCACGACGAGGTCGTTTTCGAGTGCCCGGTAGAACTGGCCGATCGCCTCGGTGAGTTGGTGCGCCACGCGGCGCTGCTCGCCGGACGCACGCTCTTTGGCGAGCACAGCCCAAATTTTCCGGTCAGCGTCGCTATCTCGCAGAACTATTCCGAAGGCAAATAGCCGCTTACTTCAGCTTGATTTCGCGTTGCGCGTTCCAAGGTTTGTTCCAGCCCAACTCGGCAAATAAACGATCGATCACAATCGCGGTGAATCCCCAGATCAGGTGTCCCTCGTATTCGAAGGCCGGGGATTTGAAGCGTTGCGCACCGCGCTGCACCACCGCGGTCAGCCGGTTATGCGGATCGAGCAGGTGCGTTACCGGCGCCCGAAAGACATCCGAGCTTTCGCGCAGATCCGCCGCATAGACCCTGGATTCGGTGTGCCACCAGCCCACCACGGGGGTGACCAAGAAGCTAGAGACCGGAAGCTCGGTTTCGGTCAATTGGCCAAGTACTTCAATCCCTGAAATATCAACCCCGGTTTCTTCCCACGCCTCACGCAGTGCCGCAGCGCTCGCCGAACCATCGTCGGGGTCTATCCCGCCGCCGGGGAAGGCGATCTGCCCGGCATGTTTGCGCAGCGTGGAGGCGCGCTCCACAAAAAGCAGGTCTAGCTCCTCGGGCTTGGCCGCCTCGTGCACGCCCCGCCCGGTGGCCGACCCGAATAAGATGAGCACCGCCGCCTTGCGCACGCTGTTGGCGTCCATCTGGTTGAAAACCCAGTGTTTCGGAAGTTTTACCGTAGAGCCCATTTTTTGGGCATGCGTGGCGATGACTTTTTCCAGCTCGGCACGTGCACTCATGCGTCCAGTCCGTATCCTTCGGCACGCAGTTCCCGGCGGGTGGACCCCTCGAGCATTTTCTGCAGCAATTCTTCGCGTCCCGGAGCGAGCTCATACTTCAGCAATTTCTGTGCCTTCGCCGGAATCTCCTCGCCAATCCCGGAGGACGGGCAGAGCTTTGCCAAGACGCAGGCGCCACAGGCCGGCTTGCGGGCATGGCAGACTCGGCGCCCGTGAAAGACCACGCGATGGCTGAGCATGGTCCAGTCGCGCTTTTCGAATAATTCGCCCACGGCGTGCTCAACTTTAACCGGGTCGGTTTCCGCGGTCCAGCCAAAGCGGTTGGCGAGCCGGCCGAAGTGCGTGTCCACGGTGATGCCCGGGACGCCGAAGGCGTTTCCCAACACCACATTCGCGGTCTTCCGCCCCACCCCGGCAAGTTTAACCAGATCTTCGAGCCGTGCAGGGACCTGGCCGCCGTGGCGTTCCACCAGCGCTGCCGAAAGCCCCAGCAGGGAATCTGTCTTGGCGCGGAAAAATCCGGTGGGCCGGATCAGTTCTTCAAGTGCCCCGCGTTCGGCCTGGCTCATCGCCAGCGCGTCGGGATACCTTGCGAAGAGCCGTGGGGTGATCGAATTGACTCGGACGTCGGTGGTTTGCGCGGAGAGCACCGTTGCCACCAGCAGCTCGAAGGGATTCTCGAAATCCAATTCGGCCACCGCATAGGGGTATGCCTCGGCCAACAGGCGGTGCATCTTCCGTGCCCGCCGTTTGAGTCCGATCTCTGATTCAACTTTCACTTTTGCTGCCACGAGATGATCGTGTCATGAGCCGGGAAAAATATCACTGTTTGCCTGCATTTCACCGCGTCGAAATGACCGCTCGGCGCACAAAATGCCCGTTACTGGCCCCGTCAGTGACACAAACCACAGGCTCGGCGTTCGAGCGTGTAACTTTGATCACAGAGTAATTTTTGTTTAACCGAAAGGACGCGATCACCGGTGAGTGACTCCAAGACCCTGGACAACCTATCGCATGAGACTCGTGCGTTTGCCCCTAGCAAAGACTTCAGCGACCAAGCCATCGGCTCGGCGAGCCAGTACGCGGCAGCAAGCGAAGACCGGTTGGGCTACTGGGCGCAACAGGCACGGAGCGTGTTGACTTGGGACACCGATTTCACCGAGACCTTGGATTGGTCCGAAGCACCGGTGGCCAAGTGGTTCGTCGGCGGCAAACTCAACGCGGCCTATAACGCATTGGACCGCCACGTGGAGAACGGCCTGGGCGAACGGGTTGCCATTCATTTCGAAGGCGAGCCGGGAGACACCCGCAGCTACACCTACGCGCAGCTGACCGAAGAGGTGAAGAAGGCGGCCAACGCCTTCGAATCCTTGGGCGTCGCCAAGGGCGACCGGGTGGCCGTCTACCTGCCGATGATCCCCGAAGCGGTGATCACCATGCTCGCCTGCGCGCGCATCGGCGCGATCCATTCGGTGGTCTTCGGCGGTTTCTCCGCCGACGCGCTGCGCTCCCGCATCGATGACGCGGACGCCAAGCTCGTGGTCACCGCGGACGGCACCTGGCGCCGCGGAAAGCCGTCGCCGCTGAAGCCTGCGGTGGATGCGGCCCTTGAAAAGCCCGGCCACACCGTGGAAAACGTGCTGGTGGTCAAGCGCAACGGCGAGCCGACCGAATTCGGTGCACTGGACAAGTGGTGGGATGACGTAGTCGGCACCGCCGCCACCGAGCATACCGCGGTAGCCCACGATTCCGAGCACCCGCTGTTCGTGCTCTACACCTCGGGCACCACCGGCAAGCCGAAGGGCATCGTGCACACCACCGGCGGCTTCCTGGCCCAGGGCGCGGTCACCCACCGCGACACCTTCGACCTGCACCCGGAAACCGATGTTTACTGGTGCACCGCGGATATCGGCTGGGTCACCGGGCATTCCTACGTCACCTACGCCCCGCTGATCAACGGCGCCACCCAGGTGATGTACGAAGGCACCCCGGACACCCCGCATCAGGGTCGCTGGTGGGAACTGATCGAGAAGTACAAGGTCTCCATCCTCTACACCGCGCCGACCGCGATCCGCACCTTCATGAAATGGGGACGCGAGATCCCCGACGGCTACGACCTCTCCAGCCTGCGCGTGCTCGGCTCGGTCGGCGAATCGATCAACCCGGAAGCCTGGATGTGGTACCGCGATGTCATCGGCACCAACAACGGCAAGAACGGCGAGCGCAAGGAGCACCCAACCCCGATCGTGGACACCTGGTGGCAGACCGAAACCGGGGCGCATATGATCACCCCGATGCCTGGGGTGACCGCCACCAAGCCGGGCTCGGCGCAGGTCGCCGTGCCGGGGATCAGCATCGACGTGGTCGACGAGGCCGGCGTTTCGGTGGCCGACGGCGAGGGCGGCTTCCTGGTCATCCGCGACCCGTGGCCAGCCATGCTGCGCGGCATCTGGGGCGACATGGAGCGCTACAAGGAGACCTACTGGTCCCGCTTCGAGGGCATGTACTTCGCCGGCGACGGCGCCAAGAAAGACGAGGACGGCGACATCTGGCTGCTGGGCCGGGTGGATGACGTGATGAACGTGTCCGGGCACCGGCTGTCCACCACCGAGATCGAGTCTTCGCTGGTCGCCCACCCGTACGTGGCCGAGGCCGCGGTGGTCGGCGCCAAGGACGAGACCACCGGCGAGGCGGTTGTCGCGTTCGTGATCCTGCAGACCGAACCGCCCGAAGGCGAGGATGTGGTCGCCACGCTGCGCGCCCACGTGGGCAAGGACATCGGCCCGATCGCCAAGCCGCGCCACATCCTGGTGGTCCCCGAGCTGCCCAAGACCCGCTCGGGCAAGATCATGCGCCGCCTGCTCAAGGACGTGGCCGAGGGCCGCGAGGTCGGGGACGCGACCACGCTGTCCGATGCAAGCGTGATGACGCAGATCGCGCAGTCGATGAAGAAGTAGAACCGGCTGGTTTTCTTCAAACGTGCTTCCTTTGGAAGCCTTTGCCGCCCAGTGTACTTTCCTACAACTATTGCCACTCGGTTGTAGGAAAGTGCCGGGCATGGTGGCGGCTTCTGCGAAGTAGATCTAGGTTTTAATCAATCGCAACGGTGGCTTGTCGCGAACTGGATTCGATTTTGATCGTAACTTCGCGCAGGTCCGGCAATTCTCCGGCGAGACGATCACCTATCTCGCGCGCATGCATTTCCAACCCTTGATACGCCGAATTTTCAGCCAATTTCTCAGTTTTCGCTACGTTTTCCAGAACGACGGTCAATTCACCAATCTCGTCGGCAGAAAAATTTTGCACGAAATAATTGGGCCAGGTAATCGCGTCCGGGCAACTTGCACCATGCGATTCGAGCCAAGTATTCATTGCTTGTTTGGCCCAAGGCGACTGATTCGCGTCAGCCTGGGAGAATTCCCATCCAACGCAGTTTTTATCCCAAGCTGCCTCCGGTCGCCCTGCTGCCACCGCCATGCTCTTTGCACTCCGCAATTCCTGGTCGGTCGTGGCTAGTTCTGTTGGCAACGGTTTGGGTACCACTGGTCCTTGCACAATCGGCGTTCCTGCATTCGCTTTAGCCGTCAGTTCAGGATCATTATTCAAAAAGCCCGGATCCAGATGGCTGACGGCGAGAAGGCCAAAAATTGCAATGAGTGCCCCGCCGACCGACACGTTGCCAATGACCCTCTTGGTTCCGCGTTCCATCCAGACCCCTAACTAAAACGAACTTGTATATTCAACATTACGACAAATGTCGCCGGCAAGCACAGCTGGCTTTCTTCCGATGAGCACTGTAATACCGGGAATATCTGCTGTTAAAGCAAAGTTTTGTAATAGATTTGAACAATGACCGACTCCCCGAAGCGCACCATCTTGTTACTCAACGGACCGAACCTGAACCTGCTAGGAACCCGCGAGCCCGAAATCTACGGCCATGAAACGCTCGCAGATGTCGAGGCGCTGGCGCAGCGCACCGCGGCGGAATACGACCTCGCCGTGGAGGCCTTCCAATCGAACCACGAGGGCGTGCTCATCGATGCGATTCACGAAGCGCGGCTGACCAAAGCCGGCATCATCATGAACCCGGGCGCCTACACGCACACCTCGGTGGCCATCGCCGATGCGCTCAGCGGGGTGTCGCTGCCGGTCATCGAGGTCCACATTTCCAACGTGCACCGGCGTGAGGCCTTCCGCCACCACTCCTACGTCTCCCCCGTGGCCGCCTCGATCATCATCGGCGCCGGGATCAACGGCTACCGGCTCGCGGTCCAGCAGCTGGCGCACCTGATCGGCCGCTAGCCGCCGATGCATTCACCTGTCTTGATCGAGGTGGTGCGGTCCCCGGCCGCGGCGAGGGCGCGTTCGATCTCCTCCAGGCTCAGCGCGAACCCCACCTCGTCATTGCCTCGCGACTTGGCGAAGATCATGCCTACCGCTTCGCCGGAATCGTTGACCATGGGACCGCCGGAGTTGCCTTGGGCCACCTTGGCCGTCAGCTGGTAAACCGAGAGCGAGGCAGGGTTCTCGCCGTAGATATTGGCGATGGACACCGTGGCGCGTGAGGCGACCACCGCGCCGCGCACCTGCAGCGGCCCGCCGGCCGGATAGCCGATGAAGGCAGCTTGCTCGCCGCGGCCCAGATTCTCGTCGGCGAGCTCCAGAGGCTGCGCTTCCATCCCGTCGACGCGCAGCACCGCGATATCGGCTTCCGGATCAAAATAAACTACTTTTCCGCGGTGAAGTTGATCACCCTCGACCTCCACCGTAGCCGCGCTCAAACCTGCCACCACATGGGCGTTGGTCATCACCAATTGGTCGTCGATGACAAAGCCGGAACCGGTGAGGTTCACACCGCACTGAACGGCCGTCCCGGAGATCTTGGCTACCGAACTCACCGAGGCCCGCTGCAGGTCGTTGGCGGACCATTGGCCTTCCTCGACCGGCTCCACCGGCGGGGCGAAGGGATCGAGCAGGGCGGGGATGGTTTCGGCCATGACCGCCGAACGCGCCGAGGAGATGGCCGAGTTCACGAACTCGGGTGTCATCCCGCGGATCGAGGCGATCATTTTCGACTTGTCGATTTCGCTGGAAAGCCGCGGAATACCCATGCTTGACGTGGAAAATGCCAGTGCGCCGATGATTGTGGCGGTGATGAAAACCGAAAGCACGCCACCGGCCAAACCGTCTGCGGCACGCAGGAAATCGAAGTTCATCCAGCGCCTGATTCGGGTGGCAATAACCCTGCCCAGGGCCTGGCCCAAAATGATCAGCACGGCGGCCGTGGCGACCATCAGCGCGACCCGCCACCAAGGGTTTGAGGCGAAGGTCGAAACCAGCGGAATGGCGAAGAACGCGGCAATGCCTCCGGCGATGAGACCGAGCATGTCCCCGACCGTATAGAGGAAGCCGCGGCGGATTCCGGCAATAAAAAATGAAAGTAAAACTACGCAGATGGCGACGTCCAGCCAACTGAATACTCCGAGCACCGAGACCCCGCTTCATTCACAAACTTACTATTAACCCAAGGTACCCTTAGAAGCTGATGGATTTCTGCGAGGATATTCGCGAGTTTTTGTATGACGAGCGTGATTCTCAACATTTCTTGGTTAAACCACGTGTGGAAACTGTCACATTGTTACCGAATACGGCACAATGAAGTGAGCGCTTACTACTGTTGACAGGAGATTTAATGGA
Source organism: Glutamicibacter sp. BW80 (assembly GCF_002332385.1). Classification (NCBI taxonomy): domain Bacteria; kingdom Bacillati; phylum Actinomycetota; class Actinomycetes; order Micrococcales; family Micrococcaceae; genus Glutamicibacter; species Glutamicibacter sp. BW80. The sequence continues at coordinate 155,834 of NZ_NRGV01000015.1, read as the reverse complement.
TATCGAGGTACTGCGCCGCGCGCCGCTTTTCGCGTCGCTTGGTGATGAAGTATTCGCCACGCTAACCGAAGAATTGACCGAGGTCGATCTGTCTCGCGGTGCATCAGTGTTCCGCGAAGGCGATCAGGGTGACCGTCTCTACTTCATCGTCTCGGGCAAGATCAAGCTCGGCCGCACTTCCGCCGACGGACGTGAAAACCTGATTGCCGTGCTCGGCCCAGGTGAACTGTTCGGCGAAATGGCGCTGTTCGATCCACACCCGCGCAACGCAACCGCAACCGCCGTGTCGGAGACCCGACTAGCTGGTCTGAGCCATGAAAACATGCGCAAGGCGATCCTGAACTCCCCGGAGGTCTCGATCCAGCTGCTGCAGGCTTTGGCTGCGCGTCTGCGTCGCACTAATGAATCCCTGGCCGATCTGGTGTTCTCCGATGTTCCTGGCCGTGTGGCCAAGGCGCTATTGGACCTCGCTGACCGTTTCGGTCGCCCAGCCACCGATGGCATCCTGGTCGCTCACGAGCTGACCCAGGAAGAGCTGGCCCAGCTGGTCGGCGCCTCCCGCGAAACCGTGAACAAGGCCCTGGCCGAGTTCGTGCAGCGCGGCTGGCTCCGTCTGGAAGCCCGCGCCGTCGTGATCCTGGACATCCAGCGTCTGCGTCAGCGTTCGCGCTAAGCACCGCTGAGCAACAGGCCGGACACCCCTCGCGGGTTGTCCGGCCTTTGCTTTCCGACCGAAGATCTAGTGGCCGGGTTCCGCCTGCCAAGGACGTGTCGATTCGACCCCGAGCGCGCTCAGCACCTCGAGATAATAGGTGCCGTCACGCACCAACAGGTCCGGATGCTGCACGTCCAAGGTGCGTGCGCGCGAGAGATAGGCGACCGCACCGTGGGCATCGGCCATCCGCTCCAGCATCTGTTCGACCGCTGGACTGGTGATCTGTGACAATCTCAGGCCAACGGTGCTCGGCTGGCCAATGCGGTCTCCCAGCTCGCTGGTGGCACGCTGAGCCATGATCTGCTTGGAGCTGCACCATTGCGCCCACTTGCCCTTAGCACGCAGCAGACGGGGCTCCTGATGCACGGGAACCGTTGCGGTGAAGTACCAGGTGTCGAATCGCCGGAAGGCGAAGTTGGGGCTCAGCCAGTGGCTGACCGGGCGCAACAGGTCGGTGCGCAGGCCCAGCCCGCGCCGGCGAAGAAATTCTTCAAAGGCCAGGTCCTGTCCGGCGATGGCTTCGCGGGCGGACATCCATTCCTCGGGATCGTTCATTTCGACCACCGACTGTTCGTCGGTTCCGGCGAGCAGGATCCCGGTTTCTTCGAAAAGTTCTCGGATGGCGCACACCAGATGCGCGCGAACGAGCTGCTGATCGAGCACGTCCATGCGCTTGGACCACTGCGAAAGGTTCGGGCCGAGCCACTTGTACTCGACGCGGTCTCCCGCTTCGACGCTGCCTCCGGGAAATGCCACGCTGCCCAGGGGGGACTCGCCAGGGCGGTAGCCCAGGAAGGTTTCTACTCCGTGCACCCCGTCTTGAACCAGGCAGACCGAGGAAGCACGGCGGGCGGTGCGCGGGGTCCGCGAACCGAAAGTGAACCAGTTTTCCGCCGCGGGAATTTGATGCGGCGGCAGTTCTACGAGGCGGCGCGCAACTCCGGTGCGCGTGGCGGACGGACTGGACCGTCCCTGACGCACACCGGAATCGCGTTGTGGACTACTCAAATTCGGCGATGACCTCAACCTCGACCGGAGCGTCCAACGGCAGCACCGCTACGCCTACGGCCGAACGTGCGTGCACACCGGCCTCGCCCAGGACATTTCCGAAGAATTCCGAGGCCCCGTTGATGACGCCGGGCTGACCGGTGAATGACGGGTCTGAGGACACGAAGCCAACGACCTTCACGATACGCTTAATGCGATCTAGGTCACCAATTTCTGCCTTGATGGCAGCCAAGGCATTCAGTGCGCAAGTCTGCGCCATGGCCTTGGCATCTTCGGCCGAAACCTCGGCGCCGACCTTGCCGAGAGCTGAGAGTTCTCCCTTAATCAGCGGCAGCTGGCCGGAGGTGTAAACATAGTTGCCGGTGGTGATTGCCGGCAGGTATGCGGCGACCGGCTTTGCCACCTCTGGCAAGGTCAGATCGAGCTCTGCGAGGCGTGCTTCGACACGCGAGGAAGTAGCTTCTTGCATGGGGTTTTACTCCTTCTGAAAGTTAGGCTTTTGGACGCTTCATGTAGGCCACTGGATTGGTGCCGTTCGGGCCGGGAACGATCGCTACGAGCTCCCAGCCATCGTCACCCCACTGGTCCAAAATCTGCTTGGTTGCGTGGATAACGAGCGGCAAAGTGGCGTATTCCCATTTAGTCATACTCGATACGTTAGCGCGTCCTTGTAAACTAGTAGGTATGGCAGCCAAGAAGTCACCCTTTTTTGATACAGCTACCACTTTGGGAAAGATCGTTGCGTTCTTCGGAATCAGTGCCCTGTGTGGCGTGCTGGCCGCGGGCATGCTCGTTCCCGTGGCAGCTATCGCAAAAACCGGTTTGACCACCGGAAATAATATTGTAAGCGCGCTTCCGAGCACATTCGAGAAGCTTCCCATACCCGAGCCCTCAGAAGTTCTGGACTCCGATGGAAAGCTGATTGCGACGTTCTATGAACAGAACCGCGATCCGGTGGACCTCGAGGACATCTCCCCGTACATGCGCAAAGCGATTGTTTCGGTGGAGGACGAGCGTTTCTACGAGCACAGCGGCATTGACCCCAAGGGCATTGCCCGTGCGGTCATCAACAACGCGACCTCCTCCTCGCGTTCCGGTGCGTCAACGCTGACCCAGCAGTACGTGAACAACCTGCTGGTCAATAACCAGATCTTGACCGGGGCCGAAGAGAGCACCGTGTCGGGCAGCAAGGATTACTCGGACAAGATCCGCGAGCTGAAGTACGCCGTGGCCATCGAAAAGGAAATGTCCAAGGACGAAATCCTCGAGGGCTACCTGAACCTCGTGCTGTTCTCGGGTCGCGAGTACGGCGTGCAGGCTGCCGCGCAGCGCTTCTTCTCGGTGGATGCCAAGGATCTGAACCTGCAGCAGTCGGCGATGCTCGCCGGCATGGTGCAACTGCCTAACGTCTACAACCCGCTCAAGAACCCTGAACGCTCCTTGGACCGACGTAACAAGGTGCTGGGCAACATGTACCGCACCGGGGCGATCACTAAAAAAGAGTACGACGAGGCCGTGAAGTCGGACTTGGGCGAGGACCCTAGCAAATCCTCTTCTGGTTGCATGGCTGCTGATGAGAACGCTAACTTCTGCGACTACGTCTCAAAATTGGTTCTCAGCGATTCGAACTTTGGCAAGACGAAGGAAGACCGCGAGAACTTGCTGTTCCGCGGCGGTATGACCATCAAGACCACGCTGAACTCCGCGTTGAATAAGAAGGCCGCCAAGGATGCACGCGAGGCGATCGATCCAAAGGCCAAGTCAAACACGGATGTTTACGCTTCGGTCGTTTCTGTTGAGCCGGGCACCGGAAATATCCTCACCATGGCGCAGAACACCACATACAGCCCAACAGAAGGGTTAGGCAATTCCGTCTGGAACTTCAATGTCGAGCGCTCATTGGGTGGCGCCGGCGGTTTCCAGGGTGGCTCAACCATGAAGCCATACACCACATTGGCTTGGCTGAAGGAGGGGCACAACATGTACGACACAATCAACGCGCGAAAGCCCCTCTACCAAACCAGTGACCGCTGGAAAGCTTCTTGCCTCCCGGGAGGCAGTACGACAGCAGGCGAATGGGAAGTAAACAACGCTTCACGCGGTTTCTACAGGTCGATGAAAGTCGATTACGGCCTGTACTGGTCCATCAACTCGGCCACTGTTCAAGAAGCCAAGAAGCTAGACCTATGCACGATCACTGACTACGTCAATAAGCTCGGCGTTATGGATCAGTCGGGAGACAACGGAAACCCGGCACCAATGTCACCCCAGAATCCTTCATTCATCATCGGATCCAAGAACATCACCCCCTTGTCCCAAGCGGCTGCGTTTGCTGCATTCGCCAACAAGGGAGAATATTGCGAGCCGCGGGCAATCACCTCGGTTGTCGACAAGGACGGCACCAAGTACAAGGTGCCAAAGCGAGACTGCACTCAGGCAGTCGAACCACAGTACGTAGCTGACCTCAACGGCACCTTAAAGAGGATCGCCACGAACCGTGTTTCCAAGGGGAAGGTGGCTGGTCCTATCGCCGGCAAGACTGGCACCAACAACGGCGCGACCTCCACGTGGTTCGTTGGCTACACCACCGGCATTTCAACTGCTACTTGGGTTGGACGCGTCGACGGTCAGAGCGAGCTGGAAGAAAACCAGATGCACGGTGCCATGATCAACGACGTACGCGCTCCGAAGATGGTCGATTCCTCGACCTATGCGGCGCCGCTATGGGTCGATTTCATGGAGGAAGCTGTCCTAGAATACGACCGTAGCTCGTTCGGAGGGGCCCCACGTTCGGCACCTAAGCCGAAGCCAGCTCCGAAGCCGAAGGAAGACGACGAGGACAAAAAGGAAGACTCCGAAAAAGAGGATTCTAAGAAGTCCGACGACGACAAGTCTGAAGCCACCGGCAATGGCAATGGCAATGGCAACGGCAATGGCAACGGAAACGGCCAAAACAAGTCGAAGCCGACTACTCCGGCCAAGCCCGGAGATGATTCGGACGACTAGGTAGTCACCGAAAGGCCGCGTTCAACTTTGGTTGAACGCGGCCTTTCGGTTTAGATTGGCACTATCACCAGACCCGAACGGGTCTGTTCCCTTGAAAGGACAATGACGGACCGGTCATGGTTGAACACACTAATTTCTCTTCGGCATTCGGCCGCGCCACCGGCACCGCAGCGCTGCTTGCCGGCGGCGCCGTCGCAGCAGGCGCGGCGGTGCTTGGCTACGGACTATACGAAACCCAGAAATTCGGGCTCCGTCGCGAAACCGTCAAGGTCCTTCCCCGCGGAGCGGGCGATATCCGCGTGCTCCACCTCTCGGACATCCACATGATCCCCGGGCAAGCACTCAAGCGACACTGGCTGCACCGGCTCGCCGAGGAGCGCCCCGACTACGTGATCAACACCGGTGACAACCTCAGCCACCGCGATGGCGTTCCGGCGCTGATCGACGCGCTGACGCCTCTGATGCAATTCCCCGGAGCCTTCGTGCCCGGCTCGAATTGCTACTACGCGCCGCGCCTGAAGAACCCGTTGCGCTACCTCAGCGCGGGCTCCGGCACCCCGAACCCTTCGAGCCGTGACAAGTTGCCCTTCGAAGAGATGCACCGGGCCTTCGGGTCCGCCGGGTGGGTCAACATGACCAACCGGGCCTACTCCACCGTACTCAACGGAATCCGGCTTGATCTGACCGGCGTCGATGATCCGCATCTGGAACGCGACCAATTCGCTGGATGGCCGCAAGGCTCGGTCACCGGATACCAGGCTCCGCACGTACGCATCGCGCTAACCCATGCCCCCTACCAACGAGTGCTGGATCAACTCACCGAGGCCGGGGCGGATATCATCTTCGCCGGCCACACCCACGGCGGACAGGTATGCATTCCGGGATACGGCGCCCTGGTGTCGAACTGCGATTTGCCGACGTGGCGAGCTCGCGGGCTGACCGAATGGGAATATGCCGGGCGCACCGTCCCGCTGAATGTTTCCGCCGGCCTGGGCCATTCTCGCTTCGCACCATTTCGCATTGCCTGCCCGCCCGAGGCAGTACTGCTCACGCTCACCGCAAGGGACTAATCATTCACTCCTTCAGGCCCCGCACTTGGTTCAAGTGCGGGGCCTGAAGCCGTCTCTGAGCCAGCAACAAATAATCTATCCACTAGTGATTATTTGATTGAATTTTCCCAACTACTGACGGTAGGCTGTAGTCCGGTCGATATTGTTATTGGTGATGGTGGGGAACTCGCATGGCGCGACAACAAAACTCAGAAGCAGCTGAAGCGGTGTCGTTGACAACCACCTTAAAACGGCTGGGGCCGTTTGTCCGCCCGATTCTTCCGCGGCTCATCGGCGGCTTCCTCTGCGCCTTGGGCGCAGGCATTGTCGCCCTCGTCATTCCGCAGGTCCTCGCCTGGCTGGTGAACAACGTCCTGGACAGCGATGGGACGAACAACGCAATCTGGATCGCCATGGCGATTGTGGGTGCCTTGGGTTTCCTGGAAGCGTTATTCATCTACCTGCGCCGCCAATTCGTGCTCAACCCGGCGGCGGGGTTGGAAGCGCAGATGCGCATCCGCTTCTACAAACATCTGCAGCGCCTGCCCGTGGCGTTCCACGAGCGCTGGGGCTCGGGCCAACTGCTCTCCCGCTCGATGTCGGATCTGTCGCTGCTGCGCCGCTGGCTCGCCTTCGGCGCCATGATGCTCGTGGTGGACACGGTCACCGTGATCACCGGCCTGGCGCTGATGTTCTACCACTCGTGGATCCTCGGATTGCTCTACCTGCTAGGCGCCATCCCCATCTCGATCAAGGCCTACCACTTCCGCAACAACTACCGGGCCGCGAGCCGGCTGAGCCAAGACCAAGCCGGTGACCTCGCGACCGCCGTCGAAGAATCTGTCCATGGCATTCGCGTCATCAAGGCCTTCGGCCGCGGCCCCCATGTGTATGCCGGATTCAACGAGCAGGCCAAGTCGCTGCAGCAGACGGAAATCAGCAAGGCCAAAACCCTGGCCAGCTTCCTGATGGCCGTCGTGGCAATCCCCGAAACGATCTTGGGGCTGGGCGTGCTGATCGGCATCTCGCTGGTTGCCGGCGGGCAGCTGAGCATCGGCTCGCTCGTGGCCTACTTCGCCATCGCAGCGGTGATCGCAGGGCCGGTGGAAGGCATGGGGATGCTGCTGGGCATGACGCTGAGCACCAAAACCGCGCTGGACCGCCACTTCGAAGTGATGGACGCTTCCAACGACATCGTCTCCCCCGACCAGCCGAAGTCCCCCGCCGAACGCACCGGCGAAGTGCAGCTCAAGCACGTTCGATTTGCCTACCCCGATGCCTCCGGGCGCGGGCGCCCCATCCTTGCCGATATCGAGCTGACGATCCGCGCCGGGGAAACCATGGCGCTGGTCGGAATCACCGGCTCGGGCAAATCGACGCTGCTGAACCTGATCCCGCGCTTGCATGAGGTAAGCGCCGGGCAGGTACTGGTGCACGGGCAAGACGTGCGCGAATGGGATCTGGAAGAGCTGCGCAAAGAAATAGCCGTAGCTTTCGAAGACACCACCCTCTTCTCGAATTCGGTCCGCGAGAACGTGCTGCTCGGCGCCCCGGCGGATTACAGCCCCGCGCAGCGCGAAGAGCTCTTGGCGCAGTCCCTTGACGTGGCGCAGGCGCACTTCGCCTATCAGCTGCCGCAGGGGGTCGATACGCTCATCGGCGAAGAAGGCCTGTCCTTGTCCGGAGGCCAGCGCCAGCGTCTGGCCCTGGCCCGCGCCATCGCCGCCCGGCCCCGGATCCTGGTACTGGACGATCCGCTCTCCGCCTTGGACGTGCGCACGGAGGAAGCGGTCACCACGAAGCTGCGCGAGGTGCTGGGCGGCACTACCACCTTGGTGGTGGCTCACCGGCCTTCCACCGTGATGCTCGCCGACCGGGTGGCGTTGCTGCGCGATGGTCGCATCGACGCGATCGGCAGCCACACGCACCTGCTGAGCACGAACGAACATTACCGATATGTGATCGCCAGCCTGGATGACGAAGCACCGATGAGCGAAGAGGTCGCGCGATGAGCCAACCACTAGGTGTCACCGAAGAGGACAATATCAACCTTTCCGGCGCCCAACGCAAACGAGTGCGCCGCCGCTCATTCAGGCTCCTGGCAACGCTCGCCATGCCGCAGAAGAAACTCTTCATTCTCACCGTGGTGCTGGTGCTGGTTTCCAATGCGGCCCGCGTCATCTTGCCAATCCTCATTGCCTTGGCCATCGACTGGACGCTGCCGCAGGTCCGCGAGGGCAACTGGGGCGCGCTGGGAGTTTCCGGCGGCGCCTACATTGTTTGCGCCATATTGGCCGGAGTCCTGCTGGCCTGGTACATCAATTGCGCCGCCCGCATTTCCCAGGCCATGCTCTTGGATCTGCGTCAGCAGGTCTTCCGCCACACTCAGCGGTTGAGCCTCGAATTCCACGAGAACTACACCTCGGGCCGGATCATCTCGCGGCAGACCTCGGACTTGGAAACCCTGCGTGAACTGCTGGACCAGGGAGTATCCGAACTCGCCTCCTCCTGCGTCTTCGTGATTTTCACGCTGGCCACCATCTTCATCCTGGATTGGCGCAGCGCTCTGGTGCTGTGCATTGCGGCCATCCCGGTGGCGATCCTCTTCTTCTGGTACCAGAGCCGGTCCGAGGTGCTCTACCGTGAGTCCCGGGTGGTTTCCGCGAAGGTGATCTCCATGTTCGTCGAAACGATGACCGGCATTCGCGCGGTCAAGGCGTTCCGCCGGGAAGCGGCAAATGACGAAAACTATGGCGAGGTCGCCGAAAAGTATCGGGTCAACTCGGTGCGCTCCTTTAACCTATTCGGCATCCTCCAGCCGGGTCTGGTGCTCATTGGAAACCTCACCGTCGCGGTATTGCTGGCCTACGGAGGCTTCCGCATTCTGGAGGGGACGCTGGCCGTTGGCGTGATGGTGGCGCTGCTGCTTGCGGCTAAACGCGTCTTCCAGCCGGTCGAACAGATCGCCATGTTCTACTCCTCCTTGCAGTCGGCCACGGCAGCCCTCGAAAAGGTCTCCGGGCTCTTGGAAGAGGAACCTAGCGTCAGGGAACCGCTGGCACCGCGCAGTATCGAGCAGGTCAAGGGAGAGATCGTCTTCAGCGACGCGGTCTTCGGCTACGGGCACGGGCCGATCATCATGGACCGCTTCGATCTGAAGCTTGAAGCCGGGCAAACGGTGGCGGTGGTCGGGCAGACCGGTGCCGGCAAATCCACGCTCGCAAAACTCATTTCCCGTTTCTACGATCTGCGCTCGGGCAGCCTGGAAATCGATTCGGTCCCGATCAATGAGCTCTCGAATCAGGAACTGCGCCGGCATGTGGTGATGGTCACCCAGGAAGCGTTCCTGTTCTCCGGGACGGTTGCCGAGAACATTGCGCTCGGCAAGCCCACCGCGACGCTCGCGGAGATCCAGGATGCGGCTAGGGCGGTGGGCGCCGATGAATTTATCCGCGAACTTCCCGAAGGCTATGAGACCGACATGAATAAGCGTGGCGGTCGCGTCTCCGCCGGGCAACGCCAGCTCATCTCCTTCGCTCGCGCCTTCTTGGCCGACCCGGCCGTGCTGATCCTGGATGAGGCCACCAGCTCGCTGGACATTCCTTCGGAGCGCGCGGTGCAACGCGGCCTGCAGCAGCTGCTGGGGAACCGTACGGCGTTGATCATCGCCCACCGGTTGTCCACGGTGCAGATCGCCGACCGGGTGCTGGTGGTGCACGATGGGAGAATCATCGAGGACGGCTCCCCGCAACAGCTGATCGCGGACGAGGGACGTTTCGCTTCGCTGCACAAGGCGTGGAAGGACTCGCTGGTCTAACCGGCCGCAAGCACATGGCAAACGAATTGGGCGACTTCCTTCCGGCCCCGAACCAGGGGGCGGACACGGAAGTCTACGAGATTGAAAATAGCGCGCTGGATCGAACCGGGGTGCTCTTTGCGCGCTTGTGCTCCCTGGCGCCCTGGGCGGGCAAGGTCCTGCTGGATTTGGGATGCGGCAGCGGCTATTGGCTCCCCAAATATCTCACCGAACATGGCACGGTCCTCGGGGTGGAACCGGATCTGCGCCTGCTGGACGCCGCACGGGCGCGTAGTTCGCGGGTTCAGGTGCTGCACGGGTCTGCCGAACATCTTCCGCTAGCGGACTCCAGCGTCGCGGTGGTGCACGCGCGCTTCGCCTATTTCTTCCCTTCCGCGAACTACGACTGCACCGCCGGGCTCCGCGAGGTCCTGCGTGTCCTGCGCCCCGGCGGGTCGCTGCTGGTGATCGACAACGACCACCAGCACGGAGAATTCGCTTCACTTTTGCGGCAGAGCCCTTGGGCGTCGGATCAGGGCGAGGATGACTACATCCGGCGGTGGTGGGCCGCGCAGGGAGCCCAACGCCATGAGGTGATGAGCAGTTGGAGCTTCGACTCTACGGAGGATCTCGCCAAGGTACTCCACCTTGAATTTCCGGCGGATCTGGCTCGCGACTGGATCGCGCGGCACCCGTTGGCGACCGAGTTGAGCTACGGCTACGTGCTGTATCACGTACGCAAGGGCGCAGCCGAGCTGGGCGGCTAGTTCTCTGCTTCGCGAAAAGGCCGGGGTGAAGGAATTCCTCCTTCACCCCGGCCTTTCGTTTTTGCCCTTAGGCGGAGAATTTCTCCCCGGTCAAACGCTCATAGGCGTCGATGTACCGGGCGCGCGTCTTCTCCACAATCTCTGCGGGCAACGCCGGTGGCTCTGCCCCGGAGTTCTTGTCCCAACCGGATGCCGCTGAGGTCAGCCAGTCGCGCACGAACTGCTTGTCAAAACTCGCCTGGGCCTTGCCCGGTGCGTAGGACTGGGCATCCCAGAAGCGCGAGGAGTCGGGGGTGAGCACCTCGTCGCCGAGCGTGATCTCGCCGTTGCTCGGATCGGCGCCGAATTCGACCTTGGTATCGGCAAGGATGATTCCGCGTTCACGGGCGATCTGCTCGGCGCGTTCGTAGAGGGCGACGGTCTTCTCGCGCAGCGCCTCGGAGACCTGCGCGCCGACGCGTTCCACCGTCTGCGCAAAGGAGATGTTCTCGTCATGCTCGCCGACCTCGGCCTTGGCCGAAGGGGTGAATAGCGCCGGCTGCAGGCGTGAACCGTCAACCAGGCCCGCGGGCAACGGCAGCTCGCACACGGTCGAGGAGACCTTGTATTCGGCCAATCCGGAGCCGGTCAGATAACCGCGGGCGATGCACTCGATGGGGTACATCTCAAGCTTCTTGCACACCATCGCCCGGCCGGCTACCGCCTCGGGCACCTCGGTGGAGATCACATGGTTGGCGAATTCGCTCAGCTGCCCGAACCACCACAGGCTCAGCTGGGTCAGCACCTTGCCCTTGTCCGGAATCTCGCTGGTCAGCACGAAGTCATAGGCGCTGATCCGGTCCGAAGCGACCACCAGCACCCGGTCGGAGTCCGCGAAACCCACCCCGGCGGGCAGGTACAGGTCGCGCACCTTGCCCGAATAGAAGTGGTCCCAGCCTTCGAGGGAAAGCGTTTCGGTCTGGAATCCTGCCATTACTTGCTCTCCCCGTTCACTACGATTTCTCCGCGTTCGGCCTTCAAGGCGATATCGCTGCGCGACTGGGCACCGCTCCAACTGATCTTGGAGACACCCGCGTAGGCGTTCGCCCGGGCGGCGGCCAGGTCATCGCCCAGCGCGACGACCGCCAAGACGCGGCCACCGGCCACGGTGATGTTGCCTTCGGCGTCGGTGCTGGTGCCGGCATGCATCACATGCACCTCGCCGACCTGGTTGGCTTCTTCCAGCCCTTCGATCACCGCGCCCTTGACCGGGGCATCGGGGTAATTCTCGGCGGCGATGACCACGTCCACGGCGGTCTTCGAGGACCAGCGCAGCTGCTCGGCATCGTCGAGCTTGCCGTTCGCCGCGGCGAGCAGAATCGCGCCCAGCGGGGTCTTCAGCCGAGCCAGGACCGCTTGGGTCTCCGGGTCGCCGAAGCGGGCGTTGAATTCGATGACGCGGATGCCGCGCTTGGTGATGGCCAGGCCGCAGTACAGCACGCCGGTGAACGGGGTGCCGCGCTTTTCCATTTCGCGCAATGTCGGGTAGGCGACGCGGTCCATCACCTCGTCGACGAAGCCTTCCGGAAGCCATTGAAGCGGCGAGTAGGCGCCCATGCCACCGGTGTTGGGGCCTTCGTCATTGTCGAAGATCCGTTTGAAGTCCTGGGCCGGAGACAGCGGCACGGCATGCTTGCCATCGCAGATGACGAACAGCGAAACTTCCGGGCCGTCAAGGAATTCTTCGATCACCACGGTGCCGCCGGCGGCAAAGCAAAGCTCTGCGTGGGCCAGCGCTTCGGCACGGTCCGCGGTCACCACAACCCCCTTGCCGGCGGCCAGGCCGTCGTCTTTGACCACATAGGGTGCGCCAAAGTCATCCAGCGCCGCTGCGGCTTCCGCCGCGGTCGTTGCCACGTGCGCCATGGCGGTGGGCACCTGCGCGGCGGCCATGACGTCCTTGGCGAATGCCTTGGAGGCTTCCAGCTGTGCCGCGGCGCGGGTTGGGCCGAAGACCGGAATCCCGGCTTCGATGAGCGCGTCGGCAACGCCGGCGGCCAATGGCGCCTCGGGGCCGACGATCACCAGCTCGCTGGCAAGTTCACGCGCCAGCCCCAGCACCGCCTGCGGGTCCTGGGCGTTGATCTCGTGGGTGGTGACGTCCTGTGCGATGCCGGCGTTGCCGGGAGCGCAATGAACCTCATTGACGTAGGGGTCTGCACTAAGTGCACGGACAATTGCATGCTCACGGCCGCCTGGGCCAATAACCAGTACCTTCACTGCACCGAGTTTACCGGAGAACCACACACGATTAGTGGTCTGTGACCGGGGGATGAAAAGTTGCCGCAGATCACCGCGCCAGCCCCTGGGGGCTTGCCTTCCTTGGGAAAGCCCTCCGTGCGGGCCTGCGCCTAGACTTGGCCTCATGGGTTCGGCGATAGACATCACACAGTGCAGCGAGCTGCTGCGGATCACCCGCAATTCGGTGATCGAATCGCGGCATTATGGCGCAGCGGTAGTTCTGGATCCGGCCGGGCAGGTTCTGGAGGCCATCGGCGATCCCGAAGCCCTGATCTTTCCCCGCTCCGCGCTGAAGCCTTTTCAGGCGATCGGTTCGTTGCGCGCCGGGGCGGCGTTGGAATCCGCGCAACTGGCGCTCGCCTGCGCCAGCCATCTGGGAACCGAACAGCATCAGCTGCTCGCGCGCAGCGTGCTCGACTCGGTGAAGCTGGGCGAAGAGCATCTGCAATGCCCGGCCTCCTGGCCCGGCGATTCGGCAACACGCTCCGAGATGGCCGCGCGTGGCCAGAGCCAGAACAAGCTTGCCTTCAACTGTTCGGGCAAACACGCCGCTTTTCTCGCGGCGGCGGCGGCCAGCGGCGAACCGCTCGGCAGCTATCTGTCACCCGAGCATCCGGTGCAGCTTTCGGCCTTCCGGGCGATGGAAGAATTCTGCGGGCCGATCACTTTCCTGGGCGTCGATGGCTGCGGAGCTCCGGCACCGCAGATGTCGCTGCGGTCCCTGGCGGAGGGATTTCGAAAGCTGGCGGTATCCACCGACCCGGCCGCGCGGTCGGTGGCCAGCGCCATGCGCGAACACCCGTGGGCGGTACGCGGCGCGGGCAGCCCCAATACGCTGGTCATCGAGTCCACCGGAATCATCGCCAAGCTCGGTGCCGAAGGAGTGCTGGGGATGTGCGCCCCCAACGGGGTGAGCGTGGCGGTGAAAATCCTTGATGGCGCTTCGCGCGGAATCGATGTGCTGGCGCTGGGGCTATTGGCCAGCCATGGCGCGCTCAGCGCGCAGAAGCTGGAAGAATTATCAAGCCGGCTGGGCGCCACAGCGCACACCGCCGGGGCGCGCACTGCCGGGCTTTGCTACCTCGGCCGGGACTTCGCGGCCCGCTAGCCCCTCCGAGCACGAAATCCAGGGGCGGAATATGACATTTTTTCGTCATCCAAGGAAGGGAATTTAACGCCATGGCGATCAAGCGAAGAATCGATGAGCTCTCCGGTCGCGCCGCGCTGCGCGAATGGGCTGAAAACGCGGAAACCCAAGGGAAAACAGCCCGCCCAACGCTGGCCATGGCGGTACGTTTCGCCTTGGAGGAACTCGCTTCGCGGGCCGAGGGGAACTCGGTTGAGGTGCGGGTTCCGCCCTTTGGTGTGACCCAATGCATTGAAGGGCCCCGCCACACCCGTGGTACGCCGCCTAATGTGGTCGAAATGCCCGCCGAATTATGGCTTTCACTGGTCACCGGGCGCACCGACTGGGCTTCGGCCACGCAAACGGGCCAACTGCACGCCTCCGGACTAAGGGCAGACTTGTCGGCACACCTGCCGCTAATTGAGTACCCTTAAAACTATGGAGCAACACCCCGCTACCCCGTCATCCGCAGACCAGCCGATCCAAGTGCAGGTTCATTCGGCACCGCGCTTCTGGCCAATCGTCCTCTCCGGCGCCGTACTCGGCGCCCTGGTAGGCGTAATCATTGGCTTGATTGGCGAACCGTCCATGGATTACACCGTCGGATCGGCCGTCGGATTCTTCGCCATGTTCTGCGCGGGACTTGGCACCGGGCTGGGCGCGCTCGCATATGTAATTATCGATCGCGTCACTTCGCGCAAGACCACCCAAAAACTGGCGGTGCCCCTGGCCGGGGACACCGGCAGCGAGCTACAAGGCTAGGCGCCCTCCCCTTCCCAGGAAGGCAAGCGGTGGCCGCGCACCTGGTCGCCGTTCACCACATAAACGGTCGGTGTCGACCAATAGATACATGAGAGAATAATTGACATGGCGCGTGGCGATGGATTCCTGAATCATGACTTGCTTCCCAACGAAAAAGGGCCGCAGGACGAATGCGGCGTTTTTGGTGTCTGGGCACCTGGCGAAGAAGTTGCAAAACTAACCTATTACGGGCTGTACGCTTTGCAGCACCGCGGACAGGAGTCCGCGGGCATCGCAACCAGCGACGGCGCGCGAATCAACGTATACAAGGATATGGGCCTGGTCTCCCAGGTCTTCGACGAAAACACGTTGAACTCGATGACCGGCCACCTGGCCGTGGGCCACTGCCGCTATTCGACGACCGGCGCCAGCCACTGGGCCAATGCGCAGCCGACCTTGGGCCCGACCCAGACCGGCACCGTAGCCCTGGCGCATAACGGCAACCTCACCAACTCGGCGCAGCTGGCCGAAATGGTCGAGGCCAAGCAGGTCTCCGAGGGCGGCAAGCTGCGCGGTGAAATCGCCCAGGGCAATACCACCGATACCGCGCTGGTCACCGCCCTGCTTGCGGGCAAGGAGAGCCAGAGCCTCGAAGAGACCGCGCTCGAGCTGCTGCCCAAGATCGAGGGTGCCTTCTGCTTCGTGTTCATGGATGAGAACACCATGTACGCGGCCCGCGACCCGCACGGGGTGCGCCCCCTGGTGCTGGGACGGCTGAACCGCGGCTGGGTGGTTGCCTCCGAGCAGCCGGCCCTGGCCACCGTGGGCGCTTCCTTCATCCGCGAGATCGAACCGGGCGAGCTGATCGCCATCGACGAGACCGGCATCCGCTCCACCCGCTTCGCCGAAGCCACCCCGAAGGGCTGCGTCTTCGAGTACGTCTACCTGGCCCGCCCGGATGCGACCATCGCCGGCCGTTCGGTCTACGAAGCCCGCGTGGAGATGGGCCGCCAGCTGGCCCGCGAAAACAGCGCCGACGCCGACATCGTCATCCCGGTCCCGGAATCCGGCACCCCGGCGGCCATCGGCTACGCCGAGGAGTCCGGCATTCCGTTCACCCACGGCTTCGTGAAGAACGCCTATGTGGGCCGCACCTTCATCCAGCCCTCGCAGACCCTGCGCCAGCTGGGCATCAAGCTGAAGCTCAATGCGCTGGAGACCGTGCTGCGCGGCAAGCGCGTGGTGGTCGTGGACGACTCGATCGTGCGCGGCAACACCCAGCGTGCGGTAGTGCGCATGCTGCGCGAGGCCGGAGCCGCCGAGGTGCACGTGAAGATCTCCTCGCCACCGGTGAAGTGGCCTTGCTTCTACGGCATCGACTTCGCCACCCGCGCGGAGCTGATCGCCAACGGCGCGGCCGTGGACGAAATCGGCAAGTCCATCGGCGCCGACTCGCTGGCGTACATCTCCGAGGACGGCATGATCGGCGCCACCATGCAGCCGCGGGAGAAGCTGTGCACCGCCTGCTTCACCGGCGACTACCCGATCCCGCTGCCCGGTGATGAGCGCCATGGCAAGAACCTGCTGGAGCAGGCAAATCAGAGCGGTTGCGAACCCGGCCCGGATGCCGAGCTCGAAGCAACTCTCTAGTCACCAATCCATCACCCACCTCGTTGCAAGCGGCACCGGCTATCCGGTGTTCACGACAGAAAAGGATCCATCTGCCATGAGCGGCACGCAAGAGCAGCCAACCTCCATCACCTACGCCGGAGCTGGCGTCGACGTCGAGGCCGGTGACCGTGCCGTCGAGCTGATGAAGGGCGCGATCAAGGCCACCCACACCAATGGCGTGGTCGGCGGAGTCGGCGGATTCGCCGGCCTGTTCGACGTTTCCTTCCTCACCGGGTACAAGAAGCCCTACCTGGCCACCTCCACCGACGGGGTGGGCACCAAGGTTGCGATCGCGCAGAAGCTGGACATCCACGACACCATCGGCCAGGACCTGGTGGGCATGGTGGTCGATGACATCGTGGTGGTCGGCGCCAAGCCGCTGTTCATGACCGACTACATCGCCACCGGCAAGGTCGTCCCCGAGCGCATCGCGGATATCGTGCGCGGCATCGCCGAAGGCTGCAAGCTGGCCGGCACCGCCCTGGTGGGCGGCGAAACCGCCGAGCACCCGGGCCTGCTGGCCGAGGACGAGTACGATGTGGCCGGTGCCGCCACCGGCGTCATCGAAGCCGATCAGCTGCTCGGCCCGGAGCGCGTGCAGGCCGGCGACGTCATCATCGGCATGGCTTCCTCGGGCATCCACTCCAACGGCTATTCGCTGGTGCGCCGCGTGATCGCCCACGCGCAGTGGGAGCTGGAGCGCGAGGTCGCCGAATTCGGCCGCACCCTGGGCGAAGAGCTGCTGGTTCCGACCCGCATCTACACCACCGCCTGCCTGGACCTGATCGGCGAGCTGAACGACGGGGAGAACTTCGGCGTGCACGGCTTCAGCCACGTCACCGGCGGCGGCCTGGCGGCCAACCTGGCCCGCGTGCTGCCCAAGGGCCTGATGGCCCGCGTGGACCGCTCCACCTGGTCCCTGCCCGCGGTCTTCTCCACCATTGCGGCGCTGGGCAATGTGCCGCAGCCCGACCTCGAGCGCACCCTGAACCTGGGCGTGGGCATGGTTGCGGTGGTCGAGCAGAACGTCGCCGACCGCGCGGTGGCACTGCTGAACAAGGCCGGCATGGGCGCCTGGATCATGGGTTCGGTCGAAAACCTCGAGCCTTCCGCTAGCTCCGCCGGCCTGGACTTCGTCCAGGGCGCCAAGGGCGTGGACGGCGGCGCGGTGCTGCTGACCGGCAACTACGCCAAGTAACTTTCGAAGCATCCCGCAAAAGGGGGCGATGCGGCACCAGCACGGTGCCGTTTCGCCCCCTTTTTTTCTGCCCGCTTATCCACAGCTTGCCCGCCGCCGGCCCGCACCCGGCATTCGTGGGGCAAGCTGGGGCACATGAGTACGCATGCAGCCACCGTCCAGGCGCTGGATCAGCTGGCGAAAGCCGTCGGCCAGGTCGCGCAGGCCACGCGCGCGCTGGCCGGGATCGACCTCGCTCCGGGCCACGCCGCGTACTTCGCCTGGCTGACCGAGCGCTGCGCGGCCGAGCTCGCCCGCAGCCAGATTCATGCGGCCGACGCGCTGCGCTCCAGCGGTGCGCATCAACTGGACGAGCAGTCCCTGCAGGCTGTTGCCGAGGCCGGCCCGGCCCCCACCCTCCAAACCCTTGAGCAGCTTTCCGGCCAGCGGGCCAGCGGGCGCGCGCACTTCACCGACTGCACCTCGATGTACACCTCATGGCTCCAGGTACCGGTCTCCGCGGCCAACTATCGGCTCGCCCAGGCGGACGCGCTGATCGCGCGGGTCACCGAGGATGGGGTGCGCCATGGTCCGGGCTATCCGCTGCTGTCCGCCGAATTCACCGGCCGGGAAACCGATCCCCGCCTCGTGGCCCAAGCCGCCAGCAAACTCCGCGGCGTGCAAAAAGACCTCTCCTCCGCCGCGCAACGCGACAAACTCGAAGCGCAGGCGGCCACCTTGCTTCGCCAGGAGCCGGCTACCGCCCTGACGCATCTGGGCACGCTGGTCCAAGAACAGGTCAGCACGCAGCGCCCGCCCCAGGCACTCGTCGCCGAAGCCGGGATCTTCCGCAAGGGCATGCGCAACGGACTGGTGATCTATCAGCTCAAGGTGCTGCCCCATGAGGCGGAACTCATCGAATCCCTCCGCACGCAGATCGACAATCCGGCGACCATCGCCGGCAACCGGCAAGAACTCGCACAGTTGACCGCGCGGAGCTACGCGCAGGCAGGCGGCGGCCCGTCATCCAATTCCACTCCCGAGCCCGGAGCGGTGTCCGCGCCATCCCCAGCAACCACGTCGTGGAACGATCCGGAAACGATGCCCCGCTGGGCACAAGAAGGTACCCCCGCAGCGCAAGGGGTCCCGGCGGAGAATTCCGGCGACCAGTCCGCTGCCCAAACAGGCCCGGGAAACTCGGAACCCGAGGCGCCGGTTCCCGCGGATCATGCCGCGGTGACCGCAGACCTGCCCGGTGATTCCTTCTACCCGCAGACCTTCGAAGACCTCACCCCGGCGATGCGGCATCTGACGGCGCTGCTCAGCGCGCTTCGATCCACCGGCGCCACGGGAAAGAAAACCACCGGTATCGTCACCCCGCAGGTCATCGTGCACCTGGACTTCGCGAAAATGATCGCGGGCGACAAGAGCTACGCGATCACCGAGAACGGCATTCCGCTCTCCGATACCGAGGCACGCACGCAGATGTGCAATGCGGGGATCCTCCCGGTCGTCTTTAATGGCAATGGACAGATTCTCGATGTCGGTCGGGCCGAACGGCTTTTCCCGCCTCATATGAAACGAGCCCTGATTGCCCGCGACCGTGGCTGCCTCTATCCGGGATGCACCATGCCCGCGGGGCGCTGCGAAGCCGACCACCTCCTGCCGTGGGAGGAAGGCGGCGAGACGAGTGTTGAAAACGGGGCGATATTCTGCCCCCGGCACCACCATGCGCGCCATGCCGGGCTCTTCCGAGTCATCATCCGCAAAGACCGGCCTCCGGCCGTGCTCTTGCCCCGGTCGCTGGACCCGCCGCAAATTCCCCGCCGGAATACCTACTGGCTCTCGCCCGCGGAGGTTCTCGAGTCCCACGCCGGCTAGCCTTCAGCCTGCGAGAATACGCTCCCTTCGACATGGGGTGCGGCATACGCGAACAGCACCCGGAGCCCGGATTGGCACGGTTTGGCGCTAGGCTGGGACTGCTGGGCGCCGGCGCCGGATCGCTGCGGCGCAGGATGCTCGTGCCGTTCGCTGCCCGGGCCGAGTCCGGCTCCAGCGCACCGGTTGAAGCTGGACTGAATTTTGTCCCGTTTCGGCCCCTGGCGTCTATCCAGGACGCTTAGCTCGCCGTTAGCATGATCGCCGGGGTGAGCTTGGCCTTCGAGATCGTCCAGTACGTTCTCGCCCCGGGGAGTTCCGCTGCCACCGATATCTTTGTCGATATCATCGGGGGCCTGTTCCGATACCTCCTCATCGCTCCTCTGCAAAGCAGCGCGCGGCCCCGTATCTGGCGGACGATCTAGGGGATCTGCACTATTTTCACCGTGCTCTTCATCCTGCCGCCTGTGCGTTGTGCTCCACTGGGCGCGGAACCAAGATTAGCGGCGACGAGTACGGAGCATCCCCAGCCGCGCATTTTGCCTTCTGCAGCTAATCGAGCTGCCGCATCGCATGAGACAGCGGCACCCGCCAACGCCACGTGGCTTTCTCCTCGCCGCGCACATGACCATTGGTTACCAAAGCGACCGGCAACCCGCGTTTGACGAAGTTCAACAGAATCTTGTACCCGCTCATCACCGCCAGCGATGAGCCGAGCACCAACAACCCGGTAGAAGCCTCTTCGAGCTGCGCCATCTGTTGTTTGCGCTCCACGGGCACGCTTTCGCCGAAGTACACCACGTCGGGCTTCAATGCCAAGGAGCCGCAGTTTTCACAATTAGCCATGGTGAACCGGTCGACCCAATACTGCGGCAGTTCCACATCCCCATCCGGGTTGACGGCGCTGGGGTCGATTTCAACGGATTCAATGTAACCGACATTGAGATCCTGCAGGCGGATGTCAAAGTGTTGGCGGTCCTCGCTCTGGCCGCAGTCCAGGCATCGCACAATCGAAAGGTCGCCATGCACCGGGATCACCGTTTTTGATCCGGCCCGATGGTGCAGCCCGTCAACGTTTTGCGTAATGATTCCGCTGATCCGGCCGGTATCTTCCCAGTCCACCAGCCGGCGGTGAATTCCATTCGGTTCGGCTTGGAACATGTGACGCCAGCCCACGAACCCGCGCGCCCAATAGCGGTGGCGTGCCTCAGGACGGTATTTGAATTCCTGATAGGTCATCGGACGGTGCCGTTGAAGCGAGCCGTTCGGTCCCCGGTAGTCGGGGATCCCGGAATCGGTGGAAACTCCCGCCCCTGTCACCACCAGCACATTGCCTCGGTCGAGCATTGCCTGCACGCCGGCTCTGGCGTCTTCTTCCGAGGAAGGATCCGCTTGCGGCTCCACGATGCGTTGCATGGACCGGATGGCCGAGTGATGGGCCATTTGGATGGAAAGCTCTTCGGGGGTGCTCACGTTCTGACCTTTCGGAGCATTCGGGGACGACAAAGGCCGCAACGACCTTGAAGCTAATTTAGCTTAGTCGTTGCGGCATGTCGCAAAAATGTACTGAAGAGCTGCACAACTTCATATGAAGGCAGGCACCCGAGCCAAGGACTCTCGGTTGAGTAGCTGAGGATTAGTCAGCGTCGTCGTCTCCGGAGTACTTCTTAGTCAGCTCGTCGTAATCAGACTCTTCGTCGTCATGCGATGAATTATCAGGCTCCAGATTCTGGGCATGATAATCGGACCGGACACCAAGCTCACGCTCTAGTGCCGTAAGGTCAGTCGAGGGCGAGTAGTACTTAATATCTCGCGCTTGACGCTGTGCTTTAGCCTTTTGACGGCCGCGCCCCATGGCGTGACCCCCTCTTTTCAGTAGAGTCGGGAGGTGGTCCACCTAATAGGTGAAGGCCCCCGAATATGTGATCAGTTCTTTCGTAATTAAAGGTTAACACGATTCGACGGCGAGCGTTGAACGCAACACGTGTCAGACCCGTTAGACTGTCGATTAGTCCAACGACTATTTAGTGAGCTTGCTCCCTTTCAAACCAAGGCGAACCTTCAAGGAGCACTACAGGTGGTGGAAAAAGATCTACCCGAGCCGCAAGCGGCCTTACCGCCGTTGCAGCCCGAACCGGAGAAGCCCAAACGGCAAATCGGCCAGTGGGTTTTACTTGTCATTGCCGTTTTAGCCCTAAGCGCTGCGGTGGTATTCGTTGTACTTCGCTTTATTACGCCAGCTACGCCAGAGGCGAACAATGTGGAGCGGAATCCGAGCCCGGGCCTGGATGGAATTATCGCCGCGTCCATTCCACCGGAACAACTCATCCTCGGCGACTGCCTCCGCGGCTTCGAGTCTCCGCTGGCATTGCAGACCGTAGTGACCTGTGATTCTGCACATAACGCTCAGCTCATCGGGTCCTTCGAGCTAGCCGGCGAAGAATACCCGGGCTCCAACGAGTTGCTGACCGAGTCCGAATCGCTGTGCAAGTCGGTTTCCTTGGACCCCAGCGCCGGCCTCGATTCAACTTGGACGTATCACTTCTCCCGCCCGTCGGAAAGCACCTGGACACAGGGAGACCGACAGGTCTCCTGCTTCCTGAGCCTCTCCGAAGGCAACGTGCGCAACTCGCTGCTCCCAGTGAACGAAGAAAGCTAGGCCCCGCAGATTTTCAATAGCCGTGGCCGGTGGATTCCACCGGCCACGGCTATTTCCAATGCTCTGGAATTAGGGTTGCGGCGCCTCGCCACGAGCGACCATGAGTCGATCGCCCGCCGGGTCCAGACCGACCTTGACCACATCCCCATCCTGGATGCTGCCACCGAGAATCGCCCGCGCTAGCCGGTCACCGATTTCGCGCTGGACCAGCCGGCGCAGCGGACGGGCTCCGTAGGCCGGATCGTAGCCTGTCAAGGCCAACCACTCTCCGGCGGATTCGTCCACATCGAGGCTGAGCCGGCGTTCGGACAGCCTTTCGGCCAGCAGGTCGATTTGCAGCTTCACGATATTGCCAAGCTGCTCGATGCTCAACGGATCGAAGATGATGACCTCGTCCAAGCGATTCAAGAACTCCGGCTTGAAGGACGCGTTGACCACGTTCATCACCGCAGACTTCTTGTCTTTGTCCTCCATCGTTGGATCCACCAGGAATTGGGAACCCAAATTTGAGGTCAGGATCAAGATCGTGTTCCTGAAATCCACGGTGCGGCCCTGTCCATCGGTCAAGCGGCCGTCGTCCAGCACCTGCAGCAGGATGTCGAAGACCTCCGGGTGCGCCTTCTCCACCTCGTCGAGCAGGATGACCGAGTATGGTCGACGGCGCACCGCTTCGGTGAGCTGCCCGCCCTCTTCGTATCCCACATATCCTGGGGGCGCTCCGACGAGTCGGGCGACCGAGTGCTTCTCGGAGTACTCGGACATGTCAATCCGCACCATGGCCCGCGGGTCGTCAAAGAGGAAGTCGGCCAGCGACTTGGCCAGCTCGGTCTTGCCCACACCGGTAGGCCCAAGGAACAAGAAGGACCCGGTGGGGCGGTCCGGATCGGCTATTCCGGCACGTGTGCGGCGCACCGCGTCGGAGACCGCCGCAACCGCTTGCTGCTGGCCGATCAGCCGCTGTCCGATGCGCTCTTCCATCTGCAGCAGCTTCTGGCTTTCGCCCTGCAGCATCCGCCCGGCGGGGATGCCGGTCCAGGCCGAGATGACCTCGGCAATATCGTCGGCCGTGACTTCATCAGCCACCATGGTGTGTTCCGCGGTGTTGCCGGCTTCGGCTTCGGCCGCTGCCTCAAGTTCGCCTTGCAGCGTCGGAATCTCCCCGTACAGCAGGCGCGAGGCATTCTCCAGGTCCCCCTCACGCTGGAACTTTTCGGCCTGCGAGCGCAGGTCGTCCAGTTTCACCTTCAGGTCGCCGACGCGGTTCAGCCCGGCTTTCTCCGCGTCCCACTGGGCGTTGAGCGCGTCCAATTTCTCCTGCTTATCCGCCATGTCAAAACGCAGTGCCTCCAGCCGTTCGATCGAGGCTGGGTCGCTCTCCCCGGAGAGCGCCAGCTCTTCCATGGTCAGCCTGTCGACTTCGCGGCGCAGCTCATCAATCTCTTCCGGTGCGGAATCGATCTCCATGCGCAGCCGGCTCGCGGCCTCGTCAACCAGGTCGATAGCCTTATCCGGCAGCTGCCGCCCGGAGATATAACGGTTGGACAGCGTGGAGGCGGCGACCAACGCCGAGTCGGCGATGGAAACCTTATGGTGCGCCTCGTAGCGCTCCTTCAGGCCGCGCAGGATCGCGATGGTGTCATTCACGCTAGGCTCCCCCACGTAGACCTGGGCGAAGCGGCGCTCCAGGGCCGGGTCCTTTTCGATATTCTCGCGGTACTCATCCAGCGTGGTCGCGCCGATGAGCCGCAGCTCACCACGGGCAAGCATCGGCTTGAGCATATTTCCGGCGTCCATGGCCCCTTCGGAGGCCCCGGCGCCGACCACCGTGTGGATCTCATCGATGAACGTGACGATCTGCCCGGCGGAAGATTTGATCTCTTCGAGTACCGACTTCAGCCGTTCTTCGAACTCGCCGCGGTATTTGGCGCCAGCGATCATGGACCCGAGGTCCAGGGAGATCAGCGTCTTGCCGCGAAGGGACTCCGGTACGTCACCGGCGATCATGCGCTGGGCGAGTCCTTCGACGACGGCGGTCTTGCCGACGCCGGGTTCACCGATCAGCACGGGGTTGTTTTTTGTGCGCCGCGAGAGCACCTGAACGACGCGCCGGATTTCCTTGTCGCGGCCGATGACCGGATCCAGTTTGCCCGAGCGTGCCAGCGCCGTCATATCGGTACCGAACTTTTCCAGCGCTTGGAAGGTGTCTTCCGGGTTCGGATTGTCGACCTTGCGGTCCCCGCGGATGGTTGGCAGGGTTCCTACCAGCAGCTCGCGGGTGGCTCCGGCATTGCGCAGGGCTTCGCCGGCCTTGGTCTGGTCGGAGGCCAGCGCGATGAGCAGATGCTCGGTGGAGACATAGGTGTCCCCCATATTGTTCGCGATCTCCTGGGCGGTGCTGACCGATTGGAGCAGCTGACGCGAAAATTGCGCCTGGGCCACGGAGGATCCGGAGTTCGCCGGCAGAGCGTTGATGGCGCTGCTTGCCTCGACGGAGAGGGCGTCAACGTCCAGTCCTGCGGTTTTCAGCAGCGCCACGGCGACCGAGTCCCGCTGATCCAGCAGAGCCTTCAACAGGTGAGCCGGTTCGATCTGCGGATTGCCCGCGGTCGACGCATTCATCCCGGAAGCAGATAGTGCCTCTTGGCTTTTGGTAGTGAGCTTGGTGTCCACGCGCATCCTTTCTCTCTGAGGGTGAACCCATAAACTTGAGTGTACTTAACTCAACTCTACTCTTCATATCGATATTCCGCGGTTGCGAAACAATTTTTGAGAATTTCGCGCCGCTTCTCGAATAGCTTGCCCCGAAGTTTCGCCGGCCGCTCAGGTACGGACATATAGTCCGCGGCTCAACCCCAGCTCCGGTTCATGCACCAGAGAATGGTGCGATCCATGATTATTCGGTTCCAGCACCGCTACCGGGCGCGTGCTCCGCGAAACGACATCTAGGCGGCCGGCACGTCACGCCGGCGGAATCCGGCGAAGCCAAGCGCGAACGAGAGGACGGCGACCCCCGCCAGCCCGAGCATGTGCCCGAGCTCCGGTTGCTCGGTGAACGCGGCCGGAAGCCAGTAGAAGGGCGAGATCCCGTGCACCCAGTCCGGCAGGTCCTGCAGTAGCCCGCCGAACATGCCGATCACGAAAGTGTAGATCAGCAGCACCCACCCGGCGCCCGACGCCCGCGGGATCCACGCATACAGGACCGTGGCGAATCCCAGATAGCTGGCCAGGGCCACAAGGTAGGGCCACAGCACCCCGGTATAGTCAGCGAACGTCTGTTCCGCGTAGCCAACGGATGCCGCGCCTAGCCACATGGCCCAGATGCTGACCGCGGCAAGCATGCCGGTACCCAGCGCCGCGACCAGCAGTTGGGCGCCGAACCAGCGATGCCGGGATATCGGCTTGGCCAGCGCGATTTCGGCACGGCCGGCGCCTTCCTCCACCTTGGCCCGCTGCCCCATCACGACGGCGTATGCGGCGCAACACAGCATGGCGAACATGATCATCACCCCGAGGAAGGCCGTGGTGAACTGGCTCGGATCCGCACCGAACACCGCGGCGAAGACCGGATTGCTCTCCGGGATTTCGGCGATCATGGAGGTGATGTCCGGCAGCAGGGTGCCCGAGGCGAACCACATGAGGCCCAACCCTATGGCGCTCCAGCTGAACGCGGTGCGCTGCTGGAGCCAGGCGAGGGTGGCCGGCCCGCGCAGCACCGCCCGGGCATCGGACCGGCCCGCGCGAACCGCAATCAGCCCCCCGCCGAAGTCGCGGCGTGATCCGAGGAAGGCGCCGACGAGGAGGAACACGAAGATGGCGACGAGGCACAGCGCGGCCGGCCACCACCGCACGTCGACGAAGGGCCGCATCTGCTGCGGCCAGGCGATCGGGGAGAACCACGACAACGCGCTGCCGTGCCGCTGCTGGATATCGCCCGCGGCGCGGAGCATGAAGGCCAGAGCGAACGCCGCGAGACTGATGCCCACCGCGCTGCGGCCATGCTCGGTCACCTGCGCGGCTACCAAGGCGATCGCGCCGAACACCATGGCGCTCAGCGCGCTCCCGGCGGTCAGTGCAAACGCATCACCCAGGGCCAGGTCCTCCCCGCCCACACCGGAAAGGACGAGCGCAGAGGCGAGCGCAATCACCGCGTTCACGACGCACAGGGTGATTGCCGCCGCGACCGCGGGCGCGTGCCGCCCGACCGTCCGGGCGAGCACCAGCTCCGAGCGCCCGCTCTCCTCCTCGCCACGCGTGTGCCGCACGATATGCAGTATGCTCATGATCGCCAGCCCCATGACCATCCAGGTGATGCCCTCGTTGGCGATGGCCACACCCACCGTGTAGTTTTCGATGCCGTATCCGGGTCCGCCCATGGCGATGCCGCTCGGGGTCTGCATGATCAGCGCGCGCCCGGCAAGCGCCTGATCGCCCAAGGCGCCAAGTGCCACCACGAAGTACGCATAGAAGAATACGATCGACGCCGTCCATACGCCCAGCCGCACGCGGTCCCGGCGCAGCATGAACCGCACCAGCGCGCCGGTTCCGGCCAAGGCCGATCCGCGGGCCGAACGCGGCCCGGCAGCAGGCGACACGGAGGCGAGGTGGGCATTCATCGCGCACCCGCGCCCTTGGCGCCCTCCGGCGATCCACTCGCCGCTGCGGTGCCAGAGTCGAGCACATCGCCGTAGTGGCGCATGAACAGGTCCTCCAGCGACGGCGGGGTGGCGCTGAGGCTGCGCACCTCGAGTGCGGTGAGCGCCGTCAGCACGGCGCCGATCTGCGCGTTGTCGGTATCGAACGTGACCCGGGTGGCACCGGCAAAGGCCGTGGTGGCCAGGTCATGAACCCCGGGCAGCGCGGCGAGCGCCGACGGGTCTGCGCCGACCACCGCGCTCACGCTGGTGCGCGTGAGGTGCCGCAGCTCCTCCAGCGTGCCGGACTCGACGTCCTTCCCGTTGCGGATGATCGTGACGGTGTCGCAGACCTTCTCGACCTCGGAGAGGATGTGGCTGCTGAGCAGCACGGATTTGCCCGCGGCTCCGGCCTCGCGGACGTACCCGGTGAACACGGACTCCATCAGCGGGTCCAGCCCGGAGGTCGGCTCGTCGAGCACGTACAGCTCCGCGTCGGCCAGGAAGGCCGCAACCAACGCGACCTTCTGCCGGTTGCCTTTGGAATAGGTGCGCGTCTTCTTGCGCGGGTCCAGTTCGAAGCGCTCCAGCAGCTCGGCCTTGCGGGCTTTGAGCCGGCGCTTGTCGGCGCGGCCACCGAGCCGGGCGAGGTAGTCGATGCACTCGCCTCCGGTCAGGTTGGGCCACAGGCTGACGTCTCCGGGCACGTAGGCGATGCGCTGGTGCAGCTTGACGGCGTCGCGCCACACCTCTGCGCCGAACAACCGCGCGGAGCCCGCGTCGGCCCGCAGCAGGCCGAGCAGAACCCGCAGGGTGGTGGATTTTCCGGCCCCGTTGGGGCCCAGAAAACCACGGATCTCCCCGGGCTGCACACTCAAGTTCAGCCCGTCCAGGGCCCGCACCCTGCCGAAGGACTTGGACAGCTCGTGGATCTCGATAGCTGGTCTCATGCTCATGGCTCGCTCACTTTCAAATGCCTGTCGCAGGTGTTGCTAGTCAGCGCGCTCTGGCGCGCCGGGCAATGCCGCCTGCCGCTAGGGCGGGGTGGACATGTATGCGAGGCAGTCCTCCAGCGCACGACGGGAGGTGAGATAGCCCTCGGTGAACAATTCCAGCATCGGCAGGTAGCTGCTGCGCAGATAGCCGCGGACGATCGACGCGAGGTCGGCTGGGTCCGCCGGTGGATTGAGCGTCACCTCCAGCAGCAGTGCGCCGAGCGCGGAAAGCGTGAGGTAGCGCGCCCGCGCCGCTTCGTCCCGGCTGGGCACGATCACCCCCGCGGCGACGCCCTCGCGGCTGTAGCCGACCGCGTCATCGACCATATGGTCGATGAACTCCCGGGCCAGCGGGCCGCCGTCCTGCATGGACCGCAGGACGTACCCGAGGACCGCCGCATTCTCCTCGGCGGCCGCGAACTTGTCGAAGAGGCTCTGGCCCGCGGCGGCCTCGGCGACATTCTCGCGCTTGAGCCGGCGAATCGTGGCGAGCATGTTCTCATCGCACGCGGCGCGGAGCCTCGCCTTCGAGCCGAAGTGGTGCATCACCAGGCCGGCGCTCACCCCGGCGTCGGAGGCGATGGCCCGCACCGAGGCGCCGAAGCCCTCCACCGCGAACCGGAAGGCCGCCGCATCGCGGATCCTGGCGCGCGCGGTCAGGTCGCTGCTACCCGGCGGCGACGCGTTCGACGCGCTTCCCGCAGGGTTTTGCCCACCCTTAGCTGAACGCATGTTCAAGATTCTAGTCCTGTGTTCAGCCCGTGCCTAGGGCCTGCTGGCGTTTAGCTCGCGGGATTGCCGAGGGGTCTGCGCGCGATCTTTGGCAGCCCACGGTCTTGTCCTCCCTACCGCATCTGGCACAGTATGTCGCATGACTAATCCAGATGCGCCAATTCACTACCGCCAAGACCCAGCCGAGCTGGTGGACGAGTTCATTGAGCAGCACCGCCAGATGCTGCTCGGCTATCTTGACGGAATGACCGAAACCGAGGCCAGGGCACGTTTGGTTGCCTCGAAGACCACCCTGCTCGGGTTGCTGAAGCACGCGGTGTTTGTTGAACGAGTCTGGTTTGGCGAGGCGGTCACCGGAGCCTCGCGCGCCGAACTCGGTATTGCGCAGTCCCCGGATGAATCATTTGACCTGGCGCCAGAGGACACTATCGCTTCGGTCAGCATGGCCTATCGGGATGCGGTAGCCCGCTCCCGCGAGATGCGCCAAGGCCTAGCGGACGATGCGGTGCTTTCCGGAAATCGACGTGGTCCGCTCTCGCTCGCATGGGTCCAGCTGCACCTGCTGCGCGAGCTCGCCCAACACTGCGGACACGCAGAAATCCTTCGCGAACAGCTGCTCGAGGCACGCACCGAAAGTTGAGCAAACCTCGCAAATGCGTAGGGGCCGACTCCCCAAGTTCTGGAAATCGGCCCCTAGCTCGTTACCGGACTACTAGCGGCGAACGTTGCCGATGAAGTAGTCGGAAGGAACGATCTCCTTGCCCAGCGGCATCAAGGATACCGGGATCATCTTCAGGTTCGCGATGCCTAGTGGGATGCCGATAATCGAGACGAACATCGGGATCGCGGTGAGCACATGGCTAATGGCAATCCAGATACCGGCGAAGATCAACCAGATGACGTTGCCCAATGTCGAAAACGCGCCGACCGGCCCGCGGTCGACGACCGTGCGCCCAAAGGGCCACAGCGCATAACCGGCAATTCTGAATGACGCGATGCCGAAAGGAATCGTGACGATCAAAAGGCAGCAGATGATGCCGGCTAGGACATAGCCCAACGCCAGCCAAAGTCCTCCGAATACAAGCCAAATGATGTTCAATAAACCGCGCACTAGATCTGTCATACTTCTAGGATGCCTGTTCGAGGCGGCTTTTCGCCATAGGGGAACACCCGGAACGCCCCCTAGTATTTCTCGATTCCCGCTCGGCGGGTGTGCAACGCCCCATAATTTCCAAGTTTGTGCCGGCCGGTACTCGGCTAGGATTAATAATCATGAGCGAACGTAGCGAAGAGCAGCCTGCAGTCTCCGGCAAGGCGGCCAAAGACCCATCTTATTTCCGTGCCGAACCGGTCTCTTTCGTACGCCGAGGCAATCGACTGCAAGGACGCCGCGCGGCTGCTTGGGAGCGCAACGCCGATCGCTACGTGATCGAGCCGCCGCGTAAAATTGCAGATACTTCGGTGGCGGATGACTTCCGCTTGGACCCCGAGCAGGCCTTCGGACGTGTTGCCCCGCTGATCGTCGAAATCGGCACGGGCCTGGGCGAATGCATCGCCAATGCCGCCAAGGATGACCCAGAGCGCAATTATCTGGCCGTTGAGGTGTACCTTCCGGGATTGGCCCAGCTGATGCTCAAGGTTGAATCATTCGAGCTGGAAAACGTTCGCGCGGTGCAGGCCAATGCGCCAGAAGTTCTAGAGGTCATGCTCGAAGAGAATAGCGCCGATGAGCTCTGGATCTTCTTCTCGGACCCTTGGCATAAGCCGCGTCATCACAAGCGCCGGCTCATTACCTCCTCATTCCTGGACAAGGTCGCGCGCGTGCTGAAACCCGGCGGGACCCTGCGCCTGGCCACCGACTGGTCGAACTACGCCGAGCAAATGCGCGAAGTGCTGGAAGCACACCAGGCATTCGAGAATCTGCACCCCGGCAACGCCGCCGGGGAGGAAAGCGACCTGACCAAGGTGCGCCAGAACGGCATGGAGGGCTTTGCCCCGGAACCGGAATTCGTTGATGACCTCGGTGGCTGGGCACCACGATTCGAGCGTCGCATCCTCACCAGCTTCGAAGGCAAGGCCTTGAAGGCAGGACGTTTAGTCTTCGACTTGGCCTTCGCCCGAACAGCCAAGTAAGTCTTGGTTTCGCAGGGCCATGATTGCAATAGACTTGCAGTCATGGCCCTCAGCGCATCCCCCACCTTAGAATTCGCCGGCGTCCGGCTCGAACAGCTCGACCGGAAGCATTCGGCACATCTGGGAGCCATGGTGGCCCGCGATGGGCTGGACCAGGCCTGGTTCACCAAGATCCCTTCGGCGCAGGGCATGGACTCCGAGATCGACCGGCGGCTGGCTCTGCAGGCCGAGGGCAAGATGGCCCCGTTCGCAATTCTCGACCTGCAAAGCAATAAAACGGTGGGCGCGACGACCTACCTCACCATCGATGCGGTCAATCGTCGGGTGGAAATTGGTTCGACCTTCCTGGGGCTTGACCACCAGGGCACGGGCATCAATGCCGCGGCGAAGTACCTACTGCTTCAGCGCGCCTTCGAAGAGCTCGACTGCATCGCCGTGGCTTTCTGCACGCATTGGCATAACCAGCAGTCCCGGGAAGCTATCGCCCGGCTAGGCGCTAAGCAAGATGGGGTGCTGCGCAATCACATGTATGACGCTGGCACAGGCACCTTGCGCGACACCGTGGTTTTCTCGATTTTGCCGCAAGAATGGCCCACCGTAAAGCAGGGGCTCTTGGCGCGTTTGGCCAAGCACGGCCGCATCTAGGCTCCCGCGGTCCTTAGCCAAGCAGGGTTTTCGCCGCGTCTTCGCGCAGTTGCACCTTGCGGATCTTGCCGGTGACCGTAATCGGGAACTCATCGAGGATCATCACATAGGCCGGGATCTTGTAATGCGCCAATTGCCCTTCGGCGAAGTCCTTGATGTCCTGGACCCCAAGGGGCGATTTGCCAGTCTTCATCGTGATGCAGGCGCAGATCTCTTCACCATATTTTTCGTTTGGCACCCCCACCACGGAGACATCTTCTATATCGGGATGCCCGAATAGGAACTCCTCGATTTCCCGCGGGTAGATGTTCTCTCCCCCGCGGATCACCATGTCCTTGATTCGCCCGACAATGGTGCAGTAGCCGTCCTCGCGCATCACCGCGAGGTCTCCGGTATGCAGCCAATTCTCGGAGTCGATGGCCTCTGCGGTTTTCGCCGCGTCGTTCCAGTAGCCGAGCATCACCGAGTAGCCTCGAGTGCAGTACTCCCCGGGTTGCCCGCGTTCCACCGTCGCGCCGGTTGCCGGGTCCACGATCTTGACCTCCAGGTGCGGATGCACCCTGCCGATGGTTTCCGTGCGAGCGGCCAAATCATCATCGGCACGAGTCTGGCAGGAGACCGGACTGGTTTCGGTCATCCCATAGGCGATGGATATCTCGGTCATGTTCATCTCCTCGAGGCAGCGGCGCATCACCTCGACAGGGCATACCGAGCCGGCCATGATTCCGGTTCGCAAGGTGCTCAGATCGTGGGTGCCAAAGCTGGGATGATTTTGCATGGCGATAAACATGGTGGGCACCCCATATACCCCGGTGCATTTTTCCTCGGCAATGACTCGCAAGGTGGTTTCGGCATCGAAGCTCGGGGCGGGAATCACCATGGTGGTCCCGTGCGCGGTGCATCCGAGATTTCCCATCACCATGCCAAAGCAGTGGTAAAACGGCACCGGGATGCAGAGCCGATCTTCCGGTCCAGTCCGATACCGAATCCGGGTTCCGGCAATTCAAGGACCCCACGTGGTTTCCGCTTCTCCGATGAACCACTGGAACGAACGCTACATCCGCGTACACGCCTTCATCTGCGTCCAAGCCCGGTACATCGCCCTCCTCATGCGTCGCGAAGACGAACAAGCTGACGAACACCATTCGGTGCGAGAGCCGCTCGAACAATTCGGTAGCATCCAGGAAACCGTAATGAACTACTCCCCCACCGGTGTCCAGCCCAAGACCCAACGTATGCTCACCGAAGGGATCGCCGCCCGCTCGGACCTTTCCGAGATCTTCAACCTCGGCAAGTTAGCCCCGAAGGAAAGTTCGGCCATACATTTCTGGCCAGCAAAATATAGGTTAACTAGGCAGCCCATGAAACTCGAAGTGCATAGCTAAGAAACGCCCGCTAGCAGTCCCGTCCCGTCAGCCTCGGCGGGGCAGAAGGTCGTGTTTTTGAGCACTGATCTTCGGGCCTTCGGCGTTTTCGAAGGCAAGGAGCGACACTGAAGCCATGCGGATTTGGTTTTGCTGACCTTCGCCGAGCAGGTTATGGAGAGTTCGGCTTTTGGCGTGATGGTTGGCCGCTGTGCAACGTGCTTTGCGCTTCGATCTCGCAGCGGCCGCAGCCGGCGAACCGGAAGTTCCACGGATCAGCCCCATCGACCGTCTTGTGCATCTCATCGCCCCGGACGCGATGGATACCTTGGAAGCGCTGCTCGCTATCGGCGAAAACACCTGGACCGGGTCGCCCTGCCGGATATCGCGCCCGCCGCAATTATGCTTTCCGCCTCAGACCGGGAGAATCCTCGTCGAGGTGCCCTAGTTCATCGCTGTATCCGGGCGATGCAGGTGTCAGCATTGCACTGATCAACCATCGGCGCGGGGCGGGGCAAGTCCGCTTCAATTCGGTGCCCTCGAGATGAATTTGATTATGTCGGCGGCTACACGCTCGGGCCTTTCCCACAACACGAGATGACCGGTGCCTTCGTACGACTCGATGTAGCTGTCCTTGATCGCCTCAGACAGCTCGTGGAGCTGGTCCGCGGGTAGTAAGTATTCTGCTGATCCCCAGAGGATCAGTGTAGGAGCGATGATGGGGCCGCACCGAATCGGCGGTGTTGCGGCAACCAGACCGTCGAAGGTCGACCGCCAAACTCTCGGGGGTATGGTGAGCGCGGCACGCTTCTGGGTTTCGACGTACGCATCCGGGACAGGGCTTAGCAGGGGCAGAGCGTCGCGGAAGGCCTTCATGTCTTCGATGGACACCGGATCGTGGAGCGATTCCAGCAGTTCACGTATGGCGGCCGGAGGTGATTGGTGCAAGTTGCTCGGTGAGCCTACAAGGACCAATCCACGCACTCGTTCTGGATAAGTCACAGCAGCCTGCTGCGCCAGGTAGCCTCCGCTGGATGTCCCAACCAGCCAACTCGAGTCGATTCCCAAGGCATCGAGCAGTGCGATTACATCCTCGGCTGAGTCGGCCAGCCCGTATCCATCCGCCGGCTTGTCGCTCTCGCCGACACCGCGTTGATCTGGAATGACCAGTCGCAGGGACGTGGAAAGCAGTGGTGCGAGCCGATCGAAAACGCGGTGGGTCTCAGCCCAGGCATGCAAGAGAAGAACCGGCTTGCCTTCGCCCATTTCCTCTACGGCCATCTCTACACCCGTCGAAAGCAGGACTCGTCGCATGCCGAGAGCCTAACACCGCGGCTTGCAACTGACCATACCCGTGGGACCGGTAGAGTCGGGGCCCGCCGCGATTGCGATGTGCGCCAATTCAAGACCCCGGACACGATGCGCCGTCGAACCACGGCCTGTCTCGATCCACAGAAGAAGTCCGGCGGGAGTATGCGCCTGTGCGCATGATCCAGATATCCTGCCTCGACGAATGCGGCACCCTCTACTACCGGTGGGTCCGAGTCTGGCAACGGATCTTCAACAGGCACGAGGGCAAGTCGGATTCCATAGGAAAGCATCGCACCGCTCCCCTCGGTGGCCCCGGGGGTGTCCGGGCGTTGCAGGATACCCCTTGGCCATGGCTGATTATCCGAATCCCAGGTGCCGCGTTTCCTCCGGTACAGTTGCCGCTTCCATGGGGTCCAGCAATTTCTCGATGTCCTTGGCGCTCTCCAGCCCGGATTCGGAATCCATCTTGGGTTGCCCCCATCGGCCCAGGCCATTTCGCGCAGGTACCAGTATGCCTGGCCGCTAATCGTTTTCTTGTAGAGCGCCGTACAGAAAACCTTCTCTAGATCCTGCGAAATTTGATGACGCGAAGGATCCTCCCCGCCGCGACCTGCATGGTTTTTATTTTTCGGTCCCTCAAAAACAAGGTACGCGGAGCGCGGGCCTAGCGGCCGATGGCGCGGCGGGTGGTAAATAGGGTCACGCTTGGTTCGCGACGTGCCGGTCGCATGCCACGGGCCATGGAGACCACATCTCCGGCGGCCGTACCTGCGGCGAAAACCCGGGTTTGGCCTTGCTGGACCGCGTGCAGCTCATCGCGCAGTTCGGCCACTTGGCTTTGGAGGTGGGCTACCTGGTTTTGCAGCTCGATGATGCGTTTAATGCCTTCGAGCGAAACGCCCTCTTTGCTCAGCAGCTGCACCTGGCGCAGCAGCGAAACATCGCGTTGAGAGTAGCGACGCTGCTTGCCGGCTTGGCGGCTTGGAGAGACCAATCCGATGCGGTCGTATTGCCGCAGCGTCTGCGGATGCATGTCTGCTAGTTGCGCGGCGACTGAAATGACGAATACAGGTCGCAAGAACTCGTGGGCCATGAAATTCAGTCTCCTTACTTCCGCTGCTGGGGATACATCCATTGTCCACCTCGGCGCGCCCCTTTCGGGGCACGCCGACGCGTTGCACTACATCGCTCCAGGATTATGCCTAGAGCCTGGCCTTGGCCTCAAGACCCACGCGAGGATCTTCACCCTCGGTGGCGGCAGCGAATTCTTCGATGGCCGCCTTGGCCTTGTCGTTCAGGTTCTGTGGAATCACCACATCCAAGACGATCAGCATGTCGCCGGTGGACTTCGAGGTCTTCACCCCACGCCCCTTCAGGCGCAAGGTACGGCCCGAGTTCGATCCGGCAGGCACCTTCACGGCTACCTGTTCCCCGTCGAGGGTCGGCACGTGGATCTTCGCTCCGAGGACTGCCTCATCAAAGGTGACCGGCAGGTGAACACGAATGTTGTTCTCTTCGCGCTTGAAGAACGGGTGCTCGGTGACTTTAACCTTGACCAGCAGGTCGCCGTTGCCGGCTCCCCCAGCCTGGCCCCGTCCGCGCACGCGCACCGACTGTCCGTCCTTGATTCCGGCCGGAACACGCACGTCAATGACTTCACCGCTCTGCTCACGCAATCCGATGGTGGTGCCCTTGATGGAACCAGCGAAGGAGATGGTGGTGCTCGCCGTTCGGTCGGCTCCCTTGCGTGGCGGGGCGCTTTGGCCGAATCCGCCGCCGAAGCCTGCCCCGCCGCCGAAGAGATCGGAGAAGTCGGGCTGTCCGCCGCGGCCGCGCGGGCCTCCCCCACCACCGAAGAGGTTGGAGAAGACGTCGTCGAATCCTGCCTGGCCGCCCGGGGCACCGCCAGCGCCACCGGCGCTGAACCGGGCGCCTCCACCCATGGCGCGGATGGCGTCGTATTGTTCGCGCTCTTCCTTATCGGAAAGCACCGAGTTGGCCTCGGAGATGTCCTTGAATTTCCGCTCGGCGTCCGCATCACCCTGGTTGGTATCCGGGTGGTACTTACGCGCTTGCTTGCGGTACGCCTTCTTGATGTCCGCCTCGTTGGCGTCCTTGGAGACGCCCAGAATGGCGTAGAAGTCTTTGTCGATCCAGTCCTGACTTGCCATCAGGGCCCCCTTTCTTTCGACTAGCGATTCGAAACTGCCCACTGACGAATTCTCGGCAGTGGGCAGTTTCGCTATCTAGATGTGCGGCTATTCGCCGGTGGCGACCAGCACCTGCGCGGCGCGCAGTGTGTAGGTGCCCTTGCGGTAACCGGCTCGCAATACCTGTCCCACATGGTCCGCCGGAATTTCGGGGACCGGCTGGCGCAGCAAAGCTTCGTGGACGTTAGGGTCAAATTCGACCCCAGCCTCGTCGATTCGCTCCAGGCCGTGCGATGCCAATACCGTGTCCAGCTTGTTGGCGATGGCCGCGAACGGTCCATCGGCCAGGTCGCCGTGAGCACGAGCGGCATCGATGTCATCGAGTACCGGCAACAAGGTGGAGAGCACCGACTGGACGGCGCTGTCACGCACTGCCACCCGGTCGCGCTCGACGCGCTTGCGGTAGTTGACATACTCGGCCTGCAGGCGGAGCAGGTCGTTGCGCAACTCGTTTTCCTTCTCGGTGACCTCAGCCTGCGCCTCTTCGACGCCGGCGGCCGCCTCGTTCAGGATCGCCTCGGCCTGACCCAAAGCGTCTGCAGTCTGCTGCTCATTGGCGGCATCCTGCTCGTTCTCCGGCTCCTGGCCGGAGTTGGCGTTCTGGTCCTGTGCCTCGGACATATTCCCGTCTCTCCCTTACTTCTTGACGTTCTCGTCGTCTTCGTCGATTACCTCGGCGTCGACGATGTCTTCATCAGCATTCGAAGCCTGCTCACCCTCGGGAGCTTCGGCGCCTTCGGTCGGGGCATTGGCGTAGATTGCCTCGCCCAGCTTGGTCTGCGAAGCCTGCAGCTTCTCAAACGCGGCCTTGACCTCGTCGTCGTTGTCCTGCTTCTCCAGGGTTTCCTTCAGCGCGTCGACGTCGGCCTGAACCTCGGTCTTGACCTCTTCCGGAAGCTTGTCCTCGTTGTCCTTGATGAGCTTGTCAACCGAGTAGGCTGCCTGTTCGGCGGCGTTGCGGGTTTCGGCTGCCTCGCGGCGGGCCTTGTCCTCTTCGGCGTGGGCTTCGGCTTCCTGCACCATGCGCTCGATGTCTTCCTTCGACAGCGAGGAGCCGCCGGTGATGGTCATCGACTGCTCGGTGCCGGTGCCCTTGTCCTTAGCGGAGACGTGCACGATGCCGTTGGCGTCGATGTCGAAGGTGACCTCGACCTGCGGGATGCCGCGCGGTGCCGGGGCGATGCCGGTCAGCTCGAAGGTGCCCAGTGGCTTGTTGTCACGGGTGAACTCGCGCTCGCCCTGGAAGACCTGGATGGACACCGAAGGCTGGTTGTCCTCCGCGGTGGTGAAGGTCTCCGAACGCTTGGTTGGGATCGCGGTGTTGCGCTCGATCAGCTTGGTCATCACGCCGCCCTTGGTTTCAATACCCAGGGACAGTGGGGTGACGTCGATGAGCAGCACGTCCTTGCGCTCGCCCTTCAGCACGCCTGCCTGCAAGGCAGCGCCCACGGCGACGACCTCATCGGGGTTGACGCCCTTGTTGGCTTCCTTGCCGGCCATGTCCTTGACCAGATCGGCAACGGCTGGCATACGGGTCGAACCGCCAACGAGGATCACGTGTGCGATCTCCGAGACCTTCACGCCGGCTTCGGCGATCACGTCGTGGAATGGCTTCTTGGTGCGATCGAGCAGGTCCTTGGTCAGGTCCTGGAACTTGGCACGCGAAAGGTGCTCGTCCAGGTGAACCGGACCCTCTGGGGTGACCGAGAGGTACTGCAACGAGATGTTGGTGCTGGTGGCCGAGGAGAGTTCCTTCTTGGCCTGCTCGGCAGCTTCCTTCAGACGCTGCAGTGCGATCTTGTCCTTCGACAGGTCTGCGCCCTTCTGCTTGGCCTGAGCCAGCAGCCAGTCAACGATGCGCTGATCCCAGTCATCGCCGCCGAGGCGGTTATCGCCAGCGGTGGAGCGGACCTGGATGGTGGAGAAGCCGTCTTCGTCCTTGCCAACTTCCAGCAGGGAGACGTCGAAGGTACCGCCACCGAGGTCGAAGACCAGGATGAGTTCGTCTTCTTTGCCCTTTTCCAGGCCGTAGGCCAGCGCCGCAGCGGTTGGCTCGTTGACGATGCGCAGCACGTTCATGCCCGCGATTTCGCCGGCTTCCTTGGTGGACTGGCGCTCGGCATCATTGAAGTATGCAGGGACGGTGATGACCGCGTCGGTGACCTTTTCGCCCAAGTACGACTCGGCGTCGTTCTTCAGCTTCATCAGGGTACGAGCGGAGATTTCCTGAGCGGTGTACTTCTTCTCGTCCACGTCGATGGACCAGTCGGTGCCCATGTGACGCTTGACCGAAGCGATAGTGCGGTCGATGTTGTTCACTGCCTGGCGCTTGGCGATATCGCCGACCAGAACTTCGCCGCTCTTCGAGAAAGCAACGATCGACGGGGTGGTGCGGTTGCCTTCCGCGTTTGCGATAACGGTTGGCTCACCGCCTT
Source organism: Glutamicibacter sp. BW80 (assembly GCF_002332385.1). NCBI lineage: Bacteria > Bacillati > Actinomycetota > Actinomycetes > Micrococcales > Micrococcaceae > Glutamicibacter > Glutamicibacter sp. BW80. Next base: position 117,505 of record NZ_NRGV01000015.1, on the reverse strand, counting down.
CAAGCACGGATACAACCGAGTTGGTGGTTCCTAGGTCAATGCCTACAGCACGCGACATATTGGCTCTCCTTTGCAGTAGTTGGAAATTACTAACGCTTGGGGCGGATGCCCCTATTGAGCGTTCTGCACTCAAGTTTATGCACGGCCTTTTTTGGCTGTCAAATCAACTTGAGCGAACCTGACTCAACTTTGCGTTCTGCACTGTACAACGGACATGTTGCGCGAATAATTCCCAGCAGGCAAAAAATCCCGGCGATCAGGTTTACCCGCGAGCTGGGCTGAACTATGCAAGGGGCGGGTCATGGCAGCGAGCAAAACATTCAGCGGGCGCTCCGCCGGCTCACGAGCCGGCCTCATGGTCACCGCAATTATTGAGCTGACATTGGCAGTTGTCACCTTGCGCACCCCTGGCACACAACCGGCCGCGCGGGTCGAAGGCGCCCAGAAGATGTGGGCGCTAGCCGGCGTTGTCAACACCTTCGGACCGATTGCCTGCTTCCTTTTTAACTGCCAGAAGCAGCTGGCATTTGCCGTCGGGCACCACGCGAACGAGCCACCCGCGGATTTTCCGCGGGTGGCTCGTTCGCTCAGAGCATGCCTACTTGCTCAGCAATGGGAGGCCAGTAGCGGCAAGCGCCCCGAAAGCGGTGCCCCATAGAACAATGGAGATCAGCTGCCAGAAGATGACCTTCTGCTTATTTGCACCAAAGGACACCAATGCCGCGGACGTGATTTGCGACGGCAGAATGGTCTGCCCCAAGAGGCTGACACCGGCAATGCCGTACTTGTCGAATGCCTTGTGCAGCTTCTCGTATTTGCGTGCCTTGTTTTCCGTTCCGGCACCCTGCCGCACCTTCGTACGCACCGCATGTGCACTATTGACAAAGAGCAGCATCGAAATCGCATTGCCGACCACGGCCGCAATCACCGCGAATACCACCGGCATCCCGAGCAGTACACCGATCACCGATCCGAAATAGGATTCCACAAATGGGATCGCGGCGACTATCGCCACGGCTAGCCACTGCAGCGGTTCGGGGAATGATGTGGCAAAATCCTGCAATGTCTCGATCACGGTTAGAGCTCCTGATGGGGTAAATTCACGGGTGAGTTCGTAAATTTAACTCTACGTTTCGCCTAGTCGCACAGGATCATCCGATAGAGGTAATCTTTCGGACCGCAGCTGCGCGGATTAAACGAACTAGTCCCCCGCATCCGATAGAGATCGGATCCGAGGGACTAGGACTAAGGACTAGCCGCTAGAGCTTAGCGGCTACGAGTTGCCGGGCTCGAGGCGCGGCGTGGACCGCGGGAACGTCCACCAGCAGCTGGCGCGCCGGCGCTTGCGCCGCGGCCGCCCTGGCTTGGCGCACGGTTGCCACCGGTTGGGCGCTCGGCATTGGCGTTTTGTCCGCCGCGCGAGGGACGTTCGGCATTGGCCGAGTGTCCTGCGCGTGCTGGGCGCTCTGCGTTAGCCGATGCGCCGCGAGCTGGGCGACGGTTGGAGTTCCGCTGCGCTTCGCCTTCGCCACCCGAGCGAGTGCCACGGGCCGAACGGCCACCACGGACCGCACCGTTGCCGCCACGCGAGGATCCGCTACCGGAGGCCGCCACCGATTTCTTCCGTGGCGATGACTTCTGCTGAACCGGAGCGACATAAGCCACCGATTCCGCGACCTCACCGACGACGTTCGCAACGACGCTGGAGTTCAAGTTGATCTTCTCAAAAGGAACCTTCAGGCCAGCCTGCTTGAGCAGGGTCGCGACATCACCCTGCTGATCTGGAGTACAAATGGTCACTACGGTGCCACTGGAACCGGCGCGGGCGGTACGGCCCGAACGGTGCGTGTAGGCCTTGTGTTCTGCCGGTGGGTCCACGTGCACAACGAGCTCCACACCATCAACGTGTACGCCACGGGCGGCCACGTCGGTGGCTACCAGTACCTTCGCCTCACCCGAGGAGAAGGCTGCGAGGTTGCGGTCACGAGCGTTCTGCGACAGGTTGCCGTGCAAATCAACGGCCGGGACTCCAGCCTTTGAAAGGACAACTGCCATCTTCTTGGCGTGGTGCTTGGTGCGCATGAACATGATGCGGCGTCCGGTGCCCTGAGCCAGAATACGGATCAGTTCCTTTTTGTCGTCAGCCGGGATCACGAAGACGTGGTGTTCCATGGTATTCACCGCGGCTTCCGGGGCGTCAACCGAGTGGATGGTTGGATTGCTCAGGTAGCGTTTGACGACCTTGTCCACGCCATTGTCCAAGGTGGCGGAGAACAGCATGTGCTGGATCCCTGTTGGCATGCGGTCCATAATGCGGCGCACTACCGGCAAGAAGCCCATGTCGGCCATGTGGTCGGCTTCGTCCAGAACCGAAATTTCCAGCTGGGACAGGTCAACGACCTTCTGCTTGATCAAATCGTCAAGGCGACCGGGGCAGGCAATGACAATGTCAACGCCCTCGTTCATGGCCCTCTCCTGGCGGCTCTGGGCCACGCCACCGTAGATCACGGTGGTGCGCAGTCCGGAGGCTGCTGCCAGCGGGTCCACTGCCTTGGCGATCTGGGTAGCCAACTCGCGGGTTGGAGCCATGATCAATGCTCGTGGGAAGCGGGCCTTGCGACGTTGTGGTCGCTGCGCCAAGCGCGCTACCAATGGGATCGAGAAGGCAAGGGTCTTGCCGGAACCGGTCTGTCCGCGGCCCAGGACGTCTCCGCCTGCAAGTGTGGTGGGAAGGGTTGCTTCCTGAATTGGGAAGGCCGATTCGATGCCTAGCTTCGCTAGAACATTCGATAGGTTTTCGGGCACGCCAAGGGCGCTAAAAGTTGTAGTCACGCTCAAACTTTCTCTCTGATTCGCACGCCGGTTTCGACGTTTGGTTTCGCCGAGCCAGGAGGAAGTCCACCACAAGCAAAAGCCGTAATTGGGCCGATAACTTGGGGAGAGGAAAGGCGCATTGCGGCGCAGATCATCAGCGGGAAATCTAAACTGTCGACGAATGCGCACCGAGCTTTCCGGGAGAATCACCAAATCACTTGCTGGTGCGCACAACCCCAGTCTACAGGCCATTGACGGACCCAGACAGTGCCTGAGTCCGTCAAATGCCCGCAAATCAAGAGATCTCAGACACGTCGGGGGTTATTCGGCCTTCTTGGAGAGCTTTGAAGGCCACCAGACTTTCGGCCCGATTTCCTCCACTAGCGCCGGCACCAGCAGGCTTCGAACGATGAAGGTATCAAGCAGAACCCCGAAGGCCACGATAAATCCCAGCTGAGCGAGGAACATGATCGGCACGACTCCCAAGGCCGCGAAAGTCGCTGCCAGAACCACACCAGCCGAGGTGATCACCCCGCCGGTTACCTTCAGCCCCCGGCGCATGCCCTCGCGGGTTCCGTACTTCAAGGTTTCCTCACGCACCCGCGTCATCAAGAAGATGTTGTAGTCCACGCCGAGGGCCACCAGGAATACGAAACCGAACAGGGGAACCGCCGGGTCTGCGCCGGAGAACTTGAAGACGCCGTTGAACACCAAGGCGCTCACACCCATTGCGGTTCCGTAGGAGATGACCGTGGTGACGATCAACAGCACCGGCGCGAGCACCGAACGCAGCAACAGCATCAGAATGATCAGGATCGCTATGAGTGTCAGCGGAATGATCTTGGCCAAATCCGCCAGAGCGGTATCGGCCGTGTCGAGCTGCGTCGCGGTGGTTCCGCCGATCAGCGCCTCGGCGTCCACCGCATGAACCGCCGCGCGGAGTGCGCCAATGGTTTCCTTGGCTTCATCCGAGTCCGCGGCGTCGCTCAATGTGATGGAGATCAGGCTGCGTCCCTCGATCACTTGCGGGTCGGCACCGCGTGCGGCCATGGCTGGCCCGCCGTCTTCTGCCTGCAAGTAAGCGGAGTCCACTCCGGTGACATCCAGTACATCTTCGAGGATGATGGCCGCATCGGCTTCGCTCACCACCGCGATGGCTGGTGAGCCGGATCCCGCAGGGAAGTGCTCACCGAGGGCGGCCTGCCCGTCCCGTGATTCCGAACCGCCAATGACCAGCTCGCTTTGCGGAACGCCATGCGCCTTGAGCTGGGTTACCCCCAGCGCACCCGCGGCAAGAACCAACAACGTGAGGATCCAGATGGGACGCGGATGGGCAGCGACGAAGTTCGCGATGCGCCCCCACAGCCCTTCTTTCACCACGGCATGCTCACCGTGCTGTGCGGCTTTCGGCGGGAATGGCCAATAGGCGGCCCTGCCGAGCAGGCCAAGCACTGCGGGCAGGAAGGTCAGAGCGGCAATGATGGAGAAGATGATGCCGCTGGCCCCAATCGGCCCCAGCGCCTTGTTCGAGTTCAGATCGGAGAACAGCAGGCAGAGCAGGCCGACCGTCACGGTGCCGCCGGAGGCGACAATCGGCTCCAAGGAGCTGCGCCAGGCCTTGGCGACGGCTTGGCGCTTGTCCTTGCCTTCCGCCAGAGCTTCCTTGTGCCGCGCCACGAAGAGCAACGAGTAATCCGTCGCCGCACCGATCACCAGAATCGACAGGATTCCTTGCGACTGCCCGTCGAGGCTGATCCACTGCGCATCGGCCATGTAGTAAACAGTGAGGATCGCCGCGCAAAGCGCCACCACCGAGGTGAGCAATACTGCAAATGGCAGCAGCACCGATCGATAGACCAGCAGCAGGATGACGAGCACGGCCACGAGGGCTACGCCCAGAAGCACCCCGTCAATTCCGCCGAAGGCTTCGGTGAGGTCGGCGCTGAACCCGGCGGGGCCGGTGACATAACCCGTGGTGCCATCGGGGATGATCTGCGCCAGCTTCGCCCGAAGGTCTTCGACTCCAACATTCGCTTTCACCTCTGCGCTCACCGGCACCAGCAGTTCAACGGCTTGCCCGTCTTCCGAAACGAAGGGGCCGGTAACCTGCCCGTCAAGATAGGCGAAGTCCGCGAGCTGCGCGGCCAGGTCCTCCCCGGCACTGGCCGGGAGGTCGGTTTCGCTCGTGACCAGAACCACCGCCGGAATCGCATCCGAGGTGCGGAACTTGTTCTGCCATTCAAGGGCTCGGGTCGCCTCTGCGGTTGCCGGCAGGAAGGCAACCTGGTCATTCGTCTGGACTTCGGAGAGCTTGCCGAAAGTTGGCCCGCCCACCCCTGCAATCGCCAACCAAAGCAAGATCACCAGGGAATACACCCCCAAGCGGACTCCCACGGCTTTCTTTTTCGAAGGCAACTCTGGCTTTCTCAGATGCGGCACGATTTGTTCCTTTTCGCAATGACACGGTTCTGCCAAGAATGTCGGGCAAGCTCAGCCTAGCAGAAAGTAGTTCCATTATGGAATGATTTGATGGCCTATACAATCAAAGTCATGTCTACGACTACAAACCATCAGCTTGTGGCGCTATTAAGAGAATTCGGCCTTGCATCCGATCGATATGTTGAGTCGACCGGATCGATCCACGGCACGCACCGCACCGATATGAATGCGCTTTCGATCATCATGAAGTATCAGATACGCAGTACCCTCCCCTCCCCGCGTGATCTCAGCCGGGAGCTGCAGCTGAGTTCGCCGGCAACGACGGCGATGCTTGACCGGCTGGAAAAGATCGGCTATATCGAACGGCAGCGTACCGACAAGGACCGCCGTGTCGTACGCATCGCGATGACCGACAAAGCACGCCGCGAAGGACGGGAGATGTTCCTGCCCCTAGGCAAGAACATGCTTGATATCGTCGCCGACTACGATGCCGAGCAGCTCTCGCTCATTACCGAATTCATGAGCCGAGTCGTAGCCGGGGTCGACGCCGCTAGAGCCGAAGTGGTGTCACGTCACGAAGCCAAATCTGCTCCGGGGGCCGAAACAATCTAAGCTGATCAAGTGACTCTTGCACTTTGGATCTCCCTGCTCGGAGCGAGCATCGTCATCAGCTTCACTCCGGGCGCTGGCGCAATCAATACGATGACCAACGCGATGAGGCTCGGTTTCCGCTCATCCATCTGGGGAATCCTCGGCCAGCAGATCGCATTGCTCATGCATGTGATCATCGTGGCCGCCGGAGTCGGGCTCCTAGTTGCCGGCTCACCGGCGATCTTCGCCGCGGTGCGTTATGCCGGCGCGGCCTATCTGGTGTATCTGGGTATCCGCATGATTCTTTCCAAACCGGATGTCACCTCGGACGGAACCACCCAAGGCGGTGCGATGGGCCGCTGGGCGATGGTTCGGCGCGGGATCCTGGTGAATCTGCTAAACCCCAAAGCCATCGTGTTCTTCTTGGCGTTCACCCCGCAGTTCATTCGTCCGGATCAGCCGCTCATCGCGCAGTATGCCATCTACATCGGCACGATCATTTGTGTAGATATCTTGGTGATGTGGTTCTTCTTCGCCGCCACGGCACGCACCTTTCAACGATTCACCGCCACCGCGCGCGGAGCAAAGATCCTCAATCTGGTCTTTGGCACGCTCTTCATTTTCGTGGCGGCCCTGCTGCTTTTCCTGCATTAGTCACCGCGCAGCACCACGGCACCGAAGCGCGTAGATGAATCGTTGCCTTTTTGTTCTCATAAATAGGGCGCGTAGCTCTCGAAGGTTGGCCCCACTTGTGCCTAGACTAATGACATGTTCCGGATAATGATCGTGTGCACGGGAAACATCTGCCGTTCGCCTATGGCCGAGTACATGCTCAAAAATGCGTTGGGCGACGCTGGAGTCTCCGAGGTCGAGCTCTCTTCCAGGGCGACCACCGATGGGGAAATTGGCCATCCCATCGACCCGCGGGCGGCAAATACCCTGCGCGCGCATGGCCTCGATGCCACCGGGCATGTGGCGCAACAGCTCACCGCCGAAGAACTGGCGCAAATGGATCTGGTATTGGCGATGGACACCGATCACTTCGAATTCCTTGTGCCGGACCTCGCCGAGATCGACCAGGCCGATCGTCCGCTGCTTCGCATGTTCAGGTCCTTCGATCCGGCGATTGCCAACGAGCCCCATGACAGCCAGGGGGTTTACGACCCTTGGTATGGCGACGCCGGGGATTTCAGGGAAACTTGGAAGATGATCGCTGCCAGCCTGCCCGCCCTCGTCGATTATGTGCGGAGTAATATCGCCTCCCGTGGAAACCGCTAGACCATATATTATTGCCCTCGACGGTCGTTCCGGCGCGGGTAAAACACAATTCGCGGCCGCCCTAGCCACCACCCTGGGGGCCAGCGCAAGCGCAGATATCTTGCACCTCGAAGACCTGTATCCCGGATGGGATGGGCTCGGACGCGCCCGGAAGCTCTACGCTGAGCTCCTTCCCGAACTGGCTCAAGGCCACGAAGTGGCTTGGCAAGCCTGGGACTGGGAAACGAACCAATATGGGGCGCCACGAACCTTTGCCCCCGGCCCGGTGCTCATCATCGAAGGCGTTGGCGCCGCTGGAACCGCTGCACGCGACTACGTGGATGTGAGCATCTGGCTGGACGCGCCCGCGACCCTGCGCCGCGAGCGGGCGTTGGCGCGAGACGGCGAAACCTACCGCCCGTACTGGCAGCAGTGGGCTGCCCAAGAGACGGCCTATCTCCACGCAGAGGCCCCGCAAGAACACGCCACCATCGTGCTGAATGCGGCAACGGAGCAAACCCCGAGCCAACAGCTACGCGCGGCGCATCGATTCCTCCCGGCCGCGCTGCAACGCCTGCTCCCCCACGATGAACCGGCGCCGGCCCCAGCGCTGCAGGCGACCTTCGCGGCGCCGGCAGATGTAGCGGCCCTGTTTGAGGCCGTAGCCTCCGCCCTGCCGAGGGCCGCACTGCTGGAATCCACGAGCCACAAACTTACCGATCCGTTGGATCGCAATAGGTACTCGTTGCTCGCCTTGGCGCTGGATCCGGGCTCCGCGGTCCTTACGAGCGTAGCGAGTCGGACCGTAGTCCATGCCGGATCGGCCACCGTGCAGCAAGGCGGGGAGTTCTTCACCGCCCTGCACCGGTTGTGGCCCCAGCATTCGGCGATGGCCCACGACTATCCGCTGCCGCAATGGGTGGGCTATCTGGGCTATGAATTAGGCCGCGAGGTCGGCGCGCGAGATCGCACCGTCTTTTTGGCAGATGGCACGGCTCGGCCCGACGCGCAGTTCTTCTGCCCCGATGCCGTCTTGGTCGTCGACCACCGGCTGGATCGACTGATGCTCCACTGCGCCGCCGACCAGGTAGCCGCGCTTAACGAGATCATCGAGGCGGCCGCCGCGGCCGGCACGCGCCAAAGCGCCTCGTTGCCCAACCTGGCCTTCGAATGCGCAGATTCGGCCAACGGATATCGGCAGAAGGTCCGGAGGGTGCAACAACAGATTTTTGAGGGAAACACCTACGAGGCCTGCCTCACCACGGTGCTGAAAGCCCGGGTCGAAGATTTCTCGCCCTTCGAAGCCTACTGCCGGATGCGCGAATCCAGCCCCGCACCTTTTGCGCACTACCTTCGCTTGGCGGATCTGGAAGTCGCCAGCATCTCTCCGGAAAGATTCCTGAGCTTGGACGCCCACGGCAAACTTCGTGCCGAACCGATCAAGGGAACCCGCCCCCGCGGAAAAAGCGAGCCCGAAGACCTAGCGCTGGCTCACGATCTGGCCACGCACCCGAAAGACCGCGCCGAAAACATCATGATCGTGGATCTGCTGCGCAACGATTTGTCGCACTATGCGCTCCCCGGCACGGTAGCCGTCAAACGCCTGTGCGCGGTGGAGACCTATGCGACGGTTCATCAAATGGTTTCCACCATTGATGCCAGGCTGCGAAGCCGCCAAGACGCGGCCCTGGCCCTGCGCGAGGCGTTTCCACCGGGGTCGATGACCGGAGCACCGAAGCTCTCGAGTATGGAGATCCTCGACGAATTGGAAGAGCAACGGCCCCGCGGGCTTTACTCCGGCGCCGTAGGCTACCTTGGCCACGACGGATCGGCGGATTTTTCGGTAGTCATCCGTAGCCTAGTCTGCGATCGGCTGTCCACCAATGGCTGGGAATTGAGCCTCGGGCTTGGCGGTGCCATCACCGCCGATTCCGACCCGCAGGAGGAGTGGGAAGAAGTGCTCACCAAATCCGTGGGTGTGCTTTCGGCGCTCGGCACGGAATTCCCGGTGCGGGAGTGAGCCCTGTGGATTACTGCAGCGTCGCGGTCAGCCGGCAGACGTTGTCGATCCAGCGCTGCAAGCGTGGACGGCGGCGCCATTCACTCAAGGTCAGCTCCGAAGATATTTCGCGGTAGTGATCTTGCACCTGGTTCACCGCGTCGACAATCTCGGGGCCGAGCATCATCACCGAAATCTCCATATTCAAGCTGAATGACCGCATGTCCATATTCGAGGAGCCGACCACCGCAACATCGCTATCGGCGGTGAAACACTTCGTGTGCAGGACCTTCGGGGCCGGGTAGCGGTAGATTCTCACGCCAGCTTGCAGCAGCTGCTGATAATACGACTGTTGCGCGTGATGCACCAAGAACTGGTCTCCTTTTTCGCAGACGAAAAGTTCGACCTCGACGCCGCGTTGCGCGGCGGTGGTGATGGCGTATAGCAGCGAATCGTCGGGCACGAAATACGGGCTGGTGATTTTCAGCCGTTCGGTGGCCGAGTACATCAGGGTGTTGAATAGCCGCAAGTTATTTTCGGATTCGTAGCCCGGTCCACTCGGCAATACCTGGGCGAGTGTTGCTCCGGGCTGATCTGCCTGTGACAGCGGGTGCGAGGCTTCGGTCAAATCCGACAAGACATCGGTAGTGTCATCCTCCTGCCACCAATCGGTTGCGAAGGTGACATCCAGGCTGCGCACCAAGGGGCCCTCGACGCGCAGCATCATCTCGACCCATTCGCGGCCCAAGGCATGGGATGATTCGCGCTTGTAGCCCGGTTCGATCAGGTTCTGGCTGCCGGTGAACGCTACCGCACCGTCCACCACGAGGATCTTGCGGTGGTTGCGCAGATCAGGGCGTCGCCAGCGCCGGCCAATCGGGTCGATGGGCAGCATCGCGCGCCATTCGATGTCGGATTTGCGCAGCCGCTTCTTCAAATCCCGGTAGCCGGTCACGCGCAAGGTGCCTAGATGGTCGAAGAGCAGGCGGACGTTCACCCCGCGGCGCGACGCGGCTTCCAACGCGTCCAGGACCGGGCCAACATATTCTTCATCATCGCCCATGATGTAGAACTGGATGTGCACGTAGCGCTGCGCCTGTTCGATGGCCTGGCGCATGGATTCCAGCGATGCCTTGTAGTTGGATAGCACCTCAATTTTGTTTCCCCCGTCAAGCGGGAACGCCCCAAGCTTGCGATTGAGGACGACCGCAGATTCCACCCATTCTTCGGTGGAGTGGAATTCTTCGGGAAGCTGCATGTGGGCGGTGGCGTCCGTGATGCTTTCGTTGGCGCGGCGTTGCTTCTCCAAACGTCGCCGTGAAAGCCTCGGGTTCGCAAAAAGCAGGTAGGCGGCCAGACCTGCCACGGGAATGAAATAGATCGCCAATAGCCAGGCCATGGCGGTGGTTGGACGGCGGTTTCCGGGGACGATGCCGATCATCACGAAGCGCACAATGATGTCAATTGCTACGGCGATTGGCCACAGGACGGCACCAATCTGAAGCAACAGTTCGCCGCTAGGCAACATCTAAACACGCTCCGCTCTCTTTTTCATTTACGAATTTTGCGTCTTTGACGCAGTCAGCGCGCCAAACTCCTTGACTTAGACTATCCAATCCCTGGCGACTTGTGCGTGCTTGAAGCCCTCATTGGCGCGTAGTGCGGCAAAGTTTCGATAATCTTTAACCATGAGCTCACTCGTATTCCTTGATCCGGCGTATCCTGCCGGGCGCTTGGCCGATATTAACGCACCACAACTTCCAGTAACCGCCCAAGGCGTGACTCGTGGCGATGGCGTGTTCGAGTCGATGCTGTACACCAACCAGGCCGTACGCAAAATGGAAGCGCATCTGGCCCGTCTGGCTATTTCTGCCGAGGCCTGCGATCTCGTCATCCCCGACGAGCACCGCTGGCGCGCGGCCATCGATACCGCCGTGGCTGACTTTGACGCCGATGGCGGCGCCGAAGAAGCGGTAGTCAAGCTCGTGGTTTCCCGCGCTGATTCCGACGCCGAGCAGGCGCTGTGCTGGGTTACCGTGGCCCCCGCCCCGCAGTTGGGCAAAGACCAGCGCGAGACGGGAATCGACGTTCTGCTGCTGGACCGCGGCTACGATTCGAAGCTAGCCGAGCGTGCCCCCTGGCTTCTGATGGGCGCCAAAACCTTGTCCTATGCGGTGAATATGGCGGCCTTGCGTTTCGCGCACAAGCACGGAGCCCAGGACGTCATCTTCACTTCGTCGGACGGTGTGGTCTTGGAGGGCCCAACTTCCACCGTGCTCATTGCCCAACGCGACGGGGAGACCAAACGACTGATCACCCCGATGCTTGAAACTGGCATCCTGCCCGGTACCACCCAAAGCGCGATCTTCGACGCGGCGGAACAGTACGGTTGGGAGCTGGGGTACGGTCCGCTCCGACCGGAGGACCTCTATCAGGCCGATGGGGTCTGGCTAGTTTCTTCGGTACGGCTGCTCACCGCGGTCCACACCCTTGACGCCAAACCGCTGCGCCTAGACGCCGAGCTCCATGCGGAGCTCAGCGACCTCAGCGCTTCGGTCCGTTAACTCCAGACCAGGTTGAAGGTGCCCGTCCACAAGGCGGCACCTATGGCCAAGGCACCCAGTAGCACACCCGTCGCCAACACCGCGCCGTCAAGCCAGGTGAAGGACACGGAGCGCACCCAGGTACGTGTTCCCGTGCCAAAGCCCTTGGCTTCCATGGTCACCGCAAGCCTTCCGGCACGGCGCAGCGCCTGCACCAACAGCGCTAGCACCTGCCCGAGCTTCGCCTTCACCCGTTGGGTTGGTGAGCGAAGGTCGCCGACTCCTCGCGCGCGGCGGGCAAGGGTCAGGGTGGTGAATTCCTCAACCAGCAACCCCAGCAGACGCATCCCGGCAAGGGCTCCCAAGACGAATCGGTGCGGAACGTTGAGCTGTTGCGCCAAGGCGCCGCCGAGGTCGCTGGGGTTCGTGGAACTAAGCAAGAGCACCGTGGGCACCGCGAGCGCCAGGGTACGCAGTCCGGTAGCTACTCCGGCGCTCACCGATCCTTCGGTAATGCTGAGCATCCCCAGGCTTAGCAGCGTTTTGCCGGAGTCTTCTCCTACCAAGGCAATTCCCCAGGCGGCGAGGGCCCCGGCAACAATTAGTGGCCAGCCGCGGCGCATAAACGTGCCCAAACGCAAGCCCGCCAGCGGCAAGGCAAAGAGCGTGGCAAGGATAACCACGCAGGCAGAGACCCAGTCGATCGTCGAGATCAACGGCAAGGTTGCCGCAGCGATCGCACCCAGCTTGGCCAGCGGATTGATCTTTGCAAGCCAGCTCTCCCCTAGGGGCGCGTCGAGCATCGGGCCTTGGCGTACCGGTGTCGGCTTGGCATCCGGATGCTCACGGGTCAGCACGACCTGCGCCGCGTTGAGCGCGTGAGCAAAATCTTCGTCGTGGGTCACCGCGACCACGGTTATCCCCGATTCAAGTGCCTCGATCAGGATGTTGGCCAGTTCCAGCCACGTATTGGCATCTTGCCCGAAGGTCGGTTCGTCCAAGATCAATACATCTGGTGAGGCGGCCAGCACCGTCGCTACCGAAAGTCGGCGTTTCTCGCCACCGGAGAGCGTGAACGGGTTGGCCTCGCCCAGATGGGCAAGCCCCAAGCGGTCCAGCAGTTCCTCCACCCGCAGAGCTATCTGCGCTGGAGCGTACTTCTCGTTCTCCACCCCGGCCTGGCGTGCCCGGGTAGGTGCGAATGCCAATTCTTCGCGGACGCTTTGCGTGACGAATTGATGTTCCGGTTCCTGGAATACCGACCCGATCCGTGCAACCAATGCCCCTGCCCGCCAGCTGAAGGGCTGCGGACTCAGCCCATCGGCCAGGTTGCTGCTTGCTTCGACACTGCCCGTAGCCGGCTCAAGCAATCCGCCTAAGGTCAGCGCCAAGGTGGATTTCCCTGCACCATTTTCCCCGCGAATCACCAACGCTTGGCCGGCGCGCAGCCGCAAGTTGATTTCGGCTGTGGGCACCGCTTGTGCATGGCGCGCCGCGCGCAGTTTCACCGCCGCGAGCAGTTCCTCGCCCTCGCGTGAGTGGAGAGGTTCGGTGTGTGGAACGTAGCCGGGAATCCAGATACCCGCCATGGCTAATTCACGGCGAATCTTTTCATTCTCAAAGAGCGCCCGCGGCTCGAGGTCGTGGGCGATCCCGCCGCCAGGGGCAAGGACGAGTACGCGGTCAACGTGCTCTGCCCAGGCTTGCAAGCGATGTTCCACCACAAGCAGTGTCGCACCGGTGTCATTGGCGGCGGCAAGCACCGCATCACGCAGCGGCTCGATCCCCGAAGGGTCGATATTTGCGGTTGGTTCGTCCAGAAGCATCAGACCGGGGCCCATGGCAAGAATCCCGGCCAAGGCCAGCCGCTGCTTCTGGCCGCCGGAGAGTTCCTGGGTGCGGTGCGACAAGTCCAGATTCCCAAGTCCTACCGCGCGAAGCACCTCGGGGATTCGCGACCGGATCAGTTCCGGAGCCATTCCAAGATTCTCCGCGCCGAAGGCGACATCGTCACCGACCCGGCTCTGCACGATCTGTGTTTCGGGGTCTTGCTGCATCAGCCCGACCGGGAAGCTTCGGGCGAAGGCATCTCGTCGCTGAATCTGCAGTTTGCCGGTCGCCTGCTGCCGTTCGTCGATCTCAAGAACTCCAGCCAAGGCGTGCAAGAGCGTTGATTTACCGGCGCCGGATGGGCCTAGCAGCAGGACCTTTTGCCCGGCAGGAATATGCACGTCCAGTCCGCTGAGCGCCGGCAATGGACGTTCGGCATGGTGCCAGCCAAAGTTGTCGGCCGTGATCTCAAAGCCGCCACCGCCGAGGTGCCCGGGGGTGGCTTCGGTAGTCGAAGAACTCAATTCAGGCACTGCGCAGCGAACCTTCAAGGTGTGCCGAACGGCTAGCCAATGCTCCCAGAGCACCGGTCTTCGCCAGAGCACGGGTTGCCAACCACGAGAGAAGTCCGGCAATAACTAGGCCGGAAATGCCCATGGCAACTACGTGGAACAGCTTCATCGCCTCGGTGTACTCAGCGAAGTAACCCAGCAGGTAGGCTTCGCCGATTCCGCCGAAAATTCCCGACATGAATCCCGCAAGCAGTGCCACCGGCAGGTTCCACCGGCGGTACCTCACTGCGGCAAAGACCACCTCGGCTCCGAGCCCCTGGATCAGGCCGGAGAACAGCACCGCTAATCCCCATTGGGAACCTAGCAAGGCTGAGATGACGGCGGCGAGGATCTCGCAATACAGCGCGGCACCGGGTTTCCGGATAATCAACGCACCGAGCACCGCGGGAAAAAGCCACATGCCAGATACGAAGGCGCTTGCCGGTGGGAAAGCCACGAAAGCAAGGCTGACCAATCCGTATCCGGCGTTCCAAGCCCAAAAGATAACGCCCGAGGCGACCGCGATTACCGAGGCCACAACGATGTCGACCACGCGCCAGCTGGCACGGTTAGTTGCTGGTGCAACGTTCATAAGGTTTGTCCTCCTATGTAAGGAGGGGAGATGCACGGACCGGTGGGCGTTTAATCGCGCGCCATGATCCGCATCCGAGATGCTCGACTTCCTTCGCCGGTACTAGCCGGGGCAGGTTCGAGGGTCTGCGATCTATCGCACTCTCAGCGTCTTGCACCGCGAACGGCATGACGCTCCCCTGTCGGAATGATTACTGCTCAACCACCATACCGCAGGTATGCTGGGCTACAGAACGAAACCTTACGACGCGAATGCGAGGTCCTCATGAACTCAGTGCAGAAGCTTGTTACCCTTGGAATTTCAATGGGAGCGGGAATGCTTGGAAGCCGACTGGTCGACAAGGTCTGGAAAGGCTTCACCGGAAACGACGCGCCACGTCACGGCAAGGAAGCAGCCGCGGAAGCGAGTATGCGCCAGGCTTTGGGGTTCGCCATTTTCTCCGCCGTGGTCGCATCGATTATCCAGGTGCTGGCTGATCGCGGCACCAACAAGGCCATGAAGAAGTTCAGCAAGTAACATTGCCGAATTCCTTTGGTGGGGCAGGCCATTTGGCCTGCCCCACCAAAGTTTAACCAGCAGCTAGGTGCTCTCGGGCTCGTCGTTCTGTGCAGGTTTCGCTGGCGGCACCGCTGCGGTGGTTCCGGTCGTCTGCGAATGATTGCTAATGACCTGTTTTAGTTCATCAACATGCAAGGTTTCTTTCGCCACGTGCTTCGTGCGATATCCGGCGCGGCCAATCATGTGCGCCGATACCGGGGCAGTCAGCAGCTGCAATCCCCAGGCCAAAGCAAAGACCGGGATCAGTCCCCAGCTGCGCAAGTGGATGATGAGTCCGGCGAAGAGCAGCAGGAAGCCCAATACTTGTGGTTTGGTGGCCGCGTGCATGCGTGAAAGCAGATCCGGGAAGGTAATTAAACCGATTCCGGCGATCAGCGACATCAGGGAACCAAGTACCAGCAAGAGCGCAGCGAGTGCTTCTAAGAACGTGTCCATTAGGCGTTCCTCTGATCCGATACGAACCGCGAGACGGTAACCGAGCCGATGAATCCCAAGGTGCAGGCAACCACCGTGAACAGCAGGTAATCGGTGTGCCGGTTCAGCGCCATGTCTAGGCACAGCGCACTGGAAATGATCAACAGCATGACGTCGAGAGCGAGCACCCGGTCAAGAATCGAGGGGCCCTTGAAAACCCGCCACAGGCAAGCGATAGAGGCCAGCGCCAACATCACTCCGCCAATCCATACAGCTATTTCAATCATTTCTTGGGCTTCCTGCTGGAGAAATCCGGACCGCATTCATTCTTGATCGCCTCGTATTCATCGGGGCTTCCGATGGCCATGATCAACCGGCGTTCAATGTCGTGGATATTCGCTCGCGCCTTTTCCACATCCGCATCGCTATTCACATCGAGATAGTGCAGGTACAAGGTGGAACTGCTGCGGTCCACGTCCACCACGAAGGAACCTGGGATCAGGGTCAGCACATGGCCCACGGTCATCACTACCAAGTCAGATTCGGTGCGCAGCGGCACTGCGATCACCGCGCTGCGTGCCTTCTTACGGCGTACTATCGCAACTCGCGCCACATGGCCGCTGGCGACGAATACCTGCATCAGGAACCACGCGAAGAGCTTCAGGCAATACCAAAGGTTTATTCGTCCGGGAAGCACCACCGGCGGCAGCGGGAATAGATTCACGATGACGATCGAAATAATCGCGCCAAACAATAGATTCCCGGCCGAGAAGTCCTGCCACAGTGCACCCCATACGAAGATGAGCAGCAGGAGCAACGGCCACTCCTGCTTGAAGGTGGCACGGTGACGGACACCGGAGGTATCCAGCGCATCATCGATGCGCTGGTCACGATGTTTGAGGTTCTTGTCCTTCATGCGCCTTTCCTCCTAACTCAACGGTAGTACTGCGTTGATGAATGGTTCACGTGCAATCAATTCGGCCGCCACGCGTTCACAGAAGGCGAAGATCGGCCCGGCGAAAATGGTCAGCGCGATACCTGCGGCAACGAGCGAACCGGTCGCGTAGCGCATCCCCCAAGGCAGGGACTCGGATTCCAACTCGCGGGCAAGCTTCCTGCCCAGATGCGGGGACTCGGCGCCGCCTGCCGCGGCATGTTCCAGAACCCGCGTCGATTCTGCGATCAATTGCGCGTTCGGCACCTCGGCATCCGCCGCACGGCGCCAGAACATACGCGCCCACACACGAATAATCGCAAGCAGGGTCAGCAAACTGGTCAGCAGCCCGGCGCCGATGACCACCCAAGTCAAGGCGTCTGCCTCGGACGACGCCGCATGCAACAGCCCGAACTTCCCGAGGAATCCGGAGAAGGGCGGGATGCCGCCGAGGTTGATGGCCGGAATGAAGAAGAGCACGGCAAGCATCGGAGACAGCTTGGCCAGCGAGCCGAGTTTGGTCACGTTCGCGCTGCCTGCTCGGCGTTCGATGAGCCCGGCAACCATGAATAGCGAGGTCTGCACGATGATGTGGTGGCCCACGTAGTAGATGGTGGCGGCGATGGCCAGCGGTCCGCCGACGGCAACACCGAAGATCAGGTAGCCGATGTGGCTGGTTAGCGTGAACGAAAGCATACGTTTGAGGTCCGTCTGGGCCAGCGCACCGAGAATACCGATGACCATGGTCAATGCCGCAACCACCAGCAGCGCGGCGTTAACCGTCCCGCCGGGGAACAACAGCGTTTCGGTACGGATGATCGCGTACACCCCGACCTTGGTCAGCAGCCCGGCGAATACCGCGGTGACCGGGGCCGGAGCCGTTGGATAGGAGTCCGGAAGCCAGAGTGAGAGCGGGAAAACGGCGGCCTTGATGCCGAAAGCAATAAGCAGCAGCACGTGCAGGATCAGGTGCGGGCCTTGGTCCAGTTCGGGCAGCTTCACCGCCAGGTCTGCCATGTTCACGGTACCTGTGGCGGCATAGATCATTGCGATCGCCATCAGGAAGATCACCGAGGACACCACCGAAACCACCACATAGGTGGTTCCGGCGCGGATGCGTTCGGCGGTACCGCCGAGGGTCAGCAGCACGTAGCTGGCGGTCAGCAGGATTTCGAAGCCGACATACAGGTTGAATAGATCCGCGGCGAGGAAAGCGTTGGACACGCCGGCGAGCAGAATCAGGTAGGCCGGGTGGAAGACCGATACCGGCCCCGGTTCGTCCCCATCGGCCAGGCCCTGGCTGGTCGCGTAGAACAGCACCGCGAGGGACACCACGGTCGAAATCAGCAGCATGAAGGAGCTGAAGCCGTCGACCATCAGCGCAATGCCGAACGGCGAGTCCCAGCCGCCAATATGGATGGCATAGCTTTCGCCGCCCCACACCGCTGCCACCATGCCGGCTTCGAGAACCAGCGTCAGGCAGAGGATGCCGATCGTGATCAGCCGCTGGACACGGAGGCGGCGGCGCGCCAGGAACGCTGCGCCGGCACCGAATATCGGCAGCAGAACAGCCAGCGGGGAGAGTTCGAGAAATTCCATGGTTACTCTTCCCCTTCTCTAATCGGTCGGCCTTCTTCATCGACGAATTCTGTCGTGTCCTCGGCTACCGGCGAATCTTCTTCTTCGTCATATGCGGTGGACTGCGAAACCTTAATATCCTCGGTATCGTCGGCAACCACATCGGCGCTGGTCAGCGCCCAGGAACGATAGATCATCGCGAGCAGGAACGCGGTCACCGCGAAGGTGATCACGATGGCGGTGAGGATCAAGGCCTGCGGCAACGGATCGGAGTACTCCTCCGGGGCAATGCTCGAATCGAACAGCGGCGCCACCCCGCGGCGTCCGCCGCTGGTCAGGATCAGCAGGTTCACCCCGTTGCCCAAGAGCATGATGCCAAGCAGCACGCGGGTCAGGGTACGTTCCAGTACCAGATAGAATCCGGCGGCCAGCAGCACGCCGGTAATCACCAGGAAGGTAATATTCACGCTCATCGTCCTACCCCCGAAGCCGTGGCGTGGGTGACATCGTGTTGTTCGATCGGTGAGCGCCCCTCGGAGAGCTCATCGATTTCGCTACCCAGGGAGCGCAGGACGTCCTGTACGAGGCCAAGGACCACCAGATACACTCCAATATCGAAAATCGTTGAGGTGACGAACTTATGTTCGCCAAAGACCGGCAGCCAGAATTCCCATACGTAGGTGGTGAAGATCGGGTCGCCGAAAAGCACCGGAATCACTCCGGCAATTCCGGCCAGGGCCAAGCCGCCACCGATCAGCATGCCAGGTGCGACACGCATCGATTCGGAGAGCTCCACGCGTCCGCCGGCAAGGTAGCGGATGGTCAAGGCCAGCCCCGCGATCAGCCCGCCGGCGAATCCCCCGCCGGGGGCGTTGTGCCCGGCGATCAGCGCATAGACGCTGAGCAGCAGCACCGTGTGGAATACCAGCCGGGTGACAATCTCGAAAATGATCGAACGCCGTTCGGCCACCAGCGTGTTGCCGGCCATCAGCCAGTCCTGGTTGCTGGAGCTGGCGAAACGCCGGGCCACGCGCAGCCCAACTTCCTTGCTCCGCTGGTCGCCCATGGCTTCGGAGCCGCGGTCGATGCTTCCCGGTGCTACATGATGGGCGCGCACGCGCTGCCCGAAGCTCCGGCCGGCGAAGATCAGCGAGGCCACGCCCGTGGCCGCAGCCGCCAGCACGGTGATCTCGCCGAAGGTATCCCAGACGCGGATGTCCACCAGCGTCACGTTCACGATGTTCTCGCCGAAGCCCTCGTAGTAGGCCAGATCCGGGTAGGCCAGCGAGATCGGGGCTTCGGTGCGTGCGGCCATCATCGCGATAGCGATATACACCACCATGATCGCCAGCGCGATGGCGAGCACCGCGCGGCCCCAATTGATCTCGGTCAGGCCAACCCAGAGGCGTTTGGGCAGGGCGCGCAGCGCCAGCACGAAGGAGACCAGCACGATGGTTTCCACCAACAGCTGGGTGAGCGCCAGATCCGGGGCGCCCTGCAGCGCGAAGATGGCAACCATCCCGTAGCCGGTCACCGAGACCATCAGCACCGCCATGAAACGCTTCGGCGCCACGATCGCGATCACGCAACCGGTGATGATGATCGCGCCGATGACCAGCTGGGCCGGATGATCGGCAATGACCCAGTTGGTGGGCCACGGAGTTTCGACGGTCAACGCGATGGACAGCGGCAAGATGAGCACGACCATGAGGATCACGCCCAGGTAGAAGGACAGCGAACCACGCTGGGTACGACCGGTGGTCCAAATGGCGACACGGTCCAGCACGTTGATGCTCCCGCGGTAGACTTCCTCGGCGGAAATCACGCTGCGCCGCAACGGCGCTCCGGTATCGGTGCGCTTGCGCAGCCAGAAGAACAAAATACCGATGGCCACCGAGATGGCGCTCAGTCCCAAGGCCGGGTTGAACCCGGCGAAAAGCATTAGATGCATCTGCCCCGGTCCGCCCTGCAGGAGCGACCAGTGGGCGATCAGCGGTTCGATGAATTTCGGGTAGAGGCCCAGCGCCAGGGTGCACAAGGTCAACACCAGCAGGGGGCTCAGGAAGATCAGCGAGGGACGCTTATACGTGGTCTCGCCGGCGATCTTCGGTTTCACGCCGAAGGCCCCGATGAGGAAGCGCAAGGAATAGGCCATGGTCAGCGCGGCGCCCAGAACCAGCCCGATCAGCGCGAACGTCCCCCAGCCGGTGTCCAGGTGCAAGGCGGCCTCGTAGACCGCCTCCTTGGCGACGAATCCGAACAATGGCGGGATCCCCGCCATCGACGCGACGGCGATAGCGGCGATCAGCGCCAGGATCGGCATGCTGCGCCGCAGTCCGGAGAGCTTGCGGATATCACGGGTACCGGTGTTGTGGTCGATGATGCCCACGGTGAGGAACAAGGTGGCCTTGAACAAGCCATGTGCCAGCGTCAATGCCAGCGCGGCGAAGGCGGCTTCGGCGGTGCCGAAGCCGAAGATCGCAATGATGAAGCCAAGCTGCGAGACGGTGCCGAAGGCAAGGATCAGTTTCAGGTCATACTGTTTCAGCGCGCGGTAACCGCCGATCAGCATGGTCAGCACGCCAATGCCTACGGTGAGCGGCACCCAAAAAGCAGTTTCGGAAAAGCCCGGGGCCAGTCGGGCGATGAGGTATACCCCGGCCTTGACCATGGCCGCGGCGTGAAGATAGGCGGAAACCGGGGTCGGTGCGGCCATCGCTCCGGGCAGCCAGAAGTGGAAGGGAACCAGCGCGGATTTGGAGATGGCTCCGAGCAGGATCAAGGCGATTGCCACGTCAACGAACATTCCGGTGGAGACCAGCTGTTCGGACTGCGCGATCCACTCGGAGAGCCGGTAGCTGCCGGTTTGAGCGCCAAGCATCAGCAGCCCGGCGAGCATGGCCAATCCACCGAAGGTGGTTACGATCAGCGCGTTCATTGCCGAGCGTCGCGCGGTGATCAGGTGCTGGCTGAAGCCGATGAGCAGGTAGGAAAGCACCGAGGTGATTTCCCAGAAGATGAACATGATGATGACGTCGTCGGCGGTCACCAGGCCGGTCATGGCGCCGGCGAAGGCGACCATCTTGGCGGCGAAGCCACCGATTTGCGGGTCATCGTTCTTGAAGTAGCGTCCGCAGTAGATCAGCACGAGTGCGCCAACGCCGAGGATCAGCAGCAGCAGGCTTGCGGCTAGCGCATCCATGCGGAAGTTCAGCCCGATATTCAGGCCCGGGATCCAGTCGATGCTCAAAGAAGGTGGCGCGTTCGGGGCCCCGGATGACAAGGTCGGGTCTGCTGCCAGGACGGCCGGCATGCGTGTGATGAGCCAGATAAAACCCACTGCGGGAACAATTGCCACTACATAGAAGGCGTTTCTTTTGAGCGCCCGGAACAGCATTGGGGACAACGTCGCCGTTGCAAAGAGTGCAATGAGAATTATTAACACACGTCTCCTCTGTCGACTGAACAAGGGGCCAGAGTCCGACGAACAGAAAATGTCCGCTACGCAATTTTATCAGTCCAGAGGGGATTTTATGCACTGTTGAGCGCTTCGGGGAGTAATTGCGCCACCGGAGAACAACATGATGAATTCCGACACTGGCATATGCATGTGCTAATTCATTTTCTGATCACCGCAAACCTGTACGATGCCCACATGGGATCGAATATTGAACCGGTGGTAGACCAACACGGTGGCAAGTGGCTCAATAAGTACACCTGGGCTTGGGCAAGTTGGGATTGGGGCCAGGCGGCGATCAACGCAGTGATGATCACCTTCGTGTTCACCGTGTATCTGACCAGTGAACTTTTCGGTGATACCGACCATTCATCGCTGGTCCTCTCGCAAGCCCTATCCATCGCAGGCTTGCTGATCGCCTTGCTCGTTCCGGTGACCGGGCTCCGGGCGGACGCCGCCGGGCGGCGCAAACTCTGGATCATCGTTAATACCTTGCTGCTTGTGCTGGTCTGCGCCGCCGGCTTCTTCGTTTACCCCGATCCGAACTACCTGCTCTTTGGTGTCGGGATCATTGCGGCCTTGTCGCTGTTCTCTGAATTCGCCGGGGTGAACTACAACGCGGTCCTGAACCAGATTTCCACGCGCGCCACCGTTGGCAAGGTCTCCGGCTTCGGCTGGGGCATGGGGTATGTCGGCGGAATTCTGGCGCTGGCCCTGGTGCTCTTCGGATTCGTCCAGCCAATCGTCGACTGGCCCGGAGCGAATACCGCCGACTCGCTGAACTTGCGGTGGGTCGCGGTGTTCAGCGCACTGTGGTGCCTGATCTTTGCGCTGCCGCTATTCTTCGTCATCCCCGAAAGCACCTCGACGGTGTCAACGAAGATTCCGTTGTCGCAGTCCTACAAGGTGTTGTGGGGCCGCATCGTGGGCCTGTGGCATGAAGACCGCAATCTGCTCTTCTTCCTAGGCTCCTCGGCCGTTTTCCGCGATGGGCTCAGCGCGATCTTTACCTTCGGCGGCGTGATTGCCGCCGGAACCTTCGGTTTTACGCTCACCGAGGTCATCATCTTCGCAATTGTGGGCAATATGGTCGCCGCGCTCGGCGCGGTAATAGGCGGTCGCCTCGATGACGTGATTGGACCGAAGGCGGTAATCACCGGTTCGCTCATTGGCTTGCTGATTGCCGGGGCCGGGGTGTTCTTCTCCCCCGGTGCCTCAGGATTCTGGATCTTCGGACTGCTGCTCACCCTATTCGTGGGACCGGCCCAGTCGGCCTCGCGCTCCTACCTGTCCCGGATGATCCCCGAAGGGCGAGAGGGCGAACTTTTCGGTCTCTACGCGACCACCGGACGTGCGGTCTCCTTCCTTGCTCCGACGCTCTTTGGACTGTCCATTGCCCTTGCCACCCCCTTGGTGGAGAGCGGTCAGGCACAACGTTATGGAATCCTGGGAATTTTAGTGGTGCTTCTGCTAGGCCTGTTGTTGCTGCTGCCGATCCGCTCGCCTCACAAAACACCGGGCAGCTAGAAACGCGAATGCCGTAAATCTTCTCCTGCTGGCTAAGCCCGGTGCACTAGTGATTGACTGTCGCTCATGAACGCAGAAAATACCGAGCACGGTGTCGAGCCGCATGATTCGGGGGTGGCCGAACGGCTCAATTGGTTACGCGCGGGAGTCCTCGGGGCAAATGATGGAATCGTTTCGGTTGCCGCCGTGGTCGTCGGTGTTGCCGGTGCCACGACCGCCAACGCTCCGATCCTCACCGCCGGCGCCGCAGCCGTGATTGGTGGAGCCATCTCCATGGCTCTCGGTGAATATGTGTCGGTCGCCAGCGCCGCAGATTCTCAGCGGGCGCTGATCGAGAAGGAGCAGGCCGAACTGCGCGACACGCCCCAAGCCGAGCTCGAAGAGCTGACCCAGCTCTACCGGGACAAGGGGCTGAGCGCCCGCACCGCGGCACAGGTTGCCGTTGAGCTGACCGAGCACGATGTGCTCAGAGCCCATTTGGATGCCGAATTGAATCTTGATCCGGATGAGGTGCTCAGTCCGTGGCACGCGGCCATCGCCTCGGCTATTGCTTTCCTCAGCGGTGCGGTCCTGCCTTTTGCCACCGCCGTCCTGCTGCCTGGGCCACTGAAGATTCCGGTGACCTTTGCCGCGGTGTTGCTCGCGCTGGCGGTCACCGGCATCTTAGGTGCCAAGCTCGGTGGCGCACCGGTGCTACGCCCAACGCTGCGCGTGCTGATCGGTGGGGCCACGGCATTGGTCGTCACCTTCGCCATCGGCTCTTGGCTCGGCGGAAGCGCCCTGATGCTTTAAATGGCGATGGTGTGGTTGCTCCTTAGCGCTAAGGAGCAACCACACCTCGAAGGCCTATCCGGGCAGCCTGCCCTAGAACAGCGCGCGGGGAACTCGGGACTTATTCTTCGATAGTGGTGCGGTGGAAATTCAGGTGGCTACGTGAAGCGGTCGGCCCGCGCTGCCCCTGGTAGCGATTCCCGTATGGACCCGAGCCGTAGGGGTGTTCGGTATCCGAAGTCAGCTTGAAGAAGCACAGCTGCCCGATCTTCGATCCCGGCCAAAGCTTGATCGGCAGTGTTGCCATATTCGACAGCTCTAGGGTTACGTGACCGGAGAAACCCGGATCGATAAATCCCGCGGTTGAGTGCGTCAGCAGACCCAGGCGGCCCAAGGAGCTCTTGCCTTCGAGCCGCGCAGCAACTCCATGGCCAAGAGTCACCGCCTCATAGGTGGATCCCAGCACGAATTCTCCCGGGTGCAAGATGAAGGGTTCGTCCGGGGCGACCTCAACAAGCCGGGTCAGCTCATTCTGATCCTGTTCCGGATCGATATGAGCGTACTTGTGATTATCAAAGAGCCTAAAGAATCTGTCCAAGCGCACATCAACCGATGCGGGCTGCACCATCTCAGGGTCAAACGGCTCTAAGCCAATTTCACCGGATACAATTTCTCGACGAATATCACGATCTGAATACAACACGTAACTAAATTTATCCTGTTCATCCCTGTAAGTCGCAGTAGGAAACCCAAAAAGTAGCGTTTTTAGGGCAAACTATTCCCGAATCTGCTGAATCGCTCACCCTAGGCGCGCGTTTGAACGATATTCGCGTAGGGTAGCTGGCCATAGTGCGCAAGGAACTTCGCTTGATAGTTGGCCAGAGCCTGGTTCAGGTCTTCGGCTGGTAGTTCCTTCCAGGCAATGATGAGCTTCCCGGAGCCCGCAAGTTGCCAGAGCAAACGGCTGTCCCAGTGCCCCGGGGGTTTGCCCGCCCCAAAATCGATGATCTCTTTCAGTTGTATGCGGAGGCCGCGATTTCCTTGGCTGCCCGGGCTGGCCTTTCCGATATACAAGATGTCCGCCTCCTGGACCCAGCGGGCTTTCAAGTCTTCAATCGGCAGCGAAGGGTTTTTCTTCTTGAATATTCCGGCGCCGCTGCGCGCCAGGAAACGCGGTTCGAAATCCGCGGGGCGCAAGACCGCAAAGATGCCCTGACGCTGTGGCACACGGTTCGTCTCCAGCGCCTTAAAGGGCCGAAAACCGGTGAACCCATCGGCCTTGAGTTCGTTCTTATTCAACTAGATCGAGTTCCTTGCATGATTGGGGCTAGGTGCGGATCTTATGCGCGAAGCAAGACTCTTGATTCGTCTCCTTGATGCTACCGGTCATTCTCGCGGACACTGTGCTGTGCACCGGGTGAACCCGGTGACATCGAAACATGTGGTTCTGCTCAAATTCCCATAGTTTATAGAGGATTTGAGGCTATCGTGGTCTAGGGACTTGTGTCCCATTCGCCGATCCACAACAGAAGGTACGTTTCATGCGCTTGGCTTCAGCAGTCACTAGTGCCGTTTTGGCGGGCGTTGTTGTGCTCTCTGGCAGCGTGGCAGCTCATGCGGCTCCCGAAGCGCTGCCAGTAGTCGAGGCTGGAGAGTTTACCGATGCCGCAAGCTTCCTCGCGTTGATCAATCCCGACACCCAGCTCTCCCCTGCCGATTACACGCCAAAGAAGCTGGTGGATGTCGCGGGAACTTCCCATAAGCTGCGCCCCGAAGCGGCCGAGGCCGTTGAGGCTTTGATTGCCGGGGCACGCAAGTCCGGTCACCCCATCAAGCTTTTGAGCGCCTACCGATCCTATGGACGCCAAGCGGTGCTCTTCAACCAGTACCAGGCCAAATACGGTACGGCCTATGCCGAACGCATTTCTGCACGCCCAGGAACCAGCGAGCACCAGCTTGGCTTGGCCGCAGATGTTGGAAGCATCGGCGGCAGCACCGATCTCAAAGAATCTTTCGGCCTAACGAACGCCGGCATGTGGGTTGCCGAGCATGCGGTGGACTACGGATTGATCATTCGCTATCCGGAAGGCATGGAAGAGATCACCGGCTATAAGTACGAGCCATGGCATGTGCGTTATATCGGCAAGGAGCACGCCGCGGCCATGAAGGAATCGAAGGCCGAAACCTTCGAGGAGTATCACGAATTCCTGCACGACGCGAAAGCAGCGGCAAGCGAAGAGGCTGGCGAGAAAACCGTGGAAAACGCGGCAACCGTCGAAGAAGATTCCGCTCCGCCGGCTTCCAAGAAGAAGGACGAATCAGGTCCGGTCAAGGACGACGACCTGCTGGTGCTTCGTTTCCTTCCCCCGTATCGCGACTGGGGTTTCGGTTTCACCGAAAAGTAGTTCAATACCCATATGTTAAATGCTTGGGGGCTCACCATTCGGTGAGCCCCCAAGCATTTAAGCCACGTTCGCGTACTATTTGGCGCGAACCGGAATGCCGGTGAAGGTCGGCTTCATGGTCGCTTCAAAGAAGTCATTGCCCTTGTCATCGACAACGATGAACGCCGGGAAATCTTCGACGTCGATCTTCCAGATAGCTTCCATGCCAAGCTCCTCATATTCGACGACCTCGACCTTCTTGATGCAGTCCTGCGCCAAGCGGGCGGCCGGGCCGCCGATCGAACCGAGGTAGAACCCGCCGTGGGTGTTGCAGGCCTCGGTGACCTGGCCGGAGCGGTTGCCCTTGGCCAGCATGACCATCGAGCCGCCGGCTGCCTGGAACTGATCCACGTAGGAGTCCATGCGACCGGCGGTCGTTGGGCCGAAGGAACCCGAGGGCATGCCCTCGGGAGTCTTCGCCGGACCCGCGTAGTAGACCGGGTGGTCCTTCAGGTACTGCGGCATCTCTTCGCCGGCGTCCAGCCGTTCCTTGATCTTGGCGTGCGCGATATCGCGAGCCACGACCAGCGGACCGTTCAGCGACAGTCGGGTCTTGACCGGGTATTTGGACAGTTCGGCCAGGATCTCATCCATGGGCTTGTTCAGGTCGATTTTGACCACGGAGGATCCGCCGGTGCCGGAGACCCCAGCGGTTTCGTCGTCGTGCGCGGCGATCGCCGGGTGGTTCTCATCTGGCATGAAGCGCGCCGGATCGGTTTCCAGCTGCTCGACGAACAGTCCGTCGGCGGTGACCTTCGCCATCATCTGGCGGTCGGCGGAGCAGGATACCGCGATAGCCACCGGCAGCGAGGCACCGTGGCGTGGCAGGCGCACCACGCGCACGTCGTGGCAGAAGTACTTGCCGCCGAACTGGGCGCCGATGCCGAAGTGGCGGGTCAGCTCCAGCACCTTGTCTTCAAGCTCCGTATCGCGGAATCCGCGTCCGGTCATGGCACCCTCGGTGGGCAGCGAATCAAGGTATTTGGCCGACCCGTATTTGGCGGTCTTCAAGGCCATCTCGGCGCTGGTTCCACCGATGACGATGGACAGGTGGTACGGCGGGCAAGCGGCCGTTCCCAGCGAACGCAACTTCTCATCCAGGAACCGCAGCATCGCATTCTCGTTGAGGATCGCCTTGGTCTCCTGGTACAGGAAGGACTTGTTGGCGGAGCCGCCGCCCTTGGCCATGAACAGGAACTTGTAGTCGGTGTCGTGGCAGGCCTTGGTGTCTGCGTACAGGTCAATCTGCGCGGGCAGGTTGTTGCCGGTGGCCTTCTCTTCCCAGGTGGTGATCGGGGCGAGCTGCGAGTAGCGCAGGTTCAGCCGGGTGTACGCGTTGTAGATGCCGCGCGATAGCGAAATCTCGTCCTGCTCTTCGGTCAGCACACGCTGGCCGCGCTTACCCATGACGATTGCCGTTCCGGTGTCCTGGCACATGGGCAGGATGCCGCCGGCGGCGATATTTGCGTTCTTCAGCAGATCCAGTGCCACGAACTTGTCGTTCGGGCTGGCATCGTCATCGTCGAGGATGTTGCGCAGCTGCTGCAGGTGGGCCGGACGCAGGTAGTGCGAGATATCGTGCAGTGCGGTTTCGGCCAGCTGTTCCAGTGCCTCGGGGGCTACCTGCAGGAAGTTCTTGCCGTCCGGTCCGGCGACAACTTTGACGCCCTCGGAGGAAATCTTGCGGTATGGGGTCTGATCCTCGCCAATTGGCAGAAGATCTTCATAGCGAAATTCAGGCATGCTCAGTCCTTGGAAATGATGATGATTGCTCTTCAACTATTTTAGGCCTTTGCGCCGATTTTCCTCATTCGGCGTTTGCACCTGCGGGTTTGGCGCGACATGCTTGAGTACATGAGCTCCGATAACAGCAACGCCCCGCGGGACGGACGCAATCCCGACGAACAGCCGAATATGGTCGTCGAAACGCCAATGGACAAGGAACGCGAACGTCCCAAAACGCACTTCGAGATGATGTTGCAGGCCGGACTTAACAAACCCGAACTTTCCGGATCCGTGATCAGCGCCTTCATGACCGCCGAGGTTTACTTCCTCTCACGCGAAGAGGTGACCGAGGACAACAAGAATGCGCAGCCGATGCTGCTCACCAACCCGGCAGGGGCCGCAATGGTCGCGCTGTTTACCGGATTGGATCGTATCCCTGGCTCCTACATCGACATGGCCCCCTATGGAGTTAAGGTGCAGGGTGCCACGATTGTGCGCGCGTTGGAAGGAACCGGTTTCGTGGTGAATCCGGGAGATGAACTGAGCTTTGAAGTTCCAGCGGATGGAGTGGCCATCCTGAAGGAAGAACTGCTCAAGGAAAAACGGGCCGAGTGAGATCGGGTCAAAATTCGGACATCTCGGTTCGCAGATTTCTGACCTGCGATTTCGTAGGATAAGCTGGACTTCGCCCGGGCCGCCATTAGGCCGCCCGGAGCATTGCGGGCGTAGCTCAATGGTAGAGCGCTAGCTTCCCAAGCTCGATACGCGGGTTCGATTCCCGTCGCCCGCTCGCATTATGCCGAACGTCGGGACACCTCAGGTGTCCCGACGTTTTGCGTTGGCATCCCGCGCCTTATCGAACCGAGGAGTTTCCATGACCGGTGTGCTGTCAGGATTCTCAATCATCTGGATAGTGATCTTGGTGGGTTATCTGGTGGGTCGCACCGGAGTGCTGGGCGAACAGGGACGCCATGTGCTGAGCCGGCTGACGTTTTTCGTCGCCAGTCCGGCGCTGTTGTTTGTCACCTTGGCCGAGTCGGAACCGGTGGCCGTACTGGGGCCGCTGATGTGGGTTGCCGCGATCTCTGCCGGTTTGACGGCTCTGGCTTACCATCTGGTGACCTATAAGTGGCTCAAACGCGAACCGGCCGAACGAATCGTGGCGGCCATGTCGGCCTCCACGGTGAACTCCGCGAATCTTGGCCTGCCCATCGCCTTGTACGTGCTGGGCGACGTGTCTCATGCGGCGCCCATCATCCTGTTTCAGCTGGCTCTCTACCAGCCGATCAATCTGGCCATGCTAGATGCTACGACCAGCACACATCGCACTACCCCGATAGCCTTGGTGGTTGCCACTGCGAAGAACCCGATGATTATCGGTTCGATGCTGGGACTAGTGGTGGCGCTGACGGGATTCGAGGTTCCCGAATTGGTCTTGGCGCCCATCGAACTAATTTCCGGTGCGTCGATTCCAGCCATGCTGATGGCATTCGGCATCTCCCTGGTCGGTTCCAAACCCTTGGAAAAGAAGTCCGGACGCCGGGCAGATGTATTGCTGGGTTCGGTTGCGAAGCTATTCCTGCAGCCACTGCTCGCATGGTTGGCCGCCGCCTACCTCTTTGGCCTTTCCGGTGGGATGCTGGTCGCGGCGGTCATTATGGCCGGGCTACCCACCGCACAGAATATTTTTGTCACCGCGCAACGCTACGAGCGTGGTGTGACGGTCGCCAAGGATACGGTGTTATTCACCACTATCTGCGCCGTCCCCATGATGATGATTCTGGCATTGCTCCTCGGGCTTTAGCGGAAGATTCCGTGAAGGATGATCGATTACAGAAGAAGATATATGACATGTCAGTTGCTTCATAGGTTTATTCACGGAAATCTTACGGAATACCCGGTAAGTCAGCACCGTTGATTTGGGTAGAGAACACCTCGTCACCTCGAAATGTTAGGTCATCATGAAGCGCACAGCTCCCCTTCTGGCAATTACGGCAGTACTCGCACTGGCACTGAGTGCATGCGGTGCCTCAAGTACAGACTCCGCCAGCTCCCCCGCCGCGGATGAAAACCTGCTGCAGCATGTGAAAAACAGCGGCGTGCTGACCGTGGGCACCGAAGGCACCTACCGTCCCTTCTCCTTCCACGAAGGCGATCAGCTGACCGGTTTTGATGTTGAAGTCATTGAGGCAGTCGGCGATCAGCTCGGCGTAGAGGTCGAGTTCCAAGAAACCCAGTGGGATGGCATTTTCGCCGGTCTGGAAGCCGGACGATTTGACGTCATCGCCAACCAGGTCAACGTAACCCCGGAACGGGTTGAGAAATACCTGCTTTCCGAGCCATACAACTTCTCCAGCGGTGTCATCGTCACCAAAAGCGAGAACACCGACATCACTTCCTTCGATTCGCTGGACGGTAAAACCACTGCGCAGTCGCTGACCAGTAGCTTCCACGATGATGCCAAGGATGCGGGCGCCAAGATCCAGGCGGTCGAGGGTTGGGCCCAGGCCGTCACGCTGCTCAAGCAGGGCCGGGTTGATGCCACGGTCAACGACAAACTCACCTTCCTGGATTCGCAGACGACCAACCCGGATGACAGCATCAAGATCGCTGCCGAGTCCGAGGAGAAGTCCGAGACCGTCGTCGCCTTGAAGAAGGACCAGACCGAACTTCGCGATGCCATCAACACCGCATTGGAGGAATTGTCGGCTGACGGGACCCTCACCAAGATCTCCGAAAAGTACTTCGGCGAAGACATCACCAAGTAACTAGCCTCGATCGTCGCACCTCGACACGTAAGCTGGCCCAAGGACCCACTTTGGGCCAGTGTCCGCTGTCTAGGACGGGAAGAGAACAAATGGATTCACTCTGGCAGCTAGCCTTGGATTCGCTGTGGCCGATGGTCAGCGGCGCATTAATGGCCACCATTCCCCTGACCTTGATCAGTTTCAGCCTGGGCTTGGCGTTGGCGTTGATGGTCGCGCTGATGCGGATCAGCGCGAACAAGCTGGTCTCCGGAATTGCCCGTGGTTATATTTCGATCATCCGCGGCACCCCGTTATTGGTCCAATTGTTCGTGATCTTCTATGGCTTGCCCTCCTTGGGAGTCACCATTGATCCTTGGCCTTCGGCCATTTTGGCATTCACCCTCAACGTCGGAGGCTATGCCGCGGAAATCATCCGCGCCGCAATCCTGTCGGTGCCTGGTGGGCAGTGGGAGGCCGGTTACACCATTGGGATGTCCCGTACGCGCACCCTGTATCGGCTCATCTTGCCGCAGGCGACGCGTGTGGCAGTACCGCCGCTGTCGAACACCTTCATTTCGCTGGTTAAAGACACTTCGTTGGCATCGATGATTCTGGTGACCGAGATGTTCCGGCGCGCCCAGGAAATCGCCGCTACCACCTATGAATTCATGCTGCTATATCTCGAAGCGGCAGCCATCTATTGGGTCATTTGCCTGATCCTTTCGGCAATCCAGGACCGCATGGAAAGCAGGCTTGAAAAGTATGTCGCCTAGGAATACCACCCCCTTGCTCAACGTCACCGGGCTGCACAAGGCATTCGGCAGCAATCAGGTTCTGCGCGGCATAGATTTTACTGTGCATTCCGGTGAGGTTGTAGCACTCATTGGACCGTCTGGTTCGGGCAAAACTACCGCACTGCGTTGCTTAAACGGCCTGGAAAATCCGGATCAAGGAGTCGTAGCATTTGCCGGTGGCCCCGAGGTGCATTTTGTCCCTGGGCTGCCGACCAAGAAAGCCCAGGTGCTCCGCGATCGCTCAGCGATGGTTTTTCAAGGTCACCACTTGTTCCCCCATCTCACGGTGCTGCAAAATGTGACCATTGGCCCCTTGCAGGTGCAGCGCCGGCCCCGCGAAGAGGTGATGGCTAGAGCCAATGAACTGTTGGAGCGCGTCGGACTTTCACAGAAGGCCGCGGCTTATCCTTCTTCGCTCTCCGGCGGTCAGCAGCAGCGCGTGGGCATCGTACGGGCGCTGATGCTGCAGCCGGACCTGCTGCTCTTTGACGAGCCAACCAGCGCCCTGGATCCGGAACTTGTCGGCGAGGTGCTGACCGTGATCAAGGAGTTGGCTCAGGAGGGCTGGTCAATGGTGCTAGTCACCCACGAGCTGGCTTTTGCCCGTGATGTGGCCGATACCGTGGTGTTCATGGATGGTGGAGTTGTGGTCGAACACGGGCCGGCCGCCCAGGTTCTCGGTAATCCCTCGCATCATCGCACCAAGGCCTTTATGCAGCGGCTTTTGCATCCCTTCTAAGTCTTCTACGAATTTTTACGTGCCGTTCTCCCGATAGCTTCACGCGATGCGTAGGCTATGTGCATGGTTGAAAGTACCTCGCAGGAGATCATCACGCAGCTTCGAGCTGGTTACGCCTTCGACGGCGCAGGCTTGGAGCTTGGCGCTGCAATTGTCGCTGGAACGCCGGAGCCTGAGGCACAAGTTCGTGTTCCCTTAAGAATGCTGAACCGCCATGGCATCATTGCCGGCGCTACGGGCACAGGCAAGACCGTCACCCTGCAGGTGATGGCCGAGCAGCTCAGCGCTCAGGGCGTGCCGGTTTTCTTAGCCGATATCAAAGGCGACCTGGGCGGTCTGGCCCAGCAGGGAGAGCCCAGCGACAAACTCACCGCACGCCTTTCAGGTATTGGCCACGAGTTCACCGCACGAGCGAACCCGGTGGAATTCTTGACCCTTGGCGAGGGCACCGACGGGCTTTCGGTGCGTGCCACCATTGATTCTTTCGGCCCGATCCTGCTTGCACGCGTTTTGGAACTCAATGAGACGCAGGAGGAGTGCCTCCAGTTGGTTTTCCACTACGCCGACCAGCGTGAGCTGCCCTTGGACGATCTCAAGGATCTCAAAGCGGTCTTTAATTTCTTGCTCAGCGATGACGGCAAGCAGGACCTCGAAGGTCTCGGCGGAGTTCCCGCCGCAACGGCCGCAGTCATCTTGCGCGGACTGACCATCATGCAGTCACAGGGCCTGGATAAATTCTTCGGCCAGCCCGAATTCGATACCGATGACTTTCTGCGTTTCGACGAGGCCGGGAACGGCATCATCAGCTGCCTGGAACTGCCCTCGCTGAATCGCCAGCCGCTGCTGTTCTCCACCTTCATGATGTGGTTGCTTGCCGATCTCTTTGATGACTTGCCAGAAGCCGGCGATCTGGACAAGCCAAAGCTCGTCTTCTTCCTCGACGAGGCGCACCTGCTGTTCAAAGACGCTTCCAAGGCCTTCATCGATGCGATCATTTCGACCGTCCGCCTCATTCGATCCAAGGGTGTTGGCCTATTCTTTGTCACGCAATCGCCCGCGGATCTGCCCGACGAGGTCCTCGGACAGCTCGGCAACCGGATACAGCATGCCGTCCGCGTCTTCACGCCCAAGGACGGTGAAGCACTCAAGGCGATTATCAAGACTTTCCCTGCTGGTCCCCTGGACCTGCGCCAGGCTCTCACCCAAGCCGGTGTTGGCGAAGCTGTCATTACCGTGCTCAATGAACGCGGTGCGCCGACGCCGGTGGCTTGGACCAAGCTCACCTCGCCGGGCTCACGCATCGGTCCGCCGTCCCCGGAAACCCAGGCTTCGCTGATCCAGGCTTCTGAGCTGGCAGCAAAATACGCCACGGCGGTCGATAGGCGTTCGGCCATGGAGATGCTCAATGGCCAACCGGCGGCCGCAGAGTCGGCACCCCCGGCTGCGGCGCCAGGTTCCGGATCATCGGACGCGCAAGATGTCGATGCCGAAGCACGCCGGATCGCAGATTCAATTCTTGGCAAGCCCACTTCGGTACCGCCCAGTTCGCAGAGCCCGGCGGAACAGCCACCGGTTGAATCCACGCCGCCGTCTTCGTCACGTACAAAATCACCGTCGTCATCCTCCGCGCCCCCACAGCGCCCCAACGATTCTTCAAACAATCAAGTCAACCCGCTGATGGACTTCGCAATGGACGCGGCGAAAATGGTGGGGCGCGAAATGCTCCGCGGAATGTTCGGCACAAAACGCCGACGCCGCCGCCGTTGAGTTACAACCTCTGAACGGAAACCCGCTAGCCTGATTAATAATGAAATCTCGTATCTCCGTGCCGCGCCTCGCCCTGCGCTGGGCAACTGCGGCCATCATCATCGTTGCACTGGCGGTAACTAGCGCCCTCGTTGCCAACCGCACGCTGTTCTCAGCAGAGCACGCGGTCGAGTCGTTGCACAAGCATCTGCTTGCCGGTGAAGGCGCCGAGGCACTTGGCCTAATGGGAGCCCAAGTTCCCCAGGGCGACGCCGTGGCACTCGACGGTGAGGTGCTCAAACGCACCCAAGCGGGGATTACCGAATTCGACGCGCAGAAGGCCGATTCTTCCGAGAACGACCCGGATTTGCATACGGTCACCGCCAAGTACAAGGCCGACGGTGTCGAACAGGAATCCACCTATACCCTGCGCCGCACCGGCAAGTCCTGGCTGTTCTTCGACCAGTGGTCCTTTGAACCGGTGATGCTCCCTACGGTGCGGGTCAAGGCCAATACCGTCAACGAGGTCGCCGTCAATGATCAGAAGATCCCTCTGGTCAAGGGGGTGAGCACCCTGCCGGTGTTCTACCCCTCGATTACCGACGCGAGCTTCAGCACCAAGAACTTCGAGGCCGACACCCGTGGAGTCGTGGTGACCGGTCCTGCCAAGGAACCGGTGGAAATTTCCTTGAAGACGCAGCCGACCAAGGAATTTATTGCTCAGGTCAACTCCAAGGTACGCACCTACCTCAATGAATGCGCCGCGCAGCAGGTGCTGATGCCTTCGGGCTGCCCCTTCGCCTATCACACTCCCTCACGGGTGAACCCCGAGACCATCGAGTGGTCCATCGCGAAGTACCCGACCATTGAAGTCAATTACTACAATGGCGCGTGGGTGCTCAGCCCGTTGAAAGTGACCGCAAAATTGTCGTTGACCGAGCAGGATCTGCGTACCGGTACGCTGGAGAAGAAGACCGTGAATGAGCAGTTCTCCTTCACCGCCCAGCTGACCACCAGCACCTCCGAAGTCAGCGTGGTTCCGGTAGCAGGCACCGAGGAATAAGTCCGGATTAGCCTCGTCGTTTGCGAACCGGTACGAGTTCTCTGAACTGGGTGCGCAATGGCACCGCGTCGGGACGGAAGCGCTGCCAAACCAGCAGAGCGACGACGCTGACCAGCAGCGAAAGCACCGCGCCGAATGCCACTGCTGCGCGCACGCCCAGCAGCTCGGCGAGCCAACCCACCAGCGGGGCGCCTAGGGGCGTTCCGCCTTGCACCACCATCAGATAAAGCGCCAGAACTCTGGCCCGGTACTGTGGCGAGACGGAGGTCTGCACCATGGTGTTGCAGCTGTTGAGGAAGGTCAGCGCGCTCAACCCGACGAGGACCAGGCTCGCGGCGAAGAGCAGATAGTGCGGCATGAACGCCGAGAGCAATGCGGTCGCACCGAAGGCGATGCCGCCACCGATCACGAAACGCCAGCGTGGCCTCGAGCGACGTGCCGCCAGCAAGGCGCCGGCGAAGGTGCCGACCGCCATAATGCTGCCCAGGATTCCGTATTCTGCGGCGCCCACCCCGAACACTTCGGCGGCCATCATCGCGTTGGTCATCTGGAAGTTCAGCCCGAAGGTGCCAATGACAAAAGCCATGGCAAAGATCAGCAGCAGGTCCTTGCGGTTTTTAACGTAGTTGAATCCCTCACGCACCTGCCCCTTGGCGCGAGCCACGGGTTTGGACTGGCTCAGTTCGGAGACTTTCATGGTGCTCAGCGAGAACAGCACCGCCAAGAAAGACAAACCGTTGAGCAGGAAGGCCGGGCCGGTCCCGACCAAGGCGATCACCGCACCGGCAATGCCCGGTCCCGCGAGCCTGGCAAGGTTGAAGTTGGCGCTGTTCAACGCCACCGCGTTTGTCAGATGAGTGCCGGGCACAATCTCGGAGACGAATGCCTGACGGGCGGGGGCGTCAAAGGCCGATCCGATGCCTAGCAGGGTGGCAAGGACATAGACATGCCACAGCTGGACCGTTCCGGTGATGACCAAGGTGCCCAGCACCAGCGCGCAGAGGCCCATAAAGGTCTGGGTTGCGAGCAGGACCTTGCGTTTGTCATACCGATCGGCAACCAGGCCGGCGTAGGGGCCGAGGAGCAAGATGGGCAGGAACTGCAGGCCGGTGGTGATACCGGTGGCCACCCCGTCATGATCGGTCAGCTCGGTGAGCACCAGCCAGTCTTGGGCCACACGTTGCATCCAGGTGCCGATATTTGAAACGAGCGCACCGATAACCCATAAACGATAGTTCGGCACTTCCAGTGCCCGGAACATCTTATTTGCCACGAATTAATTAGCCGAACACCAGATGTTTCGACTCCTCCCGTCGGCATCCAGTCTAGCGACCGGGTACCGAAAAATTGGTGAGGTTTCCTCAATTTCCTGTCACTTAAATACTCGGGGCGCACCAAGCCATACTTGGTGCGCCCCGAGCTGAGTGCATGATTGCTAGTTCACGCCGCGCAGATCAAGCAATAATTCGTTATCGCCGCCGGCATCGAGTTCTACCGGGATGCCCCAATCCTGCTGGTACAGGTGGCACGCGGCATGATCTGGGATCTCGCCGCCGGGCTCGCCATCGCAGGCCGCTGCACGTGCGGTGATATGCAGGACGCCGTCGGCAATTTCAGGGTTCAGCACCAAGGTGCGCGTCAGCCCCACCGAGGTACCGGAACCTTCGAGGATCAGCTCTTCGGGGCTGGCCGAGATCTTCAGCTGTGTCGGGTCGCCCCAACGGTCATCGAGCTTCTGGCCCTTCGGCGCCGCGAAACGCACCAGGATCTCGTGGTTCCCGGACTGCACCTTGGTCTTGGGACGCTGGGTCTGGCTCGCGCCCTCGTCTACCACTAGCGCCTCGGCAGGAACCGGGATGCGGATCAGCTGGTGGGTGTTGGTCTCCACAACCAGCAGCACCGGGGCCCCGTCCACCGAATCGTCCAGCAACACGTCTGCAGGTTCCTTCAGCCCCTTGGCCAAAGTCGAAACCATACCGGTCACCGGGTCGAACCGGCGCACCGCACCATTGTAGGAGTCGGCCACCGCAATCGAACCATCTGGCAATGCGGTCACGCCCAGCGGGTGCTGCAGGCGAGCCTGCTCGGCTTCGCCATCGCGGAAACCGAAGTCGAAGAGTCCCGCGCCAATCGCGGTGTGCACCGCGACAGCGTTGCCCTGCGCGTCGATTTCCAACCGGCGCAGGGCGCTGGTCTCCGAGTCGGCGATCCACACATCGTCATTCGTGTCCAAGGTCAAACCCGAGGACTGGGCAAACCACGCTTCGAGCGGCTTGCCGTCGGACAGGCCTTCCAGGCCGCTGCCGGCGAAGACATCAACCGCGCTGGTGACCGGGTCGAAGGAGAAGATCTGGTGCGTGCCGGCCATCGCGATGATGACCTTGCCCGAGGGGTGGTAGAGCACGTCCCAGGGCGAGGACAGCGAGATGTTCAACGCGTCGGTGCCAAGCTCGGTAGGCTGCTGCTCTTGGCGGGCGTTCTCCGCGTCCAAGAGGCGCTGCACTCCATTGCCTGCAACGGTTCCGACCGCCCCGGTGCTCAAATTGACCGAGCGCAGCCGGTGGTTGACGGTATCGGCGACGATCACGTCGTAGCCGACCTTCGCGGCGAGTTCCGCCGGCAGTATGGTCAGGCCCTGCAGTTCGTTGAACTGTGCGGTATCCGCATCGCCATCGGCATAGCCTTTGACCCCGGCGCCGATGGTGCGCACCACGGTGCTCAGGTCATTGCCCAGCTCCACGAGGCGGTGGTGTCCGGAATCGCCGACCAGGAAGTTCCCGTTCTCCAAGGCGATTGCCTTGCCCGGAAAACGCAGATCCCCTTCGCGGGCCTCGGGCGCCACGTAGGGTCCGTCGCCGCGGTGCAGGGTTCCCTTGGCCTCATGCTCTGCCACGAGTTCGTCGACCAGAGAGCCCAGCCCCTGGGCATGGCCCTCCCCGGAAAGGTGCGCCACGATGTAGCCCTCGGGATCGAGCACCACCAGCGTCGGCCAGGCGCGAGCGCCGTAGGCCTGCCAGGTGACAAGCTCTGGATCGTCAAGCACCGGGTGGTGGATTTCGTAGCGTTCCACCGCGGCGGCGAGCGCCTCCGGGTCTGCCTCGTGCTCAAACTTTGGCGAGTGCACGCCTACGGTGACTAGGACATCGGAGTACTCCGCTTCCAACGGACGCAGCTCGTCCAGCACATGCAGGCAGTTGATGCAGCAGAAGGTCCAAAAATCCAGAAGGACAATCTTGCCGCGCAGGGCTTCGAGATTCAGTTGTTCTCCGCCGGTATTCAGCCAGTTGCGGCCCACCAGTTCGCTGGCCCTGACCTTGTAGTTTGCGCGTACCGAGTCGGAAGTTGCACTCATGATTGTCCTTTCAAGGCGACTTCACTATCTAGATGCGACAGTGAGATTTCAATTATCTGCCACTAGCCCTGCACCGCAGAACAGTATGAAGCGATGCTAAGCCGTTTAGAGCTGGGCGGTCGCGGTGTCCATGATGGTCTTGGCTACGTCGTTGAATTCTTGCTCGGCCAGCGAAGCGGTGGACATGAATGAAACCATCACCACATAGTCTCCCTTGCTCTGCAATAGCACCAGCGATTCGCGGGCGTTCGCGGAATCTCCGGTGCGTGTGTAGTACAACTGAGACTCAACCTCGGATATTCCGGGGCTGGAGAACTTCAGCGTCTCGGTGTATTCCGGTCCATTGAGTTTCACGCTCTCGCATTCGGTGCGGATCTCCAACACGGTGCGGTAGTGATCCTCCAGCTTCTCGCGATTCTTCACCTCGGCGACTTCGATGGATCCGGCAATGTTCTGCGCCTCATTGGTGAAGTCGGTGCGCGCAACCTCGGTGCCCAGCTGCGCCGGGGACCAGTTCAGCTCTTCGACCGGTTCCGAGCACTGCGCGGGCAGCACGACCACACCCTTCAGCGTGTCGGTCGGGGCGACCGCGAGGCCCTTGAGCTCTTCCGCGGTGATCTGACGTGAGTTCGGGAAACCCAGGGTCGCTGCCATCACCGCACCGGTGGAGGCAACCACCTGCGCCTTAGTCAGTTCGGCTTCCGCGGAGTCCGATGGTGCTGGATCCTTGGCGGATTCGCTCGGTTGCTCGGTGGCTTTTTGGTGCGTGAGGTCATCAGGCATTTCGGTGCCCGTTTCCTGAGCCGAGCAGGAGGAAAATAGCAGTGCCCCGGCCAGCATTCCGGCGGTCAGCTTCCATACCTTAGCGGCCACGATATTCTCCCTTTGCATCTTGCTGCTTCATCTTCGCAAACATCTCGTTGTAGGCTGCCAGTTCGGCATCTCCGTCACGGTCAGCCTGGCGGTCATATCGCTTGGTGTCCTTCTTGTCTTGGCGCAGCCAGGAAACCACCACGAGCATGGCCAAAACTAAGGTTGGCACCTCTCCAATGGCCCACATCGCCCCGGCGCCCACCACTTGATCCTCCATCGCGGTGCCACCCCAGGTACGCCCCATATTGCCGTACCAATCCGGAGCCAGCAGGTTTTCGTTGCCCATCAGCGCCACTCCGAAGAAGGCATGGAAGGCGACGGTGGCTAGGAGCACGATCAGTCGCATCGGGTACGGGTAGCGCTTGGGGATCGGGTCCGCGTCGACCAGCGACAGCGCGAAGATATAGCCGGTGAGCAGGAAATGCACGTTCATCAGTTCGTGCCCCGCGTGGTACCTCATCGCGATTTCCAGGATCGGGGTGAAGTAGAAAACGACAATCGAACCGGCGAACATCACCGCGGCGAAGATCGGATGGGTGACCACAGCCGAATACTTCGAGTGCACCGCCCACAAGATCCATTCGCGGGGTCCACGCGTTCCATCGGTTCGTGAACCAAGCACCTGCAGGGCCAGGGTGATCGGGGTTCCGAGCACCAGGAAGATCGGCGCGATCATGGTCAGCGACATGTGGTCGACCATATGGACCGAGAACTGCACCTTGCCATAGACGGCCAGCGCACCACTGGTGATGTAGAACAGCACCACCAAGCCGATGATCCAGCTGAACAGCCGCGGGAAGCTTGGCTTATCTCCGCGGCGACGCAGGATGATAAACGCCCAGAGGTAGAAGGCCAGCAGGAAGAAGCACACCGCAACCCACAGCCAATCCAGGCGCCAGACGGTGAACCAGCTGGCAGTGGTCGGCGGCGCTGGAAGTTCATAGCCGGTCAGCAGCCGTGCGGGGGTGGCCTCCACCGGGGGCTGGTCATCGGTGGGCGGAGCGGTCCGTGCCAGCACCGTAGCCAGCGACATCGTGGCGCCCATCAGGATGAATTCGGCCAGCACCACACGCCAAGCCGCATTGAGTGCCGTGAGTTTCCCGGCCAGCAGTTGCGGAATGACGTTTCGGCGGTGCATGAAGCCTAGGAAACCAAGTGCCAGAGTCAAGCCCACCTTGGCGATCACCACGAGCCCGTAGCTCGAAAGCCATTGGTCCGGCTCGGTGATGCGGATCGTTGCAGAGGCCAGACCGGATCCCGCCATCAAGACAATGGCGACCGTTGCCAAGGCGGAGAAACGCCTGAGCACCAGCCCGGCAAGCACCGGACGGGTTTCGAAGCGTCCGGGGGCGGCAGAAGTCAGCGTCGGCGACAGCAAGGCCAGCACCACGATGCCACCGAACCAGATGACCACAGCAAGCAGGTGCAGGGCAATGGAATTCACCGCGCCGTAGTGGTCATCTCCGCCGGCGGCGTGGCCGATAAATGCCATGGGGACAATGCCGAAGAGCGAGAACACCGCGGCCAGCCCCACCCCGGTGTGCGAACGAATTGCCAGGGCCAGGGAACTGGTGATCGCCGCGATGACGATCATCCAAGCCCAGGCCCGGCCGGTGGCCAACTGCAGAATGTAGTCAAGAATTGCTGCGGTATAGCTCGCGTCGAGGTTCATCGGCACACCGGCAAGGTCCCA
Source organism: Glutamicibacter sp. BW80 (assembly GCF_002332385.1). Lineage (NCBI taxonomy): Bacteria > Bacillati > Actinomycetota > Actinomycetes > Micrococcales > Micrococcaceae > Glutamicibacter > Glutamicibacter sp. BW80. Next base: position 76,474 of record NZ_NRGV01000015.1, on the reverse strand, counting down.
GAAGGTCAGCAGCAGCACGGTAGCGGCCGCGAGGGTCCACACCACACCAGCGCCGGCGGCAATGTTCATCGCGCGGTTGAAAGCCGGATGGCTCTGGCCCACTTCTACTCGCCCGTCTTCGACGCTGGGGCGCCGGACCTTAGTGCTGCGGGGAAGTATGACCGCGGCAAAGATGAGCGCGGCGATGGTGATTGCCATGGAGCTGTGGTGGATCGCTCGGGAGATGGGCAACGCCCAACGCACGAAGGCCCCGGGGTCTGCGAGCTCGCTGGGAGTGGCGATTCCGGTGAATAGCGCCGCACCGAGGAAGACCAGCGCCATAACCGGGATTGCCGGTAGCAGATATCGCGATATGGAGGGTTGCTGCGGTGCCGACCTGGTCGCCGGTGGCTTTGGAGTTTGAGTGGCCATAACCTCTCCATCATCTCACTTGCATTTACCCGGCTTTGAATCGGGTAGTGGTTTTGGGCCGGTGAGGCGGTGCATCTCACACCGCCTCCCCGCTTGGTAGTGCTCCTACTGCTCAATTTGGGAGAATAGGCCTTCCCCCAAATATTTGCCTTCCGCGACCCCGGGGAGGATTGCGTACAACGCCGAGCCCACGTGGGTAATCCATTCATTGAGCGCATCGACTTGCGCCAGGCGGCGTTGGACCGGCACAAAACTGCGCCTCGGGTCGCGCTGGTACGAAGCGAATAACAACCCCGAGCTCTGAGTCTCGTGGTAGTTATAGCCGCGGCGCCACAGTACCTCATCAGCCGTTTCCGGTTTCGCTCTGGCCACGTGGGCATGAGCCGCAACAGCAGGCAGCCCCATGCCGTCGACCGCTTGCAGATCCACCGGATCCGTTGGCTTCGTCCCGGATAGCGGAGAGCCGTCGCTTTGCCGTCGCCCCAGAGCGAAGTCGCGACCGGCCCGATCCACCTCGTCCCACTTGTCCAGATTCATTTCGATCCGGCGAAGCACCAAGGTGGTGCCGCCGGCGATCCAGCTCGGCTCCTGGGCATCGCCAAACACCGCTAATTCGCGCGCCTCCCCGGTGGGATTGTTGATCCCGTCGAGTTGTCCGAACAGGTTTCGGAATCCCTGGCCTTGGCGTAAGGGGTGAGCCGCGTGCATGAAACCGCTTTGGGCAAAGGCGGGTTCGGTAATTCCACGTAGATTCTTACGCAGTGCACGTACCGCATGGTGCAGCACGGTCGGATCTTGAGCACAGCATTGAATGAGCAGATCGCTCTGGCCGTAGCGCGCGTCGAGTTTCTCTCCCGCGAAGGCCGGAAGCTTTCCCAAGACCGCGGAGTCATGCCCGAGAACTTCCAAGATGCTTTGGCCGATTCCCACCGTCACGGTCAAATCGGTTGCCGCATGCGACATTTCCGGTTCGGTATCCGCAAGCACTCCCCTACCTGACATCAGCCGCTGGGCGTCCGCGGTCAGCATTTTGAGGATCGAACGAATCCGTTCGATCCGCTCGGAGCGGTCCAGCCCGTCAAGGTGCATGTTGAATCCGAGGAATTCCGCATGAGCCTGCGGTTCCGTGAGGATACCCGCTTGATATTTACCGTGGAAAGGTTGGAATCGCGGGTTGTGCGCAGCGTCGGTTGCCTTTGGCTCGGCACCACCGTTCTCGGCGGCGGTAGCGCGCCCAGCGCCGAAGCCCGCAAAGACGCCGCCAATGGCTGCGGCGGCCGAACCACCGAGTACTACGCGCCTAGTCGGTTGGACATTAGCCGCTCCCATCTAGTGGCCCTCGTGTTCAGCATGCTCTTCGGACGACCCGTGGTAGCTTTCGTTGGCGCCGCTGAAGTTGCGTATCGGGAACTGCACTTCAGCGCTGGAGCCATCGCTGAAGTTCAGTTCCAGCGTGGAGGTTTGCGAGGCAATCAGCTCGGTCTTCAAATCCATGTACATGAAGTGCGTGCCGCCGGGAGCCAAAACCACTTCTTCGGCTGGCTTGATGAGCAATGCACCTTCGTGCTGCGCCATCCGCGCTTCGGCGCCTTGGCCCTGCGTGTCATGGATTTCTATCACCGTGCCGTGAGTTTTATCGGTGACAGACTCCAGTTCCAGCGTTGAGTCGCCTTCGTTGCGCAATTCGCCGAACGCGGCGCTCATGCCATGCTCGGCGGCTTTAGCCCAGGTCTCATTCGTTCGCAGATTTTCTGCCTGGGTGTCCGGCACCTGCTCGGTAGAGCTTTGTGGTGCTGTGCTCGCGGGTTCTTGAGCGCAACCGGTCAGCAGTAACGTGGTGGCCGCGGCAAGAGCGGCGGTGAGCTTGAAATACTTCATTGGTGTGTCAGCTTTCGCTAGCTCGCAAGGCTTGATCCAGCAGGGTCGGCGAATCGGGCGCGCAAATGCGCGCGATCGGTCAGCCGGTATTACTCTGGCTCACCTCGCCTTGCGAAGATCTCATAAAGGTGGATGCTGTTGCGCGTGGGGCGCTGCGGCCTACTTATTCTGGCGAGTGAATTTCACCAGTACCGCAATGGCAGCACCGAGGATCACCACACCAAGCACGACCCAAATAATCGGGTTCACCTGTGAGCCGAGTTCCTGAATCGGCTCAGGCTGCTGGTCTGCGGGTTCCGATTCCACCGGCGCGTTGTTTGCTGAGGCGCTAGCGGTCTCGCTGGCTTCCGCTGCCACGTCTACGGTGAAGGAGATGCTGTCCTCGATTGGATGTCCGTCAGAGGAGGCGACACGGTAGGTCAACGTGTACGCTCCCGAGCTCAGATTCGTCTCTGGTACCACTGTGACGTTGGTGCCCTCGGTCGTAGCTTCGCTGGCGATCTTTGTCCCGTCCTCGGAGCTCAAGGCCACCACGCTGGTTTCCGCTCCAGCAAGCTGCTGCAATACTCCGGAGAATTCCAAGTCGATTTCTTCCGGTGATTCGGTCACTGTCGAACCGCTGGCAGGATCCGAGGAGATCAATTGGTCGTGGGCCGAAGCGGCGCTAATGCTGCTGAACACGGCAAAGAATGCCACGAGCATGGCGGCCGAAAGTCGCACGAGGTGCGTGCGGGATGACTGCTGGCTTGTAAGGTTTTTCAAGATTTTTCCTTCCAATGATCGGTGCACCTCGGTGCACGATCGAAGCGTATTGATTCGTTTAGGCGAAGAGGGTCAACACGTTGGAAGGTGGCCCGCGTCGGGCGGGAAGCCGGAGCAGGACAGAGATTTGGTTCAGTACCGGTTCGATGAATGTCGCTGGTGCCTGCGGAAATTCTGGAACGAGCCTTCGGGCGCGGGCCAGAATGTGGCGCACCGTGCTCAACGTCAGCAGGCCACCAATGATCGCCAAGAGCTGTTCGCCGGTATGCAATACGACAATGCTGGTCACCGCCGCCAAGATGTGGGCGTAGAGCATCGAATCGGACTGCACGGCACCGTACTGTGATGCGATATTTCCTGTCAGCTCAGCACCGTGATGGTGCCCGGCATGTTGTTGAGTCATCGGCAATGCGGCCGGCGCATGGTGAGTCATGACGGACAGAGCCAGGTGATAGAGCCCTTGGCTGAGCAGCACTACGATGCTGGTAGCTGGCAAACTGAATTTCTTGCCAAGCATGGAGGTAGCGATGACCGCCGAGACGCAGGTAATCAAAACCATCACCACGAGCGAGGCTCGCGTTGGCGCACTGTGTGCGTGCGCAGCGAATGCCGTCCAGGTGCACAGGCTCGCAGCTAGCCAACCGCGCATTACGCGAGTGGCGCCGAAGTCCTTGAGCACGAAGAGCTACCGTTCAGTTGGAGTATTTGACCCTGCAGATCGATTCTACGCTAGGTAGAACAATGTCCCAAAGGGGTTGGTGTCATTCACCGTTAAAGAATGCGAGGACCCGATTCTTTGAAGAGAATCGGGCCCTCGGCAAAAGTCTGGGGACTTACTTCTTGGAGACAGCAGCCTTCAGCTTCGAACCAGCGGTCAGCTTGACCGAGTGGCCAGCTGGGATCTGGATAGCGTCACCGGTCTGTGGGTTACGCCCGGTGCGAGCTGCACGATCGGTGCGCTCCACGGCCAACCAACCTGGGATCGAAACCTTCTCACCCTGGGAGATCTGGTCAACGAAAACTTCGAACAGCGCATCCAGCACACCGTTGACGGCTACCTGGGAGTTTTCGGTCTTAGCTGCAACAGCGGCAACAAGTTCGCTACGGTTCATAGCCAATGTGTGGTCCTCCTGGACTAGTGATCCGCCGCCCCAATCCGGGGGCCGGATGCCGCACGCTCGCACGGGCTTACTTGAGAGAACTTACCAGCAATTACCGACAGTAGGCGCACAGATCCGCGGTTTTTGCCGATATTCGGTGAAGTTACATGGTGTGAAAGTTCACTGAAGCTCAAATTTTGAATGGATCCATCCCTCCATTCGCTTCAATAAAGATCTTCCAAACGGGGTCCATAAGCCGCTTCTGTCGAGTGACTTTTGCCGGTCTGGCCAGCGAAGATTCGCCTTTTGAGAGGAACCGCGGACCAAGATAGATCCCCCGGGGACTTGCGGGTATCCCGGGGTTTAGCGCCGCTTCCACGAGGGATACCGAACCTTCATGTTTGCCCTGCGCGAAACTGGCCTGCATTTGGTCCCGGACCCGCTTGAAATAGGGCGGTTCGTTGATTCCAGGCACAGGGAGGGTCAATCCCGAAATGGAATATCCGGGGTGTACCGCGATGGCGCGCGACGGCCACGAAAGCTGTTTCAGGCGGTGGTCCATGGCTAGAGTGAATGCTTGAACCGCCGCCTTGGATTGGGCGTAGGCCCGATAGGCGTGGTAGCCGTGATCCAGCGCTAAGTTATTTGGGTCTGTTTTCAGCAACAGCGTAGACACCGATCCGAGGCCGATCAAACGCATCGGCCGGCTGCGGAAATTTTCGGCGAGCTCCCCTACTAGTCGGGCGTGTCCCAAGAAGTTTGTGCTCATCGTTGACTCGTATCCCAGGCTGCCGGCCACCCGGGTTGCCGGGGTGCGAATCATCCCGGCATTGGCGACTAAGATATCTAGCTCCCGATGACGCAAAATGCTTCCAAGTGCCGTTGCAGATTCTAGGGATGAGGCTTCGAAGGGAAGATACTCTAATTTCGCGTGGGGTACACGACGTTGGATCTCTTTCATGGCCACCTCGGCCTTCGCTTCATTACGACAGGCGAGCACCACATGGGCGCCGCTTTCTGCCAGTGCGAGGCTGGTGAAGAATCCAAGGCCGGAATTGGCGCCGGTTACGACGGCGGCTTTCCCTGCTCCGAGGCCAGCCCAACGGGCTCGATTGGCGTACACGTCATGGTGCGGCGTTCCATAGCCTAAGCGGTCCAGGGTTCCGGCACGGGCTTCAATGCTCATGGCTCAACGCTACTATGCCTTGCCCTGCAGATCGCGGTGCCAGCAGCCCAGCCTACCGTGCCCTGTTGCCGGTCTGTGCTGGGGATGCCACCATGGAAGGGTGAGCAGCAAACCGGAGAAATCGGGACAGCACGCAGCGTTGAATGCCGCCCGCTATCAAATGGCCGCCGCCTCCGATGTGCCGGTTCCGGTAGACGAGTATGCCGAGAAAACGGGCAAGCCAAGTGTCACCGGACCGGCGCGTACACCCCTGCAATATTATGCCCAAGATGAAGCATGGGAAGTTGCAAATAGCGCCTTGGATGAGGCTTTCGCTCGCGGAGAGTTCGATAACCTACCCTTGGCTGGCAAGAATATTGACCACATCACGGCCACTACCGATCCAGACTGGAGGTTAAAATCTATGATGCATCGAGAGCAGCTCTCCGGTCTCGGTCCGCCGGCCTTGACCTTGCGTGTTGAAGACGAACAACTACACCAGACCCTAGATAGCCTGCCCACTACCGCCGCGGTACGCGAACACCTCGCCGATTTTAATCAGCGCATAGTCGACGCTCGCCGCCAGTTACTCGGCGGTCCACCGGTGGTCACCAAACTGCGCGATATCCAGGCCGAGGTGCAGGCCTGGACAGCACGCCGAACCGTCCAGAATGTTGAACCGAGGCAGCAAACGGCTACGCCGAGGCGTTGGTGGTCGCGTCGCAAGTAGCTGGCGGATTAAAAGACGAATGCCGCCTCACACCCTTGCGGGATTGAGGCGGCATTCGCGCTAGAAAGCTAAAGCCGTAAGACTTTGTGGCTTACCAGGAAGACTTGGTGATGCCCGGAAGCTCACCACGGTGTGCCATGTCGCGGAAGCGAACACGGGAGATACCGAACTTCTGGAAGGTACCACGCGGACGGCCGTCGATGGAGTCGCGGTTGCGGACGCGGATCGGCGAAGCATCGCGTGGAAGCTTCTGCAGACCAACGCGTGCAGCCTCGCGGGCTTCATCGGTTGCGTTCGGGTCAACCAAGGTCTTCTTCAGTTCGAGGCGCTTCTCAGCGTAACGCTCGACGATGACCTTGCGCTGTTCGTTCTTTGCGATTTTGGACTTCTTGGCCATGTCTTAGCGCTCCTCTCGGAATTCAACGTGCTTACGGACAACTGGGTCGTACTTCTTCAGAACCATGCGGTCTGGATCGTTACGACGGTTCTTGCGGGTCACGTAAGTGAATCCGGTACCGGCGGTCGACTTCAGCTTGATGATAGGACGTACGTCCTTATCCTTCTTTGCCATATTAGAGCTTCACACCCTTCGCAAGCATGTCGGCAACAACAGCGTCGATGCCACGAACGTCAATGAGCTTGATGCCCTTAACTGAAAGGGTCAAGGTCACGTTGCGGCGCAGGGACGGAACCCAGTAGCGCTTCTTCTGGATGTTCGGATCGAAACGACGCTTGTTGCGACGGTGCGAGTGGGAGATGCTATGTCCGAAGCCCGGGGTAGTACCGGTTACCTGGCAAACAGCTGCCATGATCACTCCTTAGTTAGTTAGTAGTAAAATTCGGCGGTTCTCGCGCGCAGTGTCTTTACCGAAATAACGACACCACTTAGTGCGTTATGAGCCCCGCCAACCAGTGAAACACCGTTAATACTGCACACTAGGAAGGTAACCAGGCTGGGTGAGAACCAACCGAAGAGCCTTAAAGTATGTAAGTCGGTGAACTTTGCAACCGGTTGAGCAATTTCCCCGTACTCAGATGGTCGCAATATTCGGTATTACGGGCTACGCGTACCCGCTGCTCCACCGAAATGGCGGCACAACGAAACACGCGATTAACGCGCTATAAGAATATCTGGGATTGCTCAGGGAGCCAAATCGGAGGTGGAATCCTCTAAGACCCAGTGATCCGCGTCCAAAACCTTCACAACCTTGCGCGAAATCCTCGCAAGATCCTTAACGTCCTTGTCATCCAAGGTTTCGAGGAGAAGTGCGCGGACGGTGGCGACGTGATGCGGCGCCATCTTGACCACCGCGTCCCAACCTTCCTTGGTTAATGAGGCGATCTTCACACGTGCGTCTCCGGCAGATTGAGCACGCACCACCCATCCGCGCTTCTCCAGCTTCTTCACCACATGGGACAAGCGCGACAGTGAAGCGCTGGTGCGGGCGGCAAGATCGGTCATGGTCAGTTCACGGTCTGGCGTCTCGGAGAGCATCGCCAGCATATGGTAATCGAAGAGAGTGATCCCTTCGAGGCCTTGAAGGTCTGAATCTAATGCGGCGGGCAGCAATGACATCATTGTGTTCAGCCCCAGCCAGGCCTTTCGCTCTTGAGCAGAAAGCCAGACGACCTGTTCACCCATGTATTTTCACACCATTCCTCTACCGCACGCGCAGTAAGTCGCTACCACATTGTGGGAATATTCTAATCGGTTGAATCCTACCCTGTCCCCTGCCGGATACCGAGGCCAGCTCTGCTCCGGCAATACGGCAGGTCAGTGGCAGCGAGGTGCCAGACTTCGTCCGCTGCGCCACGATGCTCACGAAGGTCTAGCCCAGCGAACGCCGCAAGACCTTGGGGCCTCAATGCTTCAGACCGCTGTTCGAGAACTAATCGGAGAATAGCACCGAGTGCCGCAGCACAATCCGTTGCCAGCGGTCTGCCTGGTGGTTCTCGCAGATCCAGTCCCAATTGTTTGCCCTAACCGGCAAAGCCCGCCAGTTCCTCAACGCGAAGGAACTGGCGGGTGTTATGGCATTCTTATGCCGCGCTAAACCTGCGCTAGACGTTTCCGCTTTCGATAGGCCATCACCTGTCCAATGACTACTACCAGCAACGCGGTGATGAACATTGCCGAACCGATGACGTTAGCCTGGGCCGGAATGCCACGCGTTGCCGCAACATAAATGAACTTCGGGAAGGTCTGGAACGTTCCGGAGTTGAAGTTCGTGATGATGAAATCGTCAAAACTCATCGCGAAGGACAGCAGCGCTGCCGCAACGATGCCGGGCACCAACAACGGGAAGGTGACCTTCAAGAAGGCGGCCCGTGGGGTGGAGTACAGGTCAGCTGCTGCTTCTTCCAGACGCGGATCCAGCGAAGAGACTCGCGCCCGAACAGTCACGATCACAAAGGACATGCAGAACACCGAATGTGCGATCACGATCGTGGTGTATCCCAACTCCCACCCCAGGTTCAGGAACTGTGCCAGGAGCGAAGCGCCGAGAACAACTTCCGGGGTTGCCAGGGGAAGAATGATCAGCACGTCGGTCAGCTTGCGGAAACGGAACTTGTAGCGCACCAGGCCGATGGCAATGCAGGTACCCAGCGCGGTGGACACGAGCGTGGCAACCACGCCGATCTGCAAGGAATTGACCAAGGATTCGCAAACGGCCGGCGCACCGCAGGGGTTCTGCCAGTTGTCCAGGGTAAATCCGCGCCATTCAAGGTTCGTACGTCCCGCATCATTGAATGAGAAGACGAAGATGTACGCGATCGGAACCAGCAGGTAGATGAAAGCCAGTCCAGCAATGGCGGGAATGATCCAGCGCCCTATTTTTTGTTTCATCATTGCCTCCTACATCAATTCCTTGGTTCCGAAACGCCGGATATAGATCGTGACCAGCACCAAGATCGAGAGCATCAGCACGAAGCTCAGCGCCGCGGCTCCCGGATAGTCGATGACCCGGAAGAATCGTGAATCGATGACTTGTCCGATCATCGTGGTGTTTCGGTTGTTGCCCAGCAGCGCGGCATTCACGTAGTCGCCGGCCGCCGGGATGAAGGTCAAGAGCGTGCCGGCGAACACACCCGGCGCGGACAACGGCAGCGTCACCCGAAAGAACGAGGTCATCGGCCCGGCATAAAGATCCCCGGAGGCTTCCAACAGTCTCGTATCCAAACGGCCGAGGTTCGCATAGATCGGAAGCACCATGAAGGGCAGGAAGTTATAGGTCAAACCGGCCACCACGGCAAATGGGGTGGCGGTCAGGTGCGCTTCCGCGGGCAGGATCGCAAGGAATTTCAATGTTTGCGCCACGAAACCTTCATCGGCCAGGATTTGTTTCCACGCCTGGGTACGCAGAATGAAGCTGGAGAAGAACGGCGCAATCAGCAAGACCAGCAAGATGCCTTGAAGCAAGCCATGCTGGCGCAAGCGCACGGCGACGAGGTAGGCCATCGGATAGCCGATCAGCAGTGCCAGCACCGTGGCAATGAGCGCGAAACCGAAGGAGCGCAATAAGTCGGGCCAGTATGCCTCGAGCACGGTCGCATAATTTCGGAATTCAAGTGCCGGGACGAACTCGCCGATGCCGGCGCCTTCCGGTCTCGCGTACAGCGACATCGACAGCAGCACCATGACCGGAACTGCGAAGAACAATAGAAGCAGCAGCATACCGGGCACAACCAGGTACACCCCGGTTCGTCCCTTGCGGCGTTCGGCCTTGATCTCGTCCCGGCTGCGCAGGTCCGAGATCTTTCCTTTCTTGGTCATCACCGTATTGCTCATGTTTTATCAACTCCGGCATTGACAAGTTCATCGCCGGCCAGGCCGAAGGAGTGCGCGCTATCCCAGCTGAGATACACGGTGTTCCCTACTTCCGCCGCTTGTTGTCCACGGTTTTGCGCGAAAGTTCCGATTCGTCCAATGCCAGCCACGTCAATGAGATACTCGGTGGTGGTTCCGGTGAACGACACATCGATAACCTCACCGCTGAGCTCGTTGTACCCCGTCGCCTCGGTGGGTGCTTCATGGTTCAAGTGCAGCTTCTCCGGGCGCACTCCGACAACGATCTCTCCCTCGTGTTGCACGGCCCGGTCCACGGCAACGAGTATCTTGTGCCCGGAGGCCGCAACTTCCAGCAGTCCGTCTCGTTCCCCGGTAACCGTTCCGCGCATAAGGTTCGATTTTCCCAGGAAGTTTGCCACAAAGGCTGTTTTAGGAAGTTCGTATAGATCGCGCGGCGCCCCCATCTGTTCGATTCGCCCTTCGTTCATCACCGCGACGACATCCGCCATGGTCATGGCCTCTTCCTGGTCGTGTGTCACGTGGATGAAGGTCAGGCCGACTTCGGTTTGAATGGATTTGAGTTCCATCTGCATTTGCCGGCGCAGCTTCATATCGAGGGCACCGAGCGGCTCGTCAAGCAGCAACACCTGTGGACGGTTCACCAGTGCCCGGGCCAGGGCGACGCGCTGTTGCTGTCCGCCGGATAGCTGCTCGGGGCGGCGGTTTGCAAGGTGCGCTAGTTCCACCATGTCGAGTCCGGCCCGGGCCTTCTCCATGGCTTGCTTGTCTTTTTTGCGCTTCAGCCCGAAAGCCACGTTCTCCAGCACCGTCATGTGCGGGAAGAGCGCATAGGACTGGAAGACCGTGTTGACTTCGCGTTGGTGGCTCGGCAGCGCGGTGACGTCCTTGCCACCGATTGAAATTTCGCCTTCACTTGGCGCTTCCAACCCAGCGATCATGCGCAGGGTGGTTGACTTGCCGCAGCCGGAAGGCCCGAGCAAGGCGAAAAATGTTCCGGAGGGAACCGTGAGGTCCAGGTCTTTGACCGCAATAAATTCCGCGAAGCGTTTGGTGATGCCTTTAAGGTGCAGGTCCGCGCCCTCGCTGCGCGGCAGTTCCACCTGCTTGATCGATGGTTCTGCGGTGTTGGTATTCATCACGTTCTATACCCCAATTACTTCTTGGAACTGGTTTTGGAAGTCGTTTTCTTCTTCGACCGACAGTTCGCGTTCCGTGCTTGCTTTGTTCAGGAATTCTTCGGTTGGGAATATCAGCGGATCGTTGACCAGATCCGGGTCGATTCTTTCCATTTCTTCTTGCGCGCCAACCACCGGGCACAAATAGTTGACGTAGGCGGCGACCTCCGCCGCGACATCTGGCTGGTAATAGAAATCCATCAGCTTTTCAGCATTTTTCTTATGCGTTGCACCGATGGGAACCGTGAAATTATCCGACCAGATCAATCCACCGCGCTCGGGCATGATGAACTCCCACTTGTTGCCCTCCTCATAGTTCAACTGCGTAATATCGCCGGAGTAGGCGATCCCGGCCAAGGCATCGCCTGAGATCAGGTCCTGCTTATAGGAGTTGCCCTTAACCTGGCGGATCTGTCCGTTTTGGATATTCTTCTCCACGATTTCGATCGCGCCGGAGAATTCTTCCTGGCCCCATTGGCCCGTAATATCGATACCCTGGTCAAGGAGCAGAAGCGGGATGGTATCGCGCATCTCGTCGAGTAGCGTCACTCGGCCCTTGAGCTCAGGAGCCCATAGGTCTGCAACGTTGCGCAGCCCCTTGGGGAACTCTTCCTTATTCCATACCAGGCCGGTGTAACCGGACTGCCAGGTCAGCGACTTGGTGCGTCCCGGGTCGAAGCGGACATCTTTCAGGCTGGGAAGCAGATTCTTCAGGTTCGGAATATTCGCGTGATCAAGATCCTGAACGTATCCCAGCCTGATCACCCGTTCGGTCATCCAGTCGGTGAGCACCATCAGGTCTTGGCCGATATCTTGCCCGGAGGCCAGCTGCGACTGCACCTTGCCGTAGTAGGAATCATTCGAGTCGATGTCTTCGACGTAGCGCACATCCAAACCGCTGGACTTCTTAAACTGTTCCAGCGTTGGATAGTGCTTGGCCTTGTCGTCGTAGTCAAGGTACAGGGTCCAGTTTGCCCATCGAACGAGTTGTTCGGTATCCGAAATATCTATTCCCGGGGTTAATGCCTGTGCCGGACCGCTGCTGGCCCCTTTGGTTCCGCAGGCGCTGAGCAGTCCAGCGAGCGCAAGGGATGCCGCCCCGGCAAGAACCCCCCGCCGGCTGGCTTGCGCCTGCCCGATGGCTTGGGCAAGTCGGCCTCGTTGCTCATTGATGGCGCGTTGGCGTGACATATACGTACCCCTAGGCTCCAATCGCGCTTTGGAATTCACTGCCGAGGGTGTTTTCCTCATCAGCACTCAACGAACGGAAGACATGTGCATGGCTCAGGTCTTCGTCTGTCGGGAAGATCAGCGGGTTGTCCACCAGGCTCGGATCGATCTTTTCCATTTCTTCCTTGGCGCCGACAACCGGGCAGATGAAGTTCACATAGGCTGCCACTTCCGCGGCAACTTTCGGGTCGTAGTAGAAGTTCATGAGCTCTTCGGCATTGCTCTTTCGCGGTGAAGCGATGGGAACCATCAAGTTATCGCTCCACAGGGCTCCGCCTGCTTCCGGGATGACGAATTCCCATTGGTCGTCGTTTTCGAAGTTCATCTGCACGATGTCCCCGGACCAGACAACGCCTGCCACCGCGTCACCGGAGATGAAGTCCTCCTTGTAGGAGTTGCCTTTAACCTGTCGGATCTGGCCGTTGCCGATATTCTTGCGCAGATCATCCAGGGCCGCCCCGAATTCCGCTTCACCCCACGAACCGGTGATGTCAACGCCATTCTCCAACATCAGCAGGCCCATGGTGTCGCGCATTTCGTCGAGCACGGTGATGCGGCCCTTGAGCGCAGGATCCCAAAGATCCGAGACGCTCTTCAGGCCCTTCGGGAACTTCTTCTTGTTCCACGCGATTCCGGCGTAGCCGGTCTGCCAGGTCAGCGAATTCTTTCGTCCTGGGTCGAAGTCGACATTTTGGAGATTCGGCAGCAAATTGGCCATGTTCGGGATGTTCGCATGATCCAACTCTTGGGTGTATCCCTGGCGGATGATGCGCCCCGCCATCCAGTCGGTGAGCGTAATCAGATCCTGTCCAATATCCTGGCCGGCATTGAGCTGGCCTTGCACCTTGCCGTAATAGGTGTCGTTGCCGTCGATGTCTTCGACGTAATTGACGCTGATTCCGGTCTGCTTCGTGAACTGGTCAAGGGTGGGGTAGGTCTTCTCCTTGTCGTCGTAGTCCAGGTACAAGGTCCAGTTGGCCCAATTGACCGTGGGGTCGGTTTCCGAAATGTCTTTGACGGTAGCCGCTGGCCCGTAGCCGCCACCGCCCGTTCCTCCGGTTCCGCAAGCTGCCAGCAAGCCGGTAAGCCCCAGTGCGCCGGCTGCCCCCCAGCACGCCGCGTCGAGACATCGATCGCTGGCTCATCGCTTGCACGAGAGCTCGGATCTTTGGATCTTCAGGAAGTTGTCCTCGCGAGTGAGACATGGATCCGTCCTAACTTGAATTGTCCGAATTATTGGGTGGCTGTGATGTGCCACACAACATATCAATGACGTTCATAATGTCAGTTCTTCGCTGGCGAAACAAGGGTCGGACGCAAGAATCCTTGTTAATTTCGTGTTTCCAATGCTGGAAACAATCAAAATTTCCCCCTTTCGCAACTGGATCAGTAGCTGTAGGGTCGGTGCTATACCCAAAACGCTGGAAGCTTTTGGGTGGCGAATACGCATCGAAAGACCTGGGAGGTCGATACCGAATGACCATGCCACCGAATGGCCACGCGTCGGCGGTAATCGATGAGATTTCCAAGGAAATCATCGAACAGCTGCAAGAAGACGGCCGTCGATCCTACGCGGCGATAGGCAAAGCTGTGGGTCTGAGCGAAGCTGCAGTACGTCAACGCGTGCAGAAATTGGTGGACAGTCGAGCCATGCAAATTGTGGCGGTAACCAACCCATTGGAGCTGGGCTTCACCCGTCAAGCAATGATCGGAATTACCGCGTCAAGCGACATCAACGGGACCGCGGACCGCATCGCAGCGGTTCAAGAAGTGGACTACTGCGTGGTGACCGCAGGAAGCGCCGACATCCTGGCCGAAGTCATTTGTTCCAGCGATGAAGACCTCCTGCGCGTGATCAGCAAGATCCGCGGCACCGAAGGCGTCGTCAGCACGAATACGTACACGTACCTTTCTTTGAAAAAACAGGAATACAACTGGGGAACACGATGAGTACAACTCCACGCGGTACCGATCGCCAGCAGGCAGCTCGCGATCATCTTTGGATGCATATGGCCCGCCACTCAGGCCTTCACAATGGTGGCAATGTGCCAATTATTTCCCGCGGCGAGGGGCACAAGATCTATGACGGTCAGGGCAAGGAATACATTGACGGACTCTCGGGCCTGTTTGTCGTCAACGCCGGACACGGGCGCGCCGAGCTTGCGCAGGCGGCCGCCAAACAGGCCGAAAAGTTGGCTTTCATGCCGCTTTGGTCCTACGCGCACGAGCCCGCAATCGACCTGGCCGAGCGGTTAGCACACTATGCACCGGGAGACCTGAACAGGGTCTTTTTCACTACCGGTGGCGGCGAAGCGGTGGAATCGGCTTTTAAGCTTGCCAAGCAACATTTCAAGATGAAGGGCCTGCCAGGAAAAACCAAGGTCATTTCACGCGCCTTGGCCTACCACGGCACTCCGCAAGGTGCGTTGGCGATTACTTCCTTGCCGGATATGAAGACACCCTTCGAGCCGCTGGTTCCGGGAACCTTCAGGGTTCCGAATACCAACTTCTATCGAGCACCGGAAATGTTTGCGGACAATGAAAAGGACTTCGGGCTGTGGGCGGCGGAAAGAATCCGCGAGGCTATCGAGTTCGAGGGCCCCGACACCGTCGCGGCGGTTTTCCTGGAACCGGTGCAGAACTCCGGCGGTTGTTTCCCACCGCCTCCGGGGTACTTCGATCGCGTACGCGAAATCTGCGACGAGCACGATGTGCTACTCGTTTCAGACGAAACCATCTGCGCTTTCGGCCGCATCGGTTCGATGTTCGCTTGCAATGACTTCGGCTACGTCCCGGATATCATCACCTCGGCGAAGGCGCTCACCAGCGGCTACGCGCCCCTGGGCGTCATGGTGGTTTCGGACAAGCTCTTCGAGCCATTCACCAAGGGCGACACCACGTTCTATCACGGCTACACCTTTGGCGGCCACCCTGTGGCGGCAGCCGTAGCCATGGCAAACCTCGACATTTTCGAGCGCGAGGGACTCAACCAGAACGTCAAGAACAATGCCGAGAACTTCAAGTCGACCCTGGACAAACTCAAGGACTTGGATATCGTCGGCGACGTTCGCGGTGCCGGGTACTTCTACGGGATCGAACTGGTCAAGGACAAGAGCACCAAGGAGACCTTCAACGACGAAGAATCCGAACGGCTGCTCCGCCAGTACCTCTCCCCTGCGTTATGGGAGGCCGGGTTGTACTGCCGCGCCGATGACCGAGGAGACCCAGTCATCCAGCTTGCGCCCCCGCTAACCATCGCGCAACCGGAATTCGATGAAATCGAATCGATCTTGCGGGCGGTGCTCTCTGAGGCCGCCAACAAGATCTAGTCGATACCAAGGTAACCGGTTCCAACCCGGATATAGCGATCGGTTCCGTCACGGAGCCGGTCGCTATATTTATCTGGGAGTCGGTTTTATCGGTGCGCCGCAGCCCGCGCCGCAGCCAGCCGATTGAGCGCCAGCGCGCCGACCAGCAGTCCGAAGTCGCGCAAGGCAACATCAAAGTACCCGGGCAGGATCAGCAAGTTCACGATGATCCCCAGTAGCCAGAGGCTCACCACGAGAGAACCCAGTTTGGGCCGCAGAGCCACCAAGAGGCCGGCGGCAATTTCCACGATGCCGACGGCGTACATGAACTGTTGGGCCGACACCGGAATGATGTCGGTGGCCAACGGTGCGAGGTAAACCGTCCAGTCGGTGAGCAAGTTGAAGAACTTGTCCAAGCCGAACAAGATCGGGGCCACTGTAAAGATTGTGCGCAGCAGCAAAAACGCCTGATGCTCCAATGTGCGCGAGCGGACCTCCGCTGCGCTCATAGCTGTCGAAGCCATGTCCACCCCTCCTTTCTAAAAGCAGTTAATCTGATTTTAGAACTCCGCACACTCTAAGTCAACAAAAACCAATTTTAGATTTACACTTAACTTATGCAGTTCTTTCCCCGTAAACGTTCGGTCCAGGCGGTCTCCGCACTAGCCGATCCGCTCCGCGCGAGAATCTACGAATATCTCTCCCGCGCCGCGGAGCCGGCCAGCCGCGATGCGGTAGCGCAGGCGCTGGGACTGCCACGAAATACGGTGTCATTTCAGCTTGAACGGCTGGTCAAGGAAGGCCTGCTGAGCTACGAGTTTCGCAAGCTGCGCGAAAACACCGGCCCCGGCTCGGGACGTCCCGCGAAACTGTATTCCCCGGTCGCCCAGGAGATCGAGGCGAGCGTCCCGCACCGCGAATACACCCTGGCCGCCCAAATCATGGCAAAAGCCATCGAACGGGCGACACAGGAACAACGGCCGGTCAATGAATTACTCGCCGAAGTATCGCGCGAAACCGGACGGAGCATTGCGGCCTCCAAAGACTCCCTGCAACAGATCCTGGCAAATGGCGGTTACCTGCCACAGACGGATGCCGCAGGTTCAATTCACCTCACCGATTGCCCATTCCACCAGCTTTCGGCGCAACACCGGGACACCGTATGCCTGATGAACCGAGAGCTGTTAGGGGCGGTCGTCGAATCCGGCGACGCCCTCTACCGAGCCTGTCCTGTCACACCGGAAACCGGGCATTGCTGTGTACGTTTTGATCCGCTGACCTAGCGAGCGGCAAGGCCAGGGCCAGGCCTTGCAGTATTTTCGCTTCATGCTCCGTGGTGCCCGCTGAGCCGCAGCCATCGGTGTTGTTCGGCTTCTCCATCGAGTCGTGGTTCCTCCTCTGCACGCCAAGGCATGCCCCCTTTCTTGTCTGCTAATTCAGGGTTAGGCTTGGGCCAACCAAAGGACAGGCGCAGATGCCACCAGGGCAAAACGCGCCTGGAGTGCAAAGGATCTGCCATGTGCCCGAATCCGGAACCATCAAGCGCAAGCGTCGGCGCAGCCCAAGCCCGAGAAATTGCCGAGACTTCTCGCGAGCAAGGCTGGGAACGGCCTAGCTTCGCCAAGGGCCTCTATATGGGTGAGGTAGATTTCTCGCTGATCACCCCGATGCCAGTTCCGGAACCGAAGGCCGCGGCACGAGGGGAAGAATTCCTTGCGGAGCTGAAAACTGTGCTGGATGGTTTCAACGTTTCCGGTATTGAAGAAGAGGCACGCGTACCGGATGAATACATTGCCGCGCTACGGGATGTGGGCGCGTTCGGCATGAAAATCCCTGAGGAATACGGCGGGTTGGAACTGAGCTTGCTCGACTATGGGCGCGCTTTGATGCGCGTCGGTTCGGTGTCCCCCGCACTCGGAGCGCTGCTTTCGGCGCACCAGTCCATCGGTGTCCCTGAGCCCGTGAAGCGCTTCGGCACGGAGGCCCAGAAACGCGAGTATCTGCCGCGCTGCGCAGCAGGGGAAATCAGCGCTTTTCTCCTGACCGAGAACGATGTCGGCTCCGACCCGGCGCGCTTGGGGACGCATGCAACGCTGAGCGAGGACGGTACGCACTACCAACTGGAAGGCTCGAAGCTCTGGACCACCAATGGCGTTGTGGCCGACCTGCTGGTGGTAATGGCAGCGGTGAAGCCTCACGAGGCCTGCGGAACCGAACCGGCAGGCGGAGGCGGAATTACCGCGTTCGTCGTCGAGGCGAACTCCCCGGGCATCACTGTGGAAAATCGCAACGCATTTATGGGACTACGCGGGATTGAAAACGGTGTCACCCGTTTCTCCGCCGTCAAGGTGCCGGTGGGGAACCGGCTGAGCAGAGAAGGCTCGGGACTGAAAATCGCGCTGAGCACCTTGAACACCGGACGGTTATCAATTCCCGCAATGTGCGCGGGCGCCGGGAAATGGGCCACAAAAATTGCTCGCGAATGGTCCGCAGCCAGGGTGCAATGGGGCCACCCTGTGGGCAAGCACCAGGCGGTGGCCGCCAAGCTCTCCTATATAGCGGCAAGCACCTACGCGCTGGAGGCGGTCTTTGAACTGAGCGCGAGCCTTGCCGATGCGGGAATGAAAGATGTCCGCATCGAAGCGGCACTCGCCAAGCTCTACAGTTCCGAAGCCGCGTGCAAGATTGCCGATGAGCTCATTCAGATCCGCGGTGGGCGTGGTTTCGAAACCGCCGCTTCCCAGGCCGCCCGAGGCGAACGGGCTGTCCCGGCCGAGCAGCTGCTTCGCGACCTGCGCATCAACCGCATCTTCGAGGGCTCCACCGAAATCATGCACCTGTTGATTGCCCGCGAGGCGGTGGACGCTCACCTCCAAGCCGCCGGGGCATTGGCGCAGACCGACTCCACACTGGAAGAAAAGGCCCGAGCAGCCATGGAGGCCTCCGGCTTCTATGCCCGCTGGCTGCCAAAACTGATGGTCGGAGCCGGTACCGTGCCGGGGTCCTTTGCGGACCAGGGGCCGCTGGCCAAGCACCTGCGGTACATCGAACGCAGTTCACGCCGCCTGGCACGCCAGACCTTTGCCGGAATGGCGAGGTGGCAGGCCAGCATGGAAAAGCAGCAGGTATTCCTGGGACGCATCGTGGACATCGGCGCCGAACTATTCGCCATGTCCGCAACGATCACCAAGACCTTGTCGCTCCACGATTCGGGCGCCGCTCAAAGATTCTCGGCCGAAACCCTGGCCCAGGCATTCTGCGAACAGGCAACCAAACGCTGCGAAGAGCACTTCAGCCATCTGTGGAGCAATACTACGCACCGCGACGAACAGGTTGCCGCCAAGCTCTTGGACGGTGACTTCCAATGGCTCGAAGAGGGAGTGCGTGATGTCTCGGAAGGCACCGGCCCGTGGATCGCCGAATGGTCGAAGGAACCTCGCGAGGATGTCCGCAGACCCTACGGTGTCCCCGTGCAGCGCCCCAGCAAGGACTAGCTGCGGGAGAATTCCGAAGCGCGTCGCACCTGGTCCTCGCTGAGCCGAATTCCGGTGTACTTTTCAAATTGCGCCGCCGCTTGCAAGGCGATCACCTCGGCACCGGTGATGACCTGTTTCCCCAGCTGTTCTGCGGCGCGGATCAACGGTGTCTGCGCCGGAAAAGCTACCACGTCGAAGACGGTTTCTGCGGCCGCTAGATGCGGCATTTCGAAGGCCAGTTCCTCCTGGTGCGGACCGTCCATTCCCAACGGGGTCACATTCACCAAAATATCGTGTCCAGGTTCGGGGTCGCCGACCTGATGGCGGTAGCCATACTTCGCGGCCAGTTCCTTTCCACTAGCTGCGTTGCGGGCAAGTAGCGTCAATTTTTCGAATCCCGCGTCGCGGAATGCTGCGCTGACCGCCTTCGCCATGCCTCCGGATCCCCGGACCAGCACCGAGGCGTTCGGGTTCAGCCCGTGGCGGGTTATCAACGTCGCTATCGCTTCGTAATCGGTATTCGACGCGCGAAGCACACCCTGGTCATTGACGATGGTGTTCACCGATTCTATGGACGCTGCCGAGGGCTCGATGACATCCACGAGCTCCATCACCTCTTCTTTGAACGGCATCGAGATGGCACAACCGCGGATGCCCAAGGCGCGAACCCCGGCGATGGCGCCGGCCAGATCCTGGGTATCAAACGCCTTGTAGATGAAGTTCAGCCCGAGTTCCTCGTAGAGGTAATTGTGGAATCTCGTGCCGAGATTCGAAGGACGCCCCGAGAGCGAAATACACAGGGTCATATCTTTGTTCAGGATGGGCATGGGTGCTCCGTTTCTCCGCCGGCCTCGTGGTGGGTGCAACTGCTGGATCCAGTTATCCGTGCATGCGATACCAAAGCAACGCTACCTGCAAGCTGGCTCGGGATTCTGCCGAATCCAGCGATACCCCAAGCTTCTCTTCGAGCTTCGCCAACCGGGCATACAGGGTTGGCCGCGAAAGATAGCCCTGTTTGGCCAACGCGCTTTTATTGCCTGCCTGCTCCAGATATAGCTGAAGCAGCTCCAGACCGGATACATCTGGCGGGTTCAGCAGCCCGGATAGTTCGGTCATCGCGAAGCTGCGCATGCGCGCATCCTGGCCCATGGCCGAGAGCACCCCGCGCAAGCGCAGGTCCGCGAAGCGGTAGTAGGGCCGGGCCCGGGTCGGGAGGTTGGGAACGATCTCCGCGACGTGGGCCGCTTCTTCCAACCGGCGAGCGCTCGCGCTGATGCTCAATTCTTCGGCCGCCACCCCGACGGCGACCTGAGCGGAGAGCATCTCGGTCAGCTGTCGGGTGAACCGCTGCAGCGAGTTTTCCACCAGCTGCTTCGCCGCGACAGGGAGAATGACCCCGAGGTATCCGGAGCGCAGCGACCCGGCGAGCACTCCCAGACGCATGTTCTCGGCCACTTGGTCCACGACCTCCAGCACTTCTCGTTCGCGCAGCTGGATGTCCGTGGGGCTGTGGGCCTCCCCCACGGCCAGCGCGACCACCAGTGGGACATAGTGCGCTCCGGCATCCAGGCCAAGGGACTCGGCGCGTACGGCCACTTCCTTATCCGTGTAGGAGTGGTGCTGCTGCAGCTCGTGCAGCATCGAGGTGCGGGCCTGGTAGAGAAGTTCGCGCTGGTCGCGTCCGGCCAGCCGCGCGATGGTCAAGGTTTGGCCGGCGCGTTCGAGGACCAGGGCGGCGTTATGCTCGTCCTCGAGCTCGGCCGGAACCACCAGCCTGCCCCAACGGCTGCGGACCGCACCGACCGGGGTTTGCAACCAGCTCTCGGCGCCGTGGCCGCGCCCGGTCTGTTCGGCGTATCCGACGAATTTCGAGCGATTGATCCAGTGCTCCAGCACCGACTCGGCCCCGTATCCGGCACCGGCGTGGGCGAGCACATGGTGCCGGACATCTTCCAAGACCACCGGAGCCTGCAACAGCTCCGCCGTGCGCTCCACGATGCGCTGTTCGTTGGCTTCATGCAGCGAAAGTTCGGTATAGATCTCGTGGACATTTCGGGAAAATTGCACCGCGGCCAGCTGTTCCGCCACCAGGCGCTCGTGGATGACCTCGGTAATCTCCACGAAACGCACCTTCTTGCGCAGCCGGATCACCGGCAGCGCCAGGGCTTTCACCGCTTCGGCCAAGCGTGCGCCGATGCCGGCCTCCGCCTCGCCGGGATCCTCCAGCAGTTCCACCACCACCCCGGCCGCTCCGGAATCCTCCAGTTTGGTCATGAACGCACGCAGCCGCGCCACGGTGGGCTCCACATTCCGCAAGGTGGTGAGCACTACTTCCCGGCCGAAGAGCAGGTCGACGTTCTCTGCCGACTCGGTGACATGCACCCAGCGCAGCCTCACGTCGAGGTTCTTCTCCCCCGAAAGGACCAGCGGTTCGGCGTTCTGCACGACCTTCAGCGCCAGCACGTCAGCCATGGTCAGGGAACCAGTTGTTTCAGCACTCATCCGTCAACCTTTACAAAGCGTAAGACCTTCTGCCTAAATCATGACACATCGCTTGTGTTGCTTGTCATACTGGTGGCGCAAGATGGAATCAGATAACCACGAACGCACTTGAAGGGACTTTCTCATGACGACTACGCTGACCGAAACTCTGCAGCACTGGGTCAATAACGCACCGTTCTCCGGCGAAGGCGACACCCGCACCGGCAAGGTCTACAACCCTGCCACCGGCGAGATCGCCCGCGAAGTCGCCTTGGCGTCCAAGAGCACCACCGAAGCCGCCATCGCCGCAGCCCACGCGGCATTCCCCAAGTGGCGCGATACTTCGCTGGCCCGCCGCACCGCGATCATGTTCAACTTCCGCCAGCTGCTCGCCGAGCGCAAGGGCGAGCTGGCGGCCATCATCACCGCGGAGCATGGCAAGGTGCTCGATGACGCACTGGGCGAAGTGGCGCGCGGCATGGAAGTTGTCGAGCTGTGCTGCAACGCCCCCTACCTGCTCAAGGGCGAGTACTCGGAGAACGCCTCCACCGGGGTGGACGTGCAGTCCCAGCGCCAGCCGGTCGGCGTTTCGGCCATCATCTCC
The DNA here is from genome assembly GCF_002332385.1 of Glutamicibacter sp. BW80. Taxonomy (NCBI): domain Bacteria; kingdom Bacillati; phylum Actinomycetota; class Actinomycetes; order Micrococcales; family Micrococcaceae; genus Glutamicibacter; species Glutamicibacter sp. BW80. Next base: position 54,343 of record NZ_NRGV01000015.1, on the reverse strand, counting down.
CCCTTCAACTTCCCGGCCATGGTGCCGCTGTGGTTCTTCCCGGTCGCCATCGCCTCGGGCAACGCCGTAGTGCTCAAGCCTTCGGAGAAGGATCCCTCGGCGGCCCAGTGGATGGCCGAGCTGTTCGCCGAGGCGGGCCTGCCAGAGGGCGTGCTCAATGTGGTGCACGGTGACAAGGAATCCGTGGACACGTTGCTGAACGATCCACGCATCGCTTCGCTGTCCTTCGTCGGCTCCACCCCCATTGCCCAGTACGTCTACTCCACCGGCACCGCGAACGGCAAGCGTGTCCAGGCCTTCGGCGGCGCCAAGAACCACATGCTCGTGCTGCCCGACGCCGATCTGGACTTGGCCGCGGATATGGCCATCAACGCCGGCTTCGGCGCGGCCGGCGAGCGCTGCATGGCGATCAGCGTGGTCGTGGCGTTGGAGAACATCGCCGACGAGCTGGTCGCCAAGATCGCCGAGCGCGCCAAGAACTTGCGCGTGGGCGACGGCACCCGCGGCTGCGATATGGGCCCGCTGATCACCGGCGAGCACCGCGACAAGGTCGCCGGCTACATCGAGGCGGGCATCGAGTCCGGCGCCTCGCTGGTGGTCGACGGCCGCACCGGGGCGCTGGACGCGGACGGCAACGGCTTCTTCCTGCACCCCACCCTGTTCGACAACGTCGGCACCGACATGTCCATCTACACCGATGAGATCTTCGGCCCGGTGCTCTCGGTGGTCCGCGTGGAGACCTTCAACGAGGGCATCGAGCTGATCAACGCCTCGAAGTACGGCAACGGCACCGCGATCTTCACCAACGACGGCGGCGCCGCGCGCCGCTTCGAGAACGAGATCCAGGTCGGCATGGTGGGTGTGAACGTGCCCATTCCGGTCCCGGTGGGCTACCACTCCTTCGGCGGCTGGAAGGCCTCGCTGTTCGGCGACCAGCATGCCTACGGCCCGGAGGGATTCAAGTTCTTCACCCGCAACAAGGTGGTCACCAAGCGCTGGCTGGACCCGAGCCACGGCGGCATCAACCTCGGCTTCCCGCAGAACGACTAATTTTCGCCGCGTACCCACGTGGTTTGAGTAGAAGGATCCAGATTCATGACCGAACAGCTCACCGCCGACATCTCGGCGGAAGAGATCGAAGCAGGCAAGCGCGCCTACCAGCTGGACCGCGAGCACGTCTTCCATTCGTGGCAGGCGCAGGGACCGTTCAACCCGATGACCATTCTGAAGACGCAGGACTCCTACGTCTGGGATGGCGAGGGGCGGAAGCTGATCGACATTTCCAGCCAGCTGGTCAACACGAATATCGGCCATCAGCATCCCAAGGTGATCGCGGCCATCCAGGAGCAGGCCGCGAAGATCGCGACCATCGCCCCGCAGCATGTCAACGATGCGCGTTCCGAGGCGGCCCGGCTCATCGCCGAGCGCACCCCGGGAGACCTGAATCGGATCTTCTTCACCAACGGCGGTGCCGATGCGGTGGAGCATGCCATCCGCATGGCCCGGCTGCACACCGGAAAGCACAAGGTGCTTTCCGCCTACCGTTCCTACCATGGCGGCACGCAGCTGGCGATCAATGCGACCGGCGACCCGCGGCGCTTCGCCTCGGACCACGCCACCGACGGGGTGGTGCATTTCTTCCCCGCCTACCCCTACCGGTCCTACTTCGGCTCAACCAGCGAAGCGGAGGAAACCGAGCGGGCGCTGAAGCACCTGGAAGACACCATCGTCCTGGAGGGCGCCTCGACCATCGGCGCGTTGATCCTCGAATCCATTCCGGGCACCGCTGGCATCTATATGCCGCCGGCCGGCTATCTGGCCGGGGTGCGCGAGCTGACCCGCAAGTACGGGATCGTGTACATCGCCGACGAGGTGATGGCGGGATTCGGGCGCAGCGGCCAGTGGTTCTCGGTCAACCACTGGGGCGTCACCCCGGATCTGCTGACCTTCGCCAAGGGGGTGAACTCGGGCTACGTGCCGCTGGGCGGCGTGGCGATCAACGACGAGATCTTCGAGACCTTCCGCGAACGCCCCTACCCTGGCGGCTTGACCTACTCGGGCCACCCGCTGGCCTGCGCGGCGGCGGTTGCTACCATCCACGCGATGGAGGACGAGTCCATGGTGGCCAATGCCAAGCGCTTGGGCGATGAGATCATCGGTCCGCGGCTGGCGCAGTTCGCCGCGGAGCACCCCTCGGTGGGCGAGGTCCGCGGAGCCGGGGTGTTCTGGGCCATCGAATTGGTCAAGAACCGTGAAACCCGCGAGCCGCTGGCGGCCTACGGCGGCTCCTCCCCCGAGATGAACGAGGTGGTGGCCGCGTCCAAGGCTGCCGGGCTGCTGCCCTTCGCCAACTTCAACCGGCTGCATGTGGTTCCGGCCCTGAACATCCCGGACGATGTGCTGGTCGAAGCCCTGGACCGTCTGGAGCAGGCGCTGGTTGTCGCCGATAAGTTCGTGACCGGCTAGCCATGAGTTGTATCGGGCCCGGCGGGAGAGCATTATGCGCTCCCGCCGGGCCTTTTTAACACCCCTCACCCCCTCTCGAGCCAAGGACGTCCACGTGATCCCCGGAGAAGCCAACCAGTCCAGCAAGCAGCTATTAGACGCGCATCCACAGGCCTCGACACTTCCGGAGGACTGCCAGCGGGCCAGCATCGACCGTTCGGGTTATCTGCCGGACTCTTTCGCCGACGGCGTGGTTTTTGCCCGGAGCACCGCGGATGTGGTGCTGGCCATGGAGCTGGCCAGCGAGTTCGGGGTGAAGATTGTGCCGCGCGGCGCCGGAACCGGTTTGGCGGCCGGTGCCACGGCACGGCGCGGCGAGGTGGTCCTGGATGTCTCGAAAATGGATCGGATCATCTCCATCGATCCCGTCGAGCAGATCGCGGTGGTTCAGCCCGGCGTCATCAATGCGGCGGTTAATGCCGCCGCCGGTGAGCTCGGACTGTTCTATGCCCCGGATCCGGCAAGCACCGCCATCTGCTCCATCGGTGGAAATATCGCCACCAATGCCGGGGGCATGTGGTGCGCCAAGTACGGGGTGACCCGCGAATCGGTTTTGGCCCTGACCGTGGTGCTCCCCGATGGGCAGCTGCTGCGCACCGGGCGCCGCACCATCAAGGGCGTGGCCGGCTACGACATGAATGCCCTCTTCATCGGCTCCGAGGGAACCTTGGGCATTGTGGTGGAGGCCGTGCTGCGCCTGCGCCCCAAGCCGATTCGCACCGCGACCGCCGCCGCCTATTTCCCCGATGAGTCCCGCGCCGCGCAGGCTGCCGCGGCGATTATTTCCGCTCGGCTGCAGCCTTCGGTCCTGGAACTCATGGACGGGCCCAGCCTCTGGGCCATCGATGGCGCCCTGGGCACCGGGCACCGGGAGCTAGGTGGCGCCCTGCTCCTGGCGCAAACCGACGGGTTCGGCGCCGAACTGGAAATGCAGGCGCTGGTGGAGGCCATTATGCCGCTGGCATCGCGCATCGACCGCGCGGAGGACGAAGCGCAGGCGGCTCAGCTGATGGAGGCACGGCGCCAGGCGATCCCCAGCATGGAGCAGCTGGGCACGGTGTCGATCTGCGACATCGGGGTGCCACGCAGCAAACTCGCTGAGGCGTTGGCCGGCTTGGCCGAAATCGGCGAGCATCGCGGCGTGCGCATCTTCACCATCGCCCACGCCGCAGACGGTAATCTGCACCCGGTCATCGTGGTGGATCCGGGGCAGTCCATCACCTCCGGGGCACCCAAGGCTGCACTGGGCGACATGTTCCATCTGGCCCAACGATTGGGCGGCACGCTGACCGGCGAGCACGGCATCGGCCTGCTCAAGCAGGACTGGCTCGAGGAAGAAATCGGGTCGCGTTCGCTTCGGCTGCAGCATTCCATCAGGCAGGTATTCGATCCGCAGGGAATCCTCAACCCCGGCAAGGGGATCTAGGCGCGTCCTGCATGGTGCCCGCGGCGACCTCGGGCCCCACCCATTGGACAATCTGCTGGTGTTTAATTCTTCTGGTCAGCAAGCGTACCTTTAGCTAGAATCGAATTATGGAGATGCTGGGATACGAACCGATCGATTTTCTGCGGCCACTAGTATTATTTGGTGTCGCGGTCACCTTGCTGCTGATCTGCTTCCCCACGCTCATCCACGGGCTGATCCGCCGCGGCGACTTCCAGCGGAAGCCCGACGGGCTGCAAACTTATGCCTTGAAGTCCTCGATCCGCACCGAACTGATCGTTGCCGGCACTTCCGGCGCGCTTGCCATCGTGTGCACGATCGTCGCCGCCACCGGCTATTTCGCCTCTATGAAGCACCTCGAGGCGAACATTGCGCTGAAATACGAGCCGACAAGCCTGGATCTGGGCTATTGGAATGGTTCCTGGGCTACCACCAGCTTGGTGCTGCCAGACGGCGCGTCATTCAGCGACGTCGTCGTTGAGGTTCGTGAGACCGGCGAACCATTTATCGAGGAGATTTGGTACCACGAGCGCAAACAAGGTAACCAGTAGTCTCTTTCAAGCTAGTGCATATGCAATACTGATCCCCGGATCTAATTTGCGCACCGCGCGCGACCTCAAGCCGCAAAGGGGAATGAACACGATGATGGGTATGAATGGTGCACCGGCGGGTGATCCGTTCCAGCCTCACCTTGAGTGGGGCCTGAAGGCTTCCTTTGTGGGCTATATTTCTTCGCTTCCCGACGGTCGCATCGAAGCATCCAACGGGGTGTGGCAGGTTGGCAATAACCTTGCGTTCCCGGTCGCCGTGGATGCCAAATCCCCCGAAGGCGAGCTGCGCTTCAACGGCCGCGTCTCCTTCGTGGGCCATGGCGGGATGATGAAGCTGGACCTCATCGAACCGCGTATCGAAGAACACGATGATTTGGTCCTGCTCAGCGTCGCCAACGAAAACGGCGAGCGCCTGCCCATCGCCGAGCTGGTCGAAACCGCCGTGTCCAATGCCTTCGGTCTGGTCAAAACCCGCTTCGCGGCATCGCTGACCGAACAGGGCTCGGCCCTGTTCAACGGCCAGTACAAGGCCGGCCAAGATATGGAGCCGGTTGAGGTGGTCTTGCGCGGCTAGCGGGAAACTGCCAGATGCGCCGAAAGGGTCCGCAGCTCCTTGCCGGAGTTGCGGACCCTTTGCGCTTTTTATCAGCCCTTGATCAGCTGCGGCTGAGCCAGTGCTTTGAGCCCATCCAGCCCGAATTCCAACCCATAGCCGGACTGCTTGGCCCCGCCGAACGGAATGCGCGGATCGATCGTGCCGTGCGAATTGATCCAGACCGTGCCGGCCTGAATCCGTGCCGCCACGGCAAGAGCCTGCTCGCGATCCGAGCCCCAGACCGAAGCGCCCAGTCCGGTCTCCAACGAGTTGGCGTGGGTTATGGCTTCTTCCACGTTCTTGACCTTGACAATCGGCAAGGCCGGACCGAATTGCTCCTTGGTCACCAGGTCGTTTTGCGGATCGATATCTGCCACCAGGGTGGTTGGGTAGAAGTATCCGGCAGCTTCGCTATCCGGGTTGGCCCCCAGCAGCACCGTCGCGCCGGAGTCCACTGCACCCTGGACCAAGTCGGCGACGATATTGTATTGGGCCTTATTCTGCAGCGGGCCGAGGACGTTGTTTTCATCAAGACCCACGCCCATTGGCATCTTGGCGGCCACCTCGGTCAAGGCCTGGCAGACCTGCGTGTAGATGGATTCCGGGACGTACAGGCGCTTCAAGGCGGCACAGGTTTGGCCGGTGTTGATGAATGCGCCCCAGAACAGATCCTCGGCGATGGCCTTCGGATCGGCGTCCTCCATGACGATTCCCGCATCGTTTCCGCCGAGCTCGAGGGTCAGCCGCTTGACCGTGTCGGCCGAAGAGCGAATGATCGCCTTTCCTGTCGGGGTGGACCCCGTGAACATGATCTTATTGATTTCCGGGTGCCCGGAGAGCTTCTCTCCTACTTCACGGCCACCGGCCACCACCTGCAGCACATCCGCTGGCAAGACCTCGTTGAGGACATGCCCCAAGGCCAGCACCGACAACGGGGTGTATTCGCTGGGCTTCATCACCACGGTATTGCCCATGCGCAGCGAAGGCGCCAGCTGCCAGATGGAGATCATCATTGGCCAGTTCCATGGTCCAATGGCGCCGACCACGCCTAAGGCCCGGTAGTGCTTGGCGGCATAGGTCTCCCCGTCATCCACCACGACCTCCGGCTCCACCTCATAGGCGGTGGCGGCGCGCAGCCAAGCCGCGCATCCACCAATTTCGAACCGGGCGTTGGGACCGTTGAGCGGTTTGCCCTGTTCCCGGGAAAGCAGCTCGGCCAAGGCCTCGGCGTTGGCTTCGATACGATCCGCCGCCAGGTTCAGCAGACGATTGCGTTCTTCGTGGCCGAGTGCATCCCATGCAGGCTGCGCAGTTCGGGCGGCACTCACCGCAGCGTCCAAATCTGCCACGCTGTTCTGGGCCACCCGTCCGACGAGCTCTCCGGTGGCCGGGTCAAAGATTTCGGTGCCACCGGAGGCCGGCTGAATGGCGGACAGCAGTTCTTGGGCGTTGGAGTAAGACATTAAGATCTCCCTTGGTTAGTTCAGAGTTGTTTCATGGATTTGAGGTTGAACAGACTTATTCCGGAGCTTTCGCACCCACCAAGAAAGCAGGAAGCCGAGGATACCGGGCACAATGACTATCGCCTGCAGGATATAGGGCAACGCCCCTGGTTCCTCCAAGCCGATCAGAACATCGAAGTTGATGACGATCTGGACAAAGACAAAGCTCAGCGCGAGCCCGGCAGCAATTGGGGCGATAACACGGGTGAGCAGCGAATCTGCCGTACGGTTCCGGGCGAAGTATCCGCACACCGCGAATGAAGTCAGCGCCATCAGCAGCACCAGCCCGAAGGCGGCGGAGTTTGTCATCCAAGTGAACATGGTGAAGACGATAAATATCGGGTCCTTGCCGGCGGAGACCACCGCAAACACCACGATCACCAGCAAGGCAAGCAATGACTGGGCCTGGGAGCCGGCGACCGGCGCGTGGGTTCGGCGTGAGGTCTTCGCGAGGAACTTCGGCAAGGCTCCACCGCGGCCCATGGAGTAGAAGTAGCGTGCCACCACGTTGTGGAAGGCAAGCAGCGCGGCGAACAGGCTGGTGATGAACAGCAGGTTAGCGATGTCAACGAACCAGCCCGGCGCATGGGCACCGAGGAATACGAAGATCAGATCGGGTCCGAATTCTGCCGAGGCCGCGGCGACATTTCCCTGCCCCTCGCCCACGGCAACGGCCCACGCGGAGAAGGCATAGAATACCGCGATGATCGTGACGGCAATCAGCGTGGCACGGCGGGCCGTCCGCTTTGGATCCTTAACCTCTTCGTTGTAGATGGTTCCAGACTCGAACCCCATGAAGGCCGCGATACTGAACGCCATGACCGCGCCCATGCCCGGAGCAATCGCGTCACCGGCATTAAATGCAGCACTGAATTCTGGTGCTTCCGGAGCAACCGCGAAGGTCATCGCATCGTAGATAATGACCACGAGGAATTCCAGCGCGACGACGAATCCAAGAATTTTGACGGAGAAATCGACCCGGTTCATCCCCAGCACACCGACCAGAATCCAGGCGACGAGCGCCATAACCCACCAAGGGATGGTGGAGCCTAAGAGGGCGGAAGCGAAGGAAGCCGCCGCGAACCCGAAGAGCCCATAGATGCCGATCTGCATGAGGTTGTAGCTGACCACCGCGACCATAGCCGCGCCGACGCCGGCGGCTTGGCCCAGGCCTCCGGCGATATAGGCGTAGAAGGCGCCCGCGTTGGGTATATGCTGGCTCATCGCGGTGTAGCCGATGCTGAAGATCAGCAGGATAATTCCCAGAATGACAAATGACAGCGGCACCGAATCCATGCCTGTCACCGCATAGTTTGTCGTTACGCCGCCGGCGACAACCGTCAGCGGTGCGCTGGCCGCGATAATCATGACTACCAGTGCTGGCACCGATAAGGTGCGTTGTTCGAGTCCCATTGGTTTCCCCACTCAATCTGTCGATATCCCAAGGATCCATGACGGGGTTCACATTCACGTTGCCATTGCGTGCAGGGCTCTTGCCCATGCGCGCATACGATGGCTCAGGCCAGCGCTTTGAGCCTGAATTTACCGGGAGTCAGCCCGTATTCGCGGGCGAAGGCTCTGGTAAATCCGGGTGCATCGACGATGCCTACGCGGGTGCCGACGCTCTGGACCGGCACCTGTGCCAGCAATGGGTCACTCAAAAGCTCGGCAGCGTATTTCATCCGATAATGCCGGATGAGGGCGGCAACGCTGCGTGGCTCCTCCGCGAAGAGAGCATGCAGGGTTCGCACCGAGATGAAGTGGGCTTCTGCAATAAAAGCGGGCGTTAGCTCCGGAGCCTCTAGTCGCTGCTCTATGAATTCGATAATTCGTTCGCGCTGGGCAATCCGCGGGTCCACCGCATGGGCGTGGGAAAGCACCCCGCCCAGCGAGGTCGCCAGCAGATCCACGGTATTGCGGGCAAGTCCCGCGCCGCCAAATTGATCCCACTGTGCCAGGTTTTCGCCCAGATGCCGCAGCAGTGGCGTAACCGTTCCGGTAAGCAGATGTCCGGCTTCCATGCGAGTAGCGGTGATTTCTCCGACCTGATGGCGCGAGAGCCGAAACTGCTGATGTGGAATGAGCACCACCATCACCGAAGCCGCTTGGTCAAAGCTCAGCGTGTAGGGTCGCTGAGTATCGTAGATTGCCAAGTCTCCGGGGGCTAACACGGTTTCGCGTCCATCTTGAATCAACAGGCCGTGCCCGGCAAGCTGATAAGAGACTTTGTAGAATTCCCCGTCTCCGGTGGAGGTCAGGTCCTCGGTGCGCAAGACGGTGTGCGCCTTGGCATTAACTCGCATCAGGCCGATGTCGCCGAGCATATTGATCCCGAGGCTGGCCGTGAAGTGACCGGAGGTTACCTGCTCGCTGCGTAATTGCACGAAGGCATCAGAGATCAGCCTGGACCATGCGCTGAACGAGTCAACATGTTGAATCTGATACATCGAGACCTCTCTGGAACGCACCCCTGCTGTGTCGGGCGTCACGTTTGAGGGTACGGCAGATCTACTCCAAAGTCACCTTTATTCTTCAGGTGGAGAATAAAGATTATTTATCGCGACAGGGCCAGGAGTGCATGCAGCTGGTATTCCAGCTGCTCAACCAGCGATTGCGCGGTATTCGTCCGGGCATCGAGCACGCTCGCACCCTGCGCGCCGAGCATGAAGTTGAGCAGCGAGTCACGTGCCACCATCGCACCCGGGTGTCCGTTGCCCAAGATGTCGACTAGCCAGCCGTCCAGCATTGTGCGCCAGCGGTCCATCGCCACCGCATTCACCTCGGCCAGATCCGGCTCGCCGAGCGCTAGATGCCAAAAATGCACGGCAACACGCCCCTCGTCGCGACGCTCTTCATCCAAGGGGAGCACCTCGAGTGCAAAGGCGCGAATCGCATCTACGCCATTGAGCGTCGCGGTCTTTTCGGCAATGCGCTGACTAGTGGAGTCGGCGACGTAATTGAATGTTGCGACCAGAATCGCGTCACGGTTCGGGAAATAGGTTTTCAATCCACCGTTGGCGTAGCCGGCCGCGGCGGACAGGTCGCGCAGGTTCAGCTTGTCAAAGCCTTGCTTGGCAATAAAGCGCCAGGTGACTTCGACGATCTCGCGGCGCCGCTGGTTGTGGTCAACAATTCTTGGCATGCACCCAGCCTAGCTAAGACAAGTTTTCTTCGGCGCGCTATTGCCACGAGTCGCCATTTTCCGTATTCTCTACAAGCAGAGAATAAAAAGTGGTTCGACTCACATCAATCCAAAGGATGCGTTTGTCATGCAAGATACAAAAACTAACTTCTCCCTGCTCTCTGCAGAAGAAATTGCCGCGGCCAAGAAGATCTTGGTGACCGCGGGGATTTACGGACAGAACACCCGCATCGCCTACATGGGACTAGAAGATCCAAACCCGCAGGCCCCTGGGCGCAGGGTCCGCGCCATGCTGCTGGACCGGCTGGAGAATGAGCCGAAGGATGTAGTCCTTGACCTCTCCACTGGGAAGATCGAAACGCTCGTAGAGCTGGACCCGGGTGCCACCGGCCAGCTCCCGGTGCTCGTGGAAGAATTCGAAATGGTCGAAGCAATCTTGGCCAAGAGCGAGCAGTGGGCCGCGGCGCTGGCCAAAAGAAATCTGAAACCCGAGCAGGTTCGCGTCGCGCCGTTATCCGCCGGTGTCTTCGAGTACCCGCAGGAATCCGGCCGCCGCATCCTGCGCGGCCTCGCCTTCCGTCAGGACTTCGCCGAAGATTCCGCCTGGGCCCACCCGGTGGACGGGCTCGTGGTCTACATCGACACCATCGCCGGCACCGTGGACCAGCTCCTGGACTTTGGCATCGTTCCGGTGCCGGAAACCCATGGAAACTACACGGACCCGGAACTCACCGGTCCGGTCCGCACCACCCAACGCCCTATCGAAATCACGCAGCCCGAGGGCGCAAGCTTCACGGTAACCGAGGGAAACCACGTCGAGTGGGAGAAATGGTCGCTGGATATCGGCTTCGATATGCGCGAAGGCCTAGTGCTCTACAACATCGCCTTTGACGACCAGGAGCAGCGCCGCCGCATCCTGGATCGCGCCTCCATTGCCGAAATGGTGGTCCCCTATGGCGACCCTTCTCCGGTGCGCAGCTGGCAGAACTATTTTGACACCGGCGAATACCTGGTGGGCCGATTCGCCAACTCGCTGGAACTGGGCTGTGACTGCCTCGGCGAGATCCACTACATCTCCCCGGTCATCACCGACGCCAACGGCGAAGCACAGACAATTACCAACGGCATTTGCATGCACGAGGAGGACGCCTCGATCCTCGCCAAGCACTCCGATGACTGGTCCGGAGTCAAGTACACCCGGCGCAACCGTCGCCTGGTGATCAGCTTCTTCACCACCGTGGGCAACTACGACTACGGCTTCTACTGGTACCTCTACCTGGATGGCACCATCGAATTCGAGGCCAAGGCCACCGGCGTCGTCTTCACCTCCGCCATGCTCGATGAGCGTTTCGCCTCGGAAATGGCACCGGGCCTAGGGGCACCATTCCACCAGCACATCTTCGGTGCCCGACTCGACTTTGCCCTGGACGGCGGCCCCAGCCAGGTCATCGAGGAGGAAGCCGTCCGCCTGCCGATCAACGCAGAGAACCCGCGCGGCAACGCCTTCAGCCGTTCACACACCGTGCTGGCCACCGAACAGCAAGCGGTTCGCGACGCGAATATGGCCGCGGGGCGTTCTTGGGTAGTGACCAATCCAGAGTCGAAGAACTACCTCGGCAAGCCGGTAGGCTACAAGCTCATGCCGCAGGGGCTTCCAACCTTGCTCGCCGCCGAGGGCTCCTCGGTGCAGAAGCGTGCCGAATTTGCCTCCAAAGCGCTTTGGGTTACCCAGCGCAATGCGGCACAGCGCTACCCCACCGGAGATTTTGTCAACCAGAACCCGGGAGTTGCCGGCATCGGTTCTTGGATCGAGGCGGACAAGAACATCGACGGCGAGGAGGTGAGCCTCTGGCACACCTTTGCGCTGACCCATTTCCCGCGAACCGAAGACTGGCCGATCATGCCGGTGGACACCGTTGGATTCAAGATCCGCCCCGAGGGGTTCTTTGACCGTTCACCGGCGCTGGACGTCCCGGAACCAGCCAAGCACGGCTGTTGCTCAACCGAATCGGACTCCGCCGGTGGATGCTGCTCAACGGACAGCTAATCCCGTGCCGGCGGGTCTCCGGGTCCTGGTGGCCGCGACCCTCATCATGTCAGCTTCCCACCTGGTGCTGCTCATCGCGGCACCGCATAACCTTGGCTGGTCCTTGGCGCTGCTCCTCATGACCGCATGGTGCATAAAATGCGCACTAGCGGTGGCGCAAGGCGAGTCACCGCAGGCGCTGATGCTGATGAGCGCGTTGATGGGGCTGGCGCACATCATTATGGTGCTAGGACTCCCCGGAGGCGCCGCCCATCACTCTTCAGGTGCCGCACCTGAACATGTTGCCCACGCCGTGCCAATGCTCGTGGTGGGAGCCGCCGAGCTCCTGCTGATGTTCTTCGCGGCCGTGTTGCTCAATCGTTCACGAAGTCGGACGCCAAAACCGCAATACGCGGCAAATTAGTCGCTGAGGATCAGATCATGGATCTGGTCCTCAGCCGTTTCATGTCATCACTTCGCTGTACAGAGAATTGAATTTTCCCTTGACCTGCCCGAAAAACCGGGCTTAGATAAGTAATGAATGACGTTCACTGCGAGGCAAGCACTCCGAGAAGAGGGATATCCGTGGCCAGCCAATGGCTATCGAATCATGCCGCGCCCCGCTTTGCCGCAATACGCGATTCTGCCCTTCGGCAATCGGCATCCGTTACGCCTGCAATCCCTGGGGACCAGATCCCCGCTGCCATCCTGTGCCCGCTCGTGATTCCCCTGTCGCAACCCAACACAGCAAACTTCATACTTATGCGACTCGAGGACCACCAATGAGCAAGAATTTTCCCCTTACCTTTGACCGGCACGAAGCGAATGCCTCGCCCGGGCACATCAAAGAATCCCTGTCCGGTGCCAAGCACACCTCATACTGGCTTGATAACGAGCACCGCCCCGATGCAACGCAGGCGTTGGACGGTTCGATCGAGGCGGATTTGCTCGTTGTCGGCGGTGGATATACCGGCCTCTGGACGGCGCTTCAAGCTAAAGAACGAGACCCCCACCGGGATGTGGTCCTCATCGAGGGGCAACGCATCGGCTGGGCTGCTTCGGGGCGCAATGGCGGTTTTTGCGAAGCCTCACTGGTACATGGTGAGGCCAACGGCGAAAACCATTTGCCTCAGGAAAATGCTCTGCTCGGAAAGTTGGGAACTCAAAATCTCGATGAGTTCCAAGCCACCGTCGAGCGTTATGGCATGGATGTGGAGTTCACTCGTGCTGGCGTACTCGAAGTGGCTATCGAGCCGCATCAGGTCCCTTGGGTTGCCGAAGCTGCCGAGTCCGAAGGCATCGAGTATCTCGATGGCCAGCAAGTCAAGGAAGTCATCAACTCCCCGGATTTCCTCGCGGGCTCCTTGGATCGAACGTCCACGGCGCTGGTGCACCCGGCAAAACTCGCTTGGGAACTGGCCCGGGTCTGCCGTGAGCTGGGAGTGCGCATCTTTGAGCACACCCACGCGGCCGAGCTGAAAGAAAACAATGGGCAAATACTCGTATTGACGGCAGCCGGGCGCATTCGGGCCCAGCGCGTGGCCTTAGCCACCAATGTCTTCCCCTCCTTGCTCAAACGTCACCGGGCAAGGGTCATCCCCGTCTACGATTACGCATTGATGACCGAGCCGCTGACCGAAGCGCAACGCCGTTCGCTGGGTTGGAAAGAGCCCGTCGGGCTGGCCGATCTGAACAATAGATTCCACTACGCCAGACCGACCGTAGACGAAAATGGCAACTGCCGGATCCTCTACGGGGGCTACGATGCCATTTACCATTTCGGTGGCAAAGTCCGTTCGAGCTACGACACCAATAGCTCCACATTCGAGAAGCTCGCAGCCCATTTTTTCGGAAACTTCCCGCAGCTGGAGGACGTGAAGTTCTCCCACGCCTGGGGCGGGGCCATCGATACCTGCTCACGTTTCTTCTCCTTCTTTGACCTGACTCACGGCGGCAAGGTGGCCTACTGCGCAGGATTCACCGGACTCGGTGTCGGCGCCACAAGATTCGGTGCGAAGGTCATGCTGGATCTGCTCTCGGGCGAAAAGACCGAGCTGACCGAACTGGAAATGGTTCGCACCAAGCCGATCCCCTTCCCTCCGGAACCCGCCGCGTACGTCGGGGTTAAGCTCATGACCAGCCAGCTGATCAGCGCCGATCGCAATGAGGGCAGACGGCCGGCCTTCCTCAAGGTCATGGACAAGATCGGCATGGGCTTCGATTCCTAATGGCAGAAGAAACCAGACCGCTAGCCACCCTCGTTGACGCTGCCAGCATCCCGCTAGCGGCCGAACTCATTCCAGAGCATCTGCAACTAGGCGCGGCCGGCACCCGCACCGCCGTATACGAGGTCGGTGACCTAGCCGGTACGTCCATCGGGATCTGGGAGATGTCGATCGGCGCAATGCGCGACATCGAAGCGGACGAATACTTCGTGGTGCTCTCCGGGTCCGGAAACATCAAGATTGCGCAGCGCGCGGGTTTCGCCGCGCAAGAAATTGAGCTTTTCCCTGGTGCCCTGGTGCGGCTGCACGCCCAGATGCATACCGAATGGCGCGTCACGAAAACTCTTCGCAAGATCTATCTGAGTCTCTAGCCCGCAAAGAATCCACAAATCCAAGGAACGATAGAACATGTCAGGTTTCAATTTTTCGCAAGGACACCAATTCATCAACGGCTCCTGGCGCCGCGGTACCGGTGAGCTACTTATTCGAATCAATCCGGCGACCGGAGAACAACTCGAAGAAGTTGATACTGCGAGCGTGGACGAGGTAGACGAGGCGGTCCAGGCGGCGGCGAATGCCTTCAAGACCTGGTCGGCCCTCACCCCCGGGGAGAGATCCGATCATCTGTTGGCGCTGGCCCGCGAGCTGCAATCCCACGCACAGGTACTGGCCGAAGTGGAGACCGCGCAGACCGGCAAGAGCATGCGCATGTCCACCGAGTTTGATGTGCCAGGTTCGATCGACAACGTGAACTTCTTTGCTGGGGCCGCACGCAACCTGCAGGGTCTGGCTTCCGGAGATTACGCTGGAAACACGACCTCGATGATTCGCCGGGAGCCCATTGGCGTGGTTGGCTCTATTTCGCCGTGGAACTACCCCTTGCAGATGGCCGCTTGGAAAGTGCTTCCGGCCATCGCCGCCGGAAACACCATCGTGCTCAAGCCCAGCGAACTAACTCCTGGAACAAGCCTGCTCTTCGCTCAAGCCGCCAAGGATGCCGGTCTGCCCGACGGCGTGATCAACGTTGTGGTCGGTAGCGGCGCAAGCGTCGGCGAGGCATTGGTCAGGCACAAGCAAGTTCGCATGACGTCCTTTACCGGCTCCACCCAAGTCGGTCTGAAGATCATGACGATGGCGGCCGAGACCGGTAAGCGGGTGCATCTGGAGCTGGGCGGCAAGGCGCCATTTGTGGTCTTCGACGACGCGGACATCGAAGCGGCAGCCCATGGGGCGGTTGCCGGTTCAACGATCAATGCGGGGCAGGACTGCACCGCCGCCACGCGCGCCTACGTGCATTCGTCGGTATTCGAGAAATTCACCCGGCGGGTTGCCCAGCTGATGGACGCCATGGCGGTCGGTGACCCGCAGGATCCGAATACCGATATGGGAGCCCTGATCAGCGCTGCCCATCTGCAGAAGGTCTCCTCGATGGTGCAGCGGGCGGTGGACGCCGGTGCCACCGTCCTGGCCGGTGGACGCCGGCTCGAAGGCCCGGGGAATTTCTATCGTCCCACGCTGCTCGTTGGGGCCAGCCAAGATTCCGAGATCGTCCAGCACGAGGTCTTTGGTCCGGTGCTCGTGGCCTTGCCTTTCGAAACCGATGAGGAAGCGATCGAGCTGGCCAACGATACTCCGTACGGCCTGGCTGCCAGCGCTTGGACCAAGGACCTCAACCGGGCCATGCGTGCCAGCGCGCAGATTCAGGCCGGATGCGTGTGGATTAACGAACACATCATCATCGTTTCCGAGATGCCTCACGGCGGATACAAGTCCTCCGGCATGGGCAAGGACATGAGCCAGTATTCATTTGATGAATACACCAACGTCAAGCACGTGCTGATCTCGCACGACACGGATACTCACCGCGAGTGGCAGAATACCGTGTTCCTGCAGCGCTAGACGGAACCCAGCAACTGGCCCAATTTTTTCGTGGCATCTCCCGGAGCGGTCGTGGCGAAGAAATACTGGGCCAGTTGCTTTTGCCGACCAGAGACGCCGGCCTTGGCCAGCTCGGCCACACGCTGTGCCAGCCCATTTGCCGAGCCCAATAGCTGCTCCTGCGGTAAGCGATCACGCAATTGCGAGGGGCGTTCTCCGGTCAGGAACAGCGGAACGTTTAACGCCACCGCGTCGTAGGCCATCGCCGAGGTGTCGCAGATCGCGACGTCTGCCCATACCAATGACTGGCCCGGGTCGGTCAGCGGATCAAGTTCCGCGGCAAAGCGAGTGCGCAGCGCCGCGATTTCGCGTTTGGCCGCTACAGAATTGTCACCGGTTTTGGGGTGTGGACGGAACCGCACCTCGAAGCGGCTGTCTCCCTCGAACTGGGTCAGGATGCTTTCACCCAACCGCACCACCGAGGAATAATCCATCGCCTCCGAGTCGCCCTCCCATGTCGGGGCGTAGAGCACTCGAATCTTTGTCGAAGGACTTTCAGGAGTCAAAGCATCCAGTTGCGGACGTCCGATCTGCACCAGGTGCTTGACATCGAAACGAGCAATCGACTCGGAAATACGTGCCACGGCTGCCGGACCGGCAACACAGGCATAGTCATAGGCCTTGAGCTGGTTCGAAACCATGGAGGCCTTTTCGCTCTCCCCGTGGTTCAAGTGAACATGCGCCGGTCCGTTAAAACGGAGCATGGTGAAATTGCGCTGGGAATTATTCACGTAGCAAATGGTCCTGGTTCCCAGCTCGGTAAGCTTTCGCTCGATCTGCTCAATGGAACGCGTGAAATAAACCGGCAATTTGCTGACCTTGAGCAGTTCCCGGGCCGTCAACGCGTCCATGACCACTACACCGGCAGATTGTCCCTGCGCCGCCAATCGTTCGAAGGTTTCCAGCCACACGCCGAGCTGGTAGAACTGTCCGGGCCCCTCGGCGAAAAAGAGGACATTCTCCGCCCTACCCAATTCCTGCTTGGCCTCGGCAATCTGCGTTCGCACCGCACGTTCAGCGAAAATTGACCTTGCACGGCCTGCGACTTGATTGACTTGGGAGGTAATCAGAGACATACCTCTAGTCTACGTTTTAACTACCCTTCGATCGCGGAAGCCAAAGCGTTAATATTTTTCTCCATCCATTCAAG
The DNA here is from genome assembly GCF_002332385.1 of Glutamicibacter sp. BW80. NCBI lineage: Bacteria > Bacillati > Actinomycetota > Actinomycetes > Micrococcales > Micrococcaceae > Glutamicibacter > Glutamicibacter sp. BW80. The sequence continues at coordinate 37,265 of NZ_NRGV01000015.1, read as the reverse complement.
GTAGCTGGAGTCGTCGGTGATGGTTTCACGGAAGTCCACTACCGCCACCTTGCCGGATTCGGCGCTCGCACGAAGTGCCGTGGTTTCAGGCCCTTCGGTCTGCACGTTGTAGGCCAGCACATCCAGTTCGCCTGCGCCCAGCGTGTCACTCAATGCCTTGAGTGTCAGCGGCGCGATTCCTTCACCGGCTTCGACCGCTTCGCTCAGTCCGGCAGGAGTCTTATTTTCCATTCCTGCATCCTCTAGCAGATGGAATGGGACCGGCTCGGTCATGGCGTAGCTTCGCTTATCGAGCTTCGCGGATGCAAGCTGCTCCTGCAGTCCGCCGATCCCCTCCGCGAAGTTTGCCGCGTTGGCTTTGAAGGCCTCGGCGTTTTCTGGGTCGGATTCGCCTAACTCGGTAGCCAAACTGGATGCGAGGGCTTCCATTGAGTCCAGGTCGTACCAAATATGTTCGTTGTATTCCGCGTGATCATGTCCAGCATGGTCATCGCCTGCTTCATCTGCATGTTCCTCGCCCTCATGCTCGGCATGCGCTTCCTCGGCATGCTCCTCGCCCTCATGCTCGGCATGTTCCTCGCCCTCTTCGTTCTCCGCCGCTACCGGAGAGGAGTCCACCGCGTGGATCAGGTGTACCTGCTCGGCCTGCTCAGCAGGCAACGAGGAAACCAGCGAGTCCATGAATTGGTCATAGCCGCCGCCGTTGGCCAAGACGACCGAGGCCTTGGACACGGTGAGCTTGTCCCGGGCGGTTGGCTCATAGGAGTGCGGATCCTGCGCCGTGGAGGTGATAATTTCGGTGACCTGGACATGCTCGCCACCGATGGCCCGGGCAATCTGCCCGTACACATTCATCGTCGTGACAATCTCAACCTTGCCACCGGCAGCTGGTTCCTCGGTGCCCTGCGCCTCGGCGGTCGTATTTGCCGAGCATCCAGCCAGCAGCAAGCCGGTCAGCGGGATCGTCACCAATGAGGCCAGCATTCCACGGTTTTTCATCTAATAGTCTCCATTCACCCATTACGCTATTGAGAACTATTCTACATTAGATTTGAGAACCATTCGCACTTAGCGCTGCTCGCCGTCCGAGCGGCACACTGCTTTTACCGTGCGCACCGCCGGTACCGGTCGCCTTCACGACAACCACAGCGATAGCGGTGGTGACCGGGATCGCGAGGACCAAGCCGATGGAACCAATGAGGATTCGGATGACTTCCTCCGCCATCGAGCCCGAGCTCAAGGTGGTCCCGAAGCTCTGATCGCTCAATGCCGCGATGGCCAGGATCGGCAGGGCCGCACCCGCGTAGGCGAAGGCAATCGTATACACGGTCGAGGCGATGTGGTCGCGACCGATGCGCATGCCCTTGAAGAACAACTCCCTGGCCGAAGCGTGCGGAGCGGTCTCCGCCAACTCCCAGACCGTTGCGGACTGGGTGATGGTGACGTCGTTCAATACACCCATGCCACCCACCAACAGGCCGCAGATCAGCAGGCCAGGCAGGGATATTTGCGGCACCACGGTGGACAGGGTCATCGCGTGTTCATCATTGGCTCCGGTGAGCGCCGCGGCGTCGGTCAGCCACACCGCCAAACCGGCCGTCACCGCCAGCCCAAAGAGCGTTCCGAGCAGTGCGGTGGACGTTTTCGCGTTGAGCCCATGGGCGAAATACAACGCCACGAACATGATCGCGGTCGAACCCGTCAGCGCAATCAGCACGGGATTCCCGCCCTCCAGCAACGCAGGCACCATGAAAATGATCATGAACGCGATGCCGCCGACGAGCCCAATGACCGCGCGAGCACCACGCCAGCCAGCCACCAGTACCACCACCAGGCCATAAGCCACCGCCAGCAGGGCCATCGGCAAGGTGCGCACGAAATCCACAAAGACATAGGGGCTGCCGCTGCCCGAGTCAACGCTTGACAGGTCCAAATATCGAATCTGGTCACCGGAACGCGCTTCGCGGGAATGCAGCGTCTCCGGTGGAATCTCCAGTTGAATTTCGGCGCCGCCGCTATCTGGCATCAGGTAGGTGACGTTGCATTCAAGCGTCTTGCCTCCGACATCTTCAAGCCCGATGCTCGAAGGGCAGTCCTCGACCGCAGATCTGCTCACGGTGCCGACCTGCATGCTCGCGCCACCGGTTGTCTCCATTGCGCCATTCAGTGCAAAGCGATCATAGTTGCCCTGCGGCCAGAGCGCGATGACCATGATCAGAGCGAGCGCCCCTACGGGGGCGAGCAGGGCCCACAGAATGATTGAGGCTCGGCGCCTGCGGCTCGGGTCTTGCAAAATCGGCTGATCGTGATGGTGATGCCCCACGTGCGGTGTACTCCTCAAAGGAATTTTCAGAACTCGTCGCGCCCAAGTCTAGTCAGCCAACCTGTACACCGGGTAATGAACACCCCTAAAGGATGATCCAACAAATCCTCCGCAAGGTTCATACCTAATGAACCTGTTCGGGGCGAAAATTATATTATGAGCATGCCAGAGATTAATGGGCCTATACCCAATGCAGTAAGCGCCGATGAACCTCGATACGAGTTCCATCGTCTGATGCGCCGGGATCCGAAGTATGCGTGGTGGCGCCCCTTGGCATTGCTGGGAACGGCCACGGGTTTCTACCTGGTGGCAATTGTCATCTTGCTCATAGGCCTCATGATCGTGCTCTTCAGCTCGCTGGGGACGCGGCTTGACGAGCCGACCGATCCGGTGATGATGGCTTTCGACAGCATGAACATGGCCGACCCTGCGGTCTTCCTCTTCACCATGCTCTCGCTGATCGTATTGATCCCGGTAGCGTATTTCGCCTACCTGCTGCTCGGCCCCAAACCACTGGGGCTCTTGATCTCCGTGGCCGGCAAGATCCGCTGGAAATGGCTGGGCCTGTGCACCGGGATCGCGGTCGTGCTCTATGCAGTTTATTTTGGGATTAGTTTAGGCATCGAGGCCGCCGGCCTCGTGGCTCCAACGAATGTCCCCGCAGAGAACCTTCCCGCGAATCCGCTCTTCTTCGCCTTGCTCGTGGTGCTGCTGGTGCCGTTCCAGGCAGCGGCGGAGGAAATCGTATTCCGCGGGATGCTCATGCAAACCATTGGCAGCTGGCTTAAACACCCGTTGTTCGCGATATTGCTTCCGGTGCCGCTATTCACCTTTGGTCACTTGTACGATATTTACGGGCTGCTTGACGTGGCATTCTTTGCCATAGCCGCAGGTTTCCTCACCTGGCGCACCGGTGGATTGGAAGCTGCCATCGCAATACACGTGATCAACAATGTGGGCTTGTTCCTGCTGGCCGCCGTCGGAGCCGTCGATATCAACGCCACGCAATCTTCGCTCTCTAGCCTGCTTACTTCGATAGGATTCACCGCGCTGGTGACCTACATCCTGCTTTGGGTGGCCAAGCGGCGGCATATCGAGAGAACGGCCGGGCCGGCACCGCAGCGCCGTGCCCCACAGCTGTTGCAGCCTTGGCCGGCGGCCTATCCACCGGTTCCGCCGGCAGCGGCGTATTGGGCTCCTCCCGCCCCACAGAGCGGTTCGGCCTACCCTCCGGCGCAGCCACCGCAGGAAGGCTACCCCAATCCCAGCCAGCCGGACGCGAACCCCCACGACCATAACGCACCTAACCCGTAGCTAGGGTGGCACTAAAAAGCTTCGCCGGTGAGCACGCATCATGCGCTCTCACCGGCGGAGCTTTCTCGGTTTTAGGACTTGGCCCAGCGCAGCAAGGCTGCGATGCCCACTCCATCGGGAAGAATCGAGTCGGGAACATAACGGATTGTGGCATCCGTCAACGCCGTCGCTCGAAGCAGCACCTCTGGAGCCGGCCACTGCCCCATGACCAGGTCCGAATGATCATCGCCCTCTTCATGGGCCACCCAAGGTTCGGCCGATAGCGCCCGCAGGGTGTGCTCATCTTGATACTGTCCAACGAGCACCACTTCTGCCTGAGCGGATTGAAGCGCTGTCACCACCTCGGCGAGGCCTACGGCCAGTTGCGCGCGGCCGTTGCCAGCCTGAGCCGACACCCGTTTCTCAAGCTCCGCTATCGCTTCGGCGTGCGTATCGGAGACCAACTGCGAAATGCGGTCATCAACCTGCTTGGTATCCGCGCCGCCGGTGCGCGTGTGCGCATCCAAGACCTCGACATACGGCTTGAGCGCCACCGGAAGCATCCCAGCGATGGCCTCTCGCGATTTCACGTCGCCGGAAAGCACGATGAGCCTGATATAGGTGTCTTTGCACATTTCGGTGATCAGTTCCGCAACTTCCTCGGCGTTGCGTCGCGCCATCTCATCGGCCGCGGACTGATTCTTCGGCTGGTCATACTCGCCTGGCACCTTGCGTGCATGGTGAGTTTCTTCCGGTGAGCCCACAATCCCGCGGCTGCCCACTCGCTCCGGAGATGTGGTGTTGTACAGGTGCACCTCTCCGCCATCGCGCCCGACCTCGGCCACAAGATAGGAAAATGCCCCACCCCGCGCCCTGGCTAGGGCGGTGAAATTCGGAAATGGCCCCGCATCCACGGCGGCGGATTCGACCTTCAATCCAGGAATGAGTTCGTTGAGCACCACCGTCCCGTCATGGACTGCGATGAATCGAGCTACCGGTGCACGAAGCCCCTTCGCCGGTTCCAAAGCCCCGGTCACAGCTTCAATATCATTGGAGCTGGCCTGCTGGCTTTTCAGTAGTTTGGCCACTTCCCCCGGCAATCGGTCAGCTGCCTCGTGCGCCGCGGTGGTTCCCAATGATGCATCCACCAAAGCGGTGCACCACGAACCATTTTCCCGATAAAGCGAAGCGTCGATTCCATTAGAATCCGCGCGTAGTGCCATGCTGACTCCCTTCCGCACGCGACCCCTGGCCGCCGTGCGACTAGCTCCGTGTGACTAACCTAACACCGCGCGTCGATAGCTGGAAGAGCAAAGCGAAAAGATCGCATGGGCAAAGCCCAAATAGCCACCCGACCTAAGTTTTTTACCAGCGCCCACGCCAGTAATGCGAGGGGTGCGACTTGCTAGCCCCCAAGACCTGCGCGGCGCGGTTTGGCCACTGCGGGTCGCCCAATGCCGCCCGCCCGATGCATACGCCGTCGGCCTGTCCGGTCACCAATATCTGCTCGGCCTGATGCGCTTCGGTAATTCCACCCACGGCGGTCACAAAGGCGTCATCTGGCAGTGCCTGCTTAACCGCCTGGGCCAGTGGGACTTGGTATCCGGGACCGCTGGGGCCATGGAAGGCACCGATTCCGGCGCTGGAAAGGTCAAAGGCCCGCACTCCTGCCGCGTAGAGCTCCTCGGCCAATTTAATGGTGTCGGCGATGCGCCAGCCGGCTTCGACCCAATCGTCTCCGGAGAAGCGAATGCCCAGGGCCTTGTTCTCGGGCCAGCGGGCCGCGACCGCATGCACGATCTCGCGAAGGTAGCGTGTGCGGTTTTCCCAGCTTCCGCCATACTCATCGGTTCGCTTATTCGACAATGGCGAGAGGAACTGGTGAATCAAGTATCCATGGGCCGCATGGATTTGTATCATGTCAAAACCTGCGGCATCGGCACGCTCCGCCGCCGCGGCCCAGGCTTGGACGGAGTCGGCGATCTGCTCTTGAGTCATTCCGCTCGCTGGTTTCAGACCGTAAATTTCGCTCGGCGTGGAGGTGACGGTGTCCCACCCTCCCTCGGACACGGCGATGCTTCCGGTCTTCTGCTCGGCTTCGAGCTCCTGGAGCCAACCATGGGTCGAGGCCTTTGCCCCGGCGTGAGCCAGCTGGATGGCCGTTGCGGCACCGTGCGCGTGCACGTATTCGTTGACGCGTGCCCATGATTGGACCTGCTCTTCGTTCCAGATTCCGGCGTCACGATCCGAGATCCGGCCTTCGGGTACCACCGCCGAAGCTTCGGTGACGATCAGCGAAAAACCGCCATGGGCCATCGAGCCGAGGTGAACTAGCTGCCAGTCCGTGGGCACGCCGTCTGTCTTGTCAACAGCGTACTGGCACATAGGTGGCAGCACGACCCGGTTGCGCAGCATCAGGCCCGCTCCGCTGCGCGTAGGGATGGTGACTGGGGTGAACAATTTACTTAGAGGCATATCTAGTGTGACGCTGTAGCCCCGGATATTATTCCAACAGACAAGTTGCCATGAGCTGGGGCATGCTAGTTTGCGAGGACGGCAACTGCCACGCTGAAGTACACGATCAGCCCGGCGGCATCCACAAAAGTTGAGATGAATGGATTCGAAAAGACCGCAGGATCGACTTTCAGCCATTTGCCGATAATCGGCATGATTCCGCCGACTCCTGCCGCTATCGTGCACAGTGCCACCAGTGTGATCCCGATAATCAGCGCAATGGATCCGCCGAAGATGAATCCGGCCAGCGCAAATCCGAGGGTTCCCAGGCATAATCCGAGGATGAGCCCCACACAGAGCTCACGCAGCATGACCCGCCCGAGGTCCCCGACGCGAACATCGCCCATCGCAATTGCTCGGGTGACCGTGGTCGCCGCCTGGTTTCCGGTGTTGCCGCCGATGCCGACGATCAGTGGAATGAACAAGCTGAGCACCACCATCGACTCGAGGGTTTCTTCGAAACTCGAAAGCACCTGGACCGTGAGGCTTGCCCCGACGGCAAGCACCAGCAGCCATACGATGCGGCTTTTTACCAGAGAACCAACCGCGGTGCTCAGGTAGGGACGCCGCAGAGGTTCGGCACCGGAACCGCGCGCAGCGCGTTCCTCATCGGCCGCGGCCAGAATCGAGATCGCGTCGGTGGAGCTAAAGACTCCGAGGACCCGCTGCTCGGAATCCACCACCGGGATCAGCAGTTCCTTGCTAAGCACCACTTGACGAGCCGCCTCGGTTGCGGACTGCTCGGCGCTCAGACCGACTCCAACGGTGAGCAGCTCCGATACCCGCTGTTCTTCGTCGGCGGCCATCAGTGCGCGCAGTGAAATTACCCCGAGCAAGCGACGCGTTTCGTCGGTCACTACCAGCGTGTAGATACTCTCTGCACTATCCAATTGGCCTCGTACCCGTTGCAGGCTTTCGGCAACGCTCAGCTCTGGGCGGGTCGTGACAAAGTAAGGATTCATCAGATGCCCCACCACCCCAGCGCGATATCCGAGCAGGACGTTGACCGCCTCGCGCTGCTCCGGAGCTAGGCCTCGCAGCAGTTTCGCCGCAAGCTGCGCCGGTAGTTCATCGAGCAGCGCCACCCGATCATCGGTTGCCATCCCGGCAAAGGTTTCGCTGACCGCGTCTTGCTGCAAGCTGCCGATCAATTCGGCCTGGATTGCAGGATCCAGGCGTTCGAAAACCCTCCGGGCTTGATCCTTGGCGAGCAGCCGGTAGACGATTGCCATGTCTTTGGCCGGCAGCCGGTGCAGCTGCTGGAGGGTTTGCTGCAAGCTCAGCCCGCGCAGCAGGAAGGCAAGCTCGTTGAAATCCGGTGAGCCGAGATGCTCCTGGATCTGCGTTGAAATAGTAGAGAAGTCTACTTCTTTGGAAATGTGCAAGGTCATCAGCCCAAACGGTGTATTGGCGCATCATTCCAGAGGTGCGGGCGAATCACCGGCAGGCGTTCACCTAGCGAAATCTAGGTGAGAAGTCCATTAGTGATCGTTGGCTGAAATCATGCGTGGAGGAGGGATTTGAAGCGCGGCTCTCCAAAGCCCACTCACTGCTGCACAGGATCTAGCGTGTAACTCAGCGGCTGATATGCGGAGGTCGCGTGAACATAGATCGACTAGAACCGTCGTCCATGCAGCTCACCTCCTAGAATCCATTCGGGCGTGCGCCCGAGAACCTTCTCCTCAGTTCTATCATCATCTTGGGCAATAGTTGCCACGTAGGCGACAAGATCACATCCGCCAGATGAAAAAAGCGTGCGGCGGGCAAATGCCTACCGCACGCTTATCAGGGGTACTGAATTAGCATTCAACCACGTTGACGGCCAGACCGCCCATTGCGGTTTCCTTGTACTTATCGCTCATATCCTTGCCCGTCTCGCGCATGGTGATGATGACTTCGTCCAAGGTGACGTGGTGTTCGCCGTCGCCCATCAACGCCATCTTGGCCGCGTTCACCGCCTTGGAAGCGGCAATCGCGTTGCGTTCAATACATGGAATCTGCACGAGGCCACCAATCGGGTCGCAAGTGAGTCCAAGGTTATGTTCCATGGCAATCTCCGCTGCGTTTTCAACCTGGGCTGGGGTACCGCCAAGAATTTCGGCTAGCCCACCGGCCGCCATCGACGAAGCCGAACCAACTTCGCCCTGGCAACCGACCTCGGCACCGGAGATCGAAGCCTGTTCCTTGTACAGCACGCCAACCGCCCCGGCGGTGAGCAGGAAGCGAACCACGGCGTCGTTCTTTTCCTCTTCGTTCCAGTACTTGGCCCCTGGTGCATAGTGGGTTGCGTAGAACAGGACGGCAGGGATGATGCCCGCGGCACCATTGGTTGGGGCCGTCACGACTCGACCGCCCGAAGCGTTTTCTTCATTGACGGCCAGCGCCACGAGGTTGATCCATTCCTGCCAGTAGACCGGATCGCGATCCTTGTCTTCCTTGCGCAAGCGTTCGTGCCACTCGGGTGCCCGGCGGCGAACCTTCAATCCTCCGGGCAGCACGCCGGTGCGTTCGAGCGATGCATCCTTGCACTGTTCCATGACCTCGTAGATGTGGACGAGGCCGGAGCGGATTTCTTCCCGGGTACGGAGGGTCTCCTCGTTGGCCATCATGATCTCGGCAATCGATTTGCCGGTATTCTGCGAATGTTCCATCAGGCGCGCAGCGGTAGTAAAGGGATACGGCTGCTGCTTGATCTTCTCTTCGATATTCTTCTCGATACGTTCTTCGGCGCCTTCGCGGACAATGAAACCGCCGCCGACGGAGAAGAATGTTTCGTTGAGCAGTTCTGCACCTGCTGCATCCAAGGCTATGAACTTCACGCCATTGGTGTGCCGGGGCAGGACGGTCAACGGGTGCTGAATCATGTCACTGACCTTGTAATTCAGATCCTTGCGCACCTCCAACTGAGATCCGAGACGAAGAATACCGGTGGATTCCATCTGTGCCAGACGCTCATCTACCTGTGCCGGGAGAATGGCTTCAGGTTCGAAGCCCTCCAGCCCGAGCATGATTGCGGTGAAGGTCCCGTGCCCGCGTCCGGTCGCTGCAAGCGAACCGTACACGTCGATGCGCAGGGATTCGAGTGCCTCAATCTTCCCCTCGCGAATTACCTGGGCAATGAATGCGTGCGCCGCACGCATTGGTCCCACGGTGTGGCTGGAGGAAGGTCCGATACCAACCGAGAAAAGATCGAATACGCTAACCGCCATGACGGTTCACATCCTTAGAACTTGGGGCAATAGGTGATGCTCACACCTAATGTGTGTGGTGAGGCAGAGAATAGGATGATCCCCGTCCACGGTGATGCACGATAGTGGCCTGTTTGGCATTCGCACAAGAGACGAAAGGCCCGGAACGCGATGTTTTTGCTTTCCGGGCCTTCCTTACTTAAAAGCTGCTACTCGGAAACCTTCGCGAGTTCCGGGTAGAGCGGGTGAGCCTGCGCCAGATCCAGCACACGCTGCTTCAGCTCCGGCAACACACCAGCATTACCATCAGCACCAGCAATCAAAGCCTGCGCAATAATCTCCGCAACCTCGCCAAACGCAGCCTCCGAGAAACCACGAGTCGCCAACGCCGGAGTACCAATACGCAACCCCGACGTCACCATCGGCGGACGCGGATCAAACGGCACCGAGTTGCGGTTCACGGTGATCTCCACCTGTGCCAAGAGGTCTTCGCCCTGCTGTCCGTCCAACTCGCTGTTACGCAGGTCAACCAAAACCAAATGCACATCCGTACCACCGGTCAACACGCTAATGCCCTTAGCCGCCACATCAGCCTGGCCCAAACGCTCAGCCAAAATCCGCGACCCAGCCAACGTCCGCGCCTGACGCTCCTTGAACTCCTGTGACCCAGCAATCTTGAACGCCACAGCCTTACCAGCGATCACATGCTCCAACGGGCCACCCTGCTGACCAGGGAACACCGCCGAATTGATCTTCTTGGCAATATCAGCATCATTCGACAAAATAATGCCGCCACGAGGACCAGCAAGAGTCTTATGCGTCGTGGAGGTCACCACATGCGCATGCGGCACCGGCGAAGGATGCAACCCAGCAGCCACCAAACCAGCAAAGTGCGCCATATCCACAAACAAGTACGCGCCGACCTTGTCAGCGATCTCACGGAAACGAGCGAAGTCCAACTGACGAGGATACGCAGACCAACCAGCAACAATCATCTTCGGCTGGCTCTCCACGGCAAGGCGCTCCACCTCATCCATATCCACCTCATAAGTCTCTTCATTCACACCGTAAGGAACGATGTTAAAGAGACGACCCGAGAAGTTGATCTTCATCCCGTGGGTCAGGTGACCACCATGAGCCAAGTTCAGACCCATCACCGTATCCCCCGGGCGAACCAGCGCGTGGAACACCGAAGCGTTGGCCTGCGCCCCCGAATGCGGCTGCACGTTCGCGAATTCCGCACCAAACAGTGCCTTCAGACGCTCAATCGCCAACGTCTCCACCACGTCAACCTCTTCGCAGCCACCGTAGTAACGGCGGCCCGGATACCCCTCGGCGTACTTGTTGGTCAGCACCGAACCCTGCGCCTGCATCACAGCCTGCGCGGTATGGTTCTCCGAAGCGATCATCTCCAAGCCACGCTGCTGACGAGCGAGCTCCGCGTCAATGCGCTGCGCAATCTCCGGGTCCAGCTCTGCCAGCGACTGCGTCAGCGACGCCGGGGCGAGGGATTCAAAAGTCTTGTTGCTCATTACTCGACGTTTCCACCGTTCGCGCTGGCGTAATCTGCTGCCGAAAGCAGCGGACCTTCGGACTCAACTTCAACGGTGAACAGCCAGCCGTTGCCGTATGGATCTTCGTTCAGGATTGCAGGATTGTCTGCAGCTTCCTGGTTGATCTCGACGATGGTGCCGGTCACCGGCGAGTACAGGTCGGAAACCGACTTCGTGGACTCGACTTCGCCGCAGGTCTCGCCTGCGGTGACGGTGTCGCCAACTTCTGGCAGGTCAACGTAGACCACGTCGCCCAGTGCGTCGGCGGCGATCTGGGTGATACCGATCTTGGCTGGTGATGCTGCATCGATCCACTCGTGCTCGGCCGAGTAGCGCAACGATGAAAGAACTTTACTCACGATAATTCCTCTCCCAAGGGAAATGGTGGGCGTCTTACGAACGCCCGCTTAGGTTAAACGTTACTTTGCTCGGGTGTAGAACGGCAGTTCTACGACCACAAATGGCAATGTCTTGCCACGAAGGTCGACATCTAGCTCGGTTCCCACTTCACTAAATGCAACATCTACGTAGCCCAGTGCTACCGGGTAGCCCAAGGTCGGCGATGGCTGGCCGGAGGTGATCTCACCTATGGTCGCTCCATCCTTGACGATGGCGTACCCGCCTCGGCCGGCGCGCTTGCCCAGACCTTTCAGGCCCACCAGCTTGCGTGGCGGTGTCTGTCCGCGCAGTGCCTCCAGCGCTTCGCGACCGACAAAGTTCTCGGTCTTCTTGAAGGACACCACCGGTGCGAAGCCGGCATCGAAGGGGGTGCGCTCGACGGAAAGCTCGTTGCCGTAGAGCGGCATGCCGGCTTCCAGACGCAGGGAGTCACGCGAAGCCAGCCCGCAAGGGACCAGTTCGTGGCCGGTGCCGGCTGCGACGGTCTTGTCCCAGATGGCGGCGGCGTCTTCGTTGGCGATGATCAGCTCGAAGCCGTCTTCGCCGGTGTAGCCGGTGCGGGCCAGCAGCACGTCGATTCCGCCGAGAACCACTTCGATGGCCGCGTAGTAGTTCAGTTCCTGCACCGCGGCTGCGGTCTGCTCATCCGCCGCCAGCGATGCCACGATCGCCTCGGCGTTCGGGCCCTGTACAGCGATCAGCGAGGTGCGTGCCGAGGCGTCATCCACCACGACGTCGAAACCTGCTGCGCGCTCGGCCAGTGCGGCCGCCACAACCGGCGCGTTGCCGGCGTTTGGCACGACCAGGAAGCGCTCTTCGCCGAGGCGGTAGACGATCAAGTCGTCAAGGATCTTGCCCGCTTCGTTGAGGATCAGCGAGTACTTCGCCTTGCCGACCTTCATGATGGACAGGTTGCCGGCCAGCGCGGTGTTCAACGCCTCGCCGGCCTGGGGACCGGTGAGCCATACCTCGCCCATGTGGGACAGGTCGAACAGGCCCGCGGTGGAACGCACGGCCTTGTGCTCGGCAAGTTCCGAACCATACTTCAGCGGCATATCCCAGCCGCCGAAGTCGGTGAACGAAGCGCCAAGCTCGGCATGCTTGCCGTGCAGCGCGGTGTGCTTGATATCGGTGCTTGTCTCAGTCATCGCGATGTCCTAGTCTTCGAAGGCTTCAGGAGCTGGGCAGGAGCAGATCAGGTTTCGGTCACCGGCTGCGCCGTCGATGCGCCCGGTGGCCGGGAAGTACTTGTCCCGCTTGAGGCTGGCTACCGGGAAGGCGGCCTGCTCGACGCTGTACTTGCGGTCCCAATTGCTGGAGATCAGCGCGGTGGCGCTGTGCGGTGCGTTGCGCAGCGGCGACTCTTCGATGGTGTAGACCCCGGACAGCACTTCCTGCATTTCCTGGTGGATGGTGATCATCGCTTCGATGAAGCGTTCGATTTCCGCCAGGTCCTCGGACTCGGTTGGCTCCACCATCAGGGTGCCGGAGACCGGGAAGGACAGCGTTGGTGCGTGGAATCCGAAGTCGATCAGGCGCTTGGCCACGTCTTCTGCGGTCACACCGGTTTTCGCGGTCAGTTCGCGGAGGTCCAGGATGCACTCGTGGGCCACCAGGGACTTGTTGCCGGTGAACAGGATCGGGAAGTACTCGTTCAGGCGCTTGGCAATGTAGTTTGCGTTCAGGATCGCGGTCTTGGTTGCTTCGGTCAGCCCGTCGCCACCCATCATCGCGATGTAGGCCCAGGAGATCGGCAGCACGCCGGCGGAGCCGAAAGCGGTGGACACTACCGGCACACCGTCGCGTTCGGTGTAGCTGCCCGAAGCGTCGCCGGGCAGGAATGGCACCAGGTGCTCGGCGACAGCGACCGGGCCGACACCCGGTCCGCCACCGCCGTGCGGGATGCAGAAGGTCTTGTGCAGGTTCAGGTGGCTGACGTCGCCGCCGAACTGGCCCGGCTGCGCGAGGCCCACCAGGGCGTTCATGTTCGCGCCGTCGATGTAGACCTGGCCGCCCGCGGCGTGGATCTTGTCACAGACCTCGCGCACGTCGGCGTCGTAGACCCCGTGGGTGGATGGGTAGGTGATCATGATGGCCGACAGGACGTCCTTGTTGGCCTCGATCTTGGCATCCAGGTCGTTTGCGTCGATGGTGCCGTCCGCTGCGGTCTTCACCACGACGACCTTCATCCCTGCCAGCACGGCCGAAGCCGCGTTGGTGCCGTGGGCCGAAGCCGGGATCAGGCAGACGTCGCGCTGGGATTCGCCGCGCGAGGCGTGGTAGCCGGAGATGGCAAGCAACCCGGAGTATTCGCCCTGCGAGCCGGCGTTGGGCTGGATCGAGATGCCGGCGTAACCGGTGATGGCGGTCAACCGGCCTTCGAGGTCGGTGATCAGTTCGCGCCAGCCGATGGACTGCTCGGCGGGAACGTAGGGGTGGATCGTGGCGAACTCCGGCCAGGTGATGGATTCCATCTCGGCGGCCGAGTTCAGCTTCATGGTGCATGAGCCCAGTGGGATCATGGTGCGGTCCAAGGCCAGGTCGCGGTCCGAGAGGCGACGCAGGTAGCGCATCATCTGGGTCTCGGAGGAGATGGTGTTGAAGATCGGGTGGGTCATGTAGGCGCTGGTGCGCACCTGCGCCTCGGGGATCTCGAAGCCCTCCGGTACGGACAGCTCAACGCCGAAGACCTCGACCAGGGTGCGCACGATATCCGCGGTGGTTGCCTCATCGGTGGAGATGCCCACCTGGGTTTCGGAAACCTTGCGCAGGTTGATGCCGGCTTCGGCCGCCTTGGCGATGACCGCTTCCGCGTTCTCGACGTTGACCACAACGGTGTCGAAGAAGGAGTCGGACGCCAGGGTGAAGCCGCCGGAAACCAGCGAGCTGGCGATGACGCGAGCGTGGTTGTGCGCCCGGGTCGCGATCTGCTTCAGGCCCGCCGGGCCGTGGTAGACGCCATACATCGAGGCGCAAATGGCCAGCAGCGCCTGTGCGGTGCAGATGTTGGAGGTGGCCTTCTCGCGGCGGATGTGCTGCTCGCGAGTCTGCAGTGCCAGGCGGTAGGCTGGGGTGCCGGCGTCATCGGTGGAGACACCGACCAGGCGCCCGGGCATCGAGCGCTGCAGGCCCGCGCCGACGGCGAGGTAGGCAGCGTGCGGTCCGCCGAAGAACAGCGGCACCCCGAAGCGCTGGGTGTTGCCCACTGCGATATCCGCGCCCTGTTCACCGGGAGGGGTGATCATGGTCAGCGAGAGCAGGTCGGCGATGACAGTGACCATCGCGCCGGCGTCCTTGGCGGCGGCGATGATCTGCTTGTGGTCGGCAATCGAGCCGTCGTTGCCCGGCTGCTGGAGCACGATACCCGAGATGTCGCCTTCCGGCAGACCCTGGGAGAGGTCAACAACTTCGATTTCGAAGCCGAGCGCGTCGGCGCGGCCTTCGATGACCTTGATGGTCTGCGGGAAGATGTTCGAGTCCAGCACGGTCTTGCCGCTGGCCTTCTTCTTATTCGAACGGCGCATCATCAGCACGGCTTCGGCCGCCGATGAGGACTCATCGAGCATCGAGGCGTTGGCGATGGGCAGGCCGGTCAGGTCCATGACCATGGTCTGGAAGTTCAGCAGCGCTTCGAGGCGGCCCTGGGAGATTTCTGGCTGGTACGGGGTGTAGGCGGTGTACCAGGCCGGGTTTTCCACGATGTTGCGGCGAATCACCGCTGGCGTGAAGGTGTCGTAGAAGCCCTGGCCGATCATCTGGGTCTTCATCACGTTCTTGGATGCCAGGTTGCGCAGGTGAGCCAACGCTTCGGTTTCGCTCAGGGCAGCAGGAAGATCCAATGCCGCACCCTGGCGGATGTCGGCCGGAACTGCGGTGTCGATCAGCTCGTCGAGGCTGGAGTAACCCAGCGTCTGGAGCATGTGGTTTGCATCGGCCGGACGTGGGCCAATGTGGCGGGACACGAATTCGCTACTCGTTGATGCCGAGGTCTGCGTAATAGTCATGGTGCAGTTATCTCCAGGGGGATCTGTCTTGGCGCATGCCAAAGGAAGGTCTCTGTCCCTCCCCATCCCTGTTGCATAACCTGAGAGTTTTACGCATCCGACCTACAAAGCCGGGCGCTTGCACCTTCGGTGAACCGGAACGGGCCGGTTTCTTTCCAGAGTTGCCTCGTGATGGCGGTACGGGGGCCTGAGAGTTTCCTGGGGAGGAATTGCTCCTACGGCGCCCATCCATGGTG
Organism: Glutamicibacter sp. BW80; assembly: GCF_002332385.1. Lineage (NCBI taxonomy): Bacteria > Bacillati > Actinomycetota > Actinomycetes > Micrococcales > Micrococcaceae > Glutamicibacter > Glutamicibacter sp. BW80. The sequence goes on along the minus strand of NZ_NRGV01000015.1, from coordinate 21,755 downwards.
TGAACGGGTCTCTCCCGCCATCCGTCGAAGGCTGTGCCGTGGATCTGATGATCCAAAACACATCACCATCTTACCTGCACCGCATGCTTCTATCCAAGACCGGCGGCTCGGTTAGATTCACAAATTAACTTGCACTGGAGCCTTGAGCGAGTTTTACATAGGCGGGATATCTCGCTGGCAAGGAGTCTCCCGAGGACGTGCCCGTCAGCCGGCGCTTGATCCAGGGTCCCAAATGCTCCTTCACCCAGCCCATATCCTCGCGTAATCTCTCGCCACGGGAGTTGACCGGCAGCTGCGGCAACCCCGGAAGATTGATCTGCCCGGCCCATTCGGGCTCAACGATGCCGTGCCTGCCGAGCAGTTCGAGCACCTTGCGCGCCATCAACGCGTGGCCGAATTCGTTCATATGCAGCCGGTCCCCCGCCCAATAGCGCAGGTCCGAGAATTCCCGCCAGCGCCAGTAGTCGGCCACCAGCGCACCATGGGTGTCAGCGATTTCGCGGATCTTCTCGTTGTAGATGGCGGTCCGCGGACGGGTCTTGTTGAATAGCGGGGAATCCACGGTGTCGAACCCGGTGAACAGCACCACGGTGCTGCCGGACTCGGCAAATCGGCGGACCATCCCGTCATAACCGCGCATGAGCGCGTCCAGATCGGCGCTGGGGCGCAGAATGTCGTTGCCCCCTGCATAGATGGTCACCAGATCGGGTTCCAACGCCAGCCCGGCGTCGAGCTGCTGGTTGATGACCTGGGAGATCTTCTTGCCGCGAATGGCAAGGTTCGCGTATTCCCAGTCGCCCTGGGTGCCCAGCACCTCGGCCACCCGGTCGGCCCAACCGCGCACCCGGTTAGGGCGCACCATGCTGATATCTCCGACACCTTCGGTGAAGGAATCCCCTAATGCAAGGAATTTCATTTCGCTCCCTTGGCCAAGATGAGCTGGCGGGCCAGCTGGCTCAGGCGCACGCCGGTCGAGATATCCTTTTCTCCTTCATTGCGCGAAGGGATGTAGCCGAAGCCCAGCTGGTAGGCCGGGTCGGCGAAGGCCAGCGACGAATTCGCCCCGTCATGCCCATAGGCGAAGATCGAGCCGTAGTCCTTGCGCGCGGTGGGTTTCATGAAACCGACGGCGAAGGCCTGCAACTGACCGTTGGTGCGGTCCGGTCCGTAGACGAGTTCGGTGGAAACCTCGGCCCAGGTATCTGCGCTGAGCAGCCCCTCGGTGGCGCCGAGCTCCGGCACCGCGCCGAAGGACGCGGCGTAGATCCCGGCGAGCGCCTGGGCGTTGGCCACCGCGCCCATGGAGGCGGGACCCAGCTGCCGGACCTGTGGCGAGTTCGCCAGTTCGTGCCAGTTGTACACCGGTCCGGATTCCAGGGCGAAGCCCGAGGTGGAGTTGACCGAGAGCCCGGACGGCGAGAACGGGTCCATGAAGGCAGGTGCTTCATCCAGCGCGGGCAGCACGTCGCGGTAGCGCGGTTCGAGTTCTGCGCCGTGGCCGATGAAGGCGTCGACTCCCAGCGGCTTGCGGATGCGCTGTTCGTAGACTTCTTTGAGTTCCTGGCCGGTGACCCGGCGTACCAGTTCTTCCATGAGTACGCCCATGGTGATGGCGTGGTAGCCGACGATATTCTGTCCCTGCGGCCAGATGCTCGGCATCGAGGCCAGCACCTTGGCGTATTCGGCCGAGTTGAGCAGAACCTCGCTTGGAACTCCCCCGGGGACGCCGAGCACGCCGGCTTGGTGGCTGAGCACTTCGCCCAGGGTCAGGCGCTGCTTGCCGCCGCTGGCGAATTCGGGCCAGTAGGTTCCGATCGGCTTGGCCGGATCGAGCAAGCCGTCCTGAATCAGCATCGCGATGACCAGCGCCCCCAGGCCCTTGGTGCAGGAGAAGACGCAGGTCACCGCGTCGCCGGCGAGATGATCGCCGACCGCGTGGCTGAGCACCAGCTGCCCGCGGTGATAAATCGCGAGCTGGGCCGAATAGCCCTCTTCTTCCGCCGCTCGGGCGTCAAGCGCTTCGGCGAGGGGCGCGAAATCTTCTGTAATGACCGAATCCATGAAAATCCTTAAAGTGCTTGCTGCTTGTCAACTAACACTAGTGCGAAAGGGCAAAAATCTAGGCGTGGCTCTCGACTGTTTCCTGGCGGAAACGCAATTTCCAGCCCCGCTCCGTCTGCTGCCACCACGAGGAGCAGACCAAAACCTGCGAGCCTTCCGGGCTCATCCGGTAGGCGATCAGCACCAGCTTGGAATCCAGCGGACGCGCGGTGAGCAGCTGCACCGGACCGGTGGCCGGAAGCGCACCGCCGGCGTCGAGGATCGAGCGCACGGTGGAGACATCCAGCAGCGAACCGTCACGGCAGACTTCCTGGTAGCTCGGGTGCAGAAAATCGCTGACCTCGGTGAAGTTCGCGCGCACCTGCGCGTCGAGCAGACCCTGCTCCAATTCGAAGACGGTGCTTGCCACGTCCACGGCTGGTTCGGCGGCGGCCTCAGCCACCGGAGGCGGGGCTTGGCCCGGTTCGTTGCCAGCAATCGTGCCCGAGGAGCCGGTATAGCCGGGCCCGGCGTCCGGGTCCTTCCCGCTTTGATATGCGGTGGCGGCGGCTCGGGCCCGGTCATCGGCTTCCTCGTTGAGTTCGTGGCCGGCATGGCCCTTGACCCATTCAAAGGTGTATTTGCGTCCAACGATCACCGCGTCTAGTTCTCGCAGAATGTCCTGGTTGAGCACCGGCTTGCCGTCGGACTTCTTCCAGCCCTTTTTCTTCCATCCCGGCATCCACTTGGTGATGCAGTTGATGGCGTACTGGGAATCGCACAGGATTTTCAGTTCGGTTTCGGGTTCTTTGGCCGTGGCGCGGAAGAGCTCGAGCACCGCTTGAAGCTCGCCCATGTTGTTGGTTCCGTGGTCCCAGCCCCCGGCTCCCCAGTTTTCGTGGTCGATATACCAGGCCCAACCGGCAGGTCCAGGGTTACCGAGTGCAGAACCGTCAGCTGCCGCAATGATCGTCATATGAATAATCCTGCCATGTCCACCCCACAAGTGCAGATGACCAGGTGTGCCATGTTCGTTTTTTAACGGGCAATGACCCGGTGAAAACTCCGTGAGTTCTCGCCGGGACATTGCCAGGACCTCTCGATGCGTCGGTTCAGCGGGTTTGCCTTCGATTCATTCAGGCCGGATACATCGGGTTATGCCCCGCGGCCACACGCTCTTCGGCGCGCACCTCGCCCGGTGCGGTACCGTCGAGGAACGGTCCGGAATCCGCCAGCTCTTCGCGCCCGTGGGCTTCGAGCCAGTTGCTCAGCTCCGGCCCCTTCGGCACGATCCCGGTGGGGTTGATGTCTTCGTGAACCACGTAGTAGTGCGCCTTGATCTGCTCAAAGTCGGTGGTATCGCCAAACCCTGGGGTCTGGAACAGGTCGCGGGCGTAGCCCCACAAGTTAGGCATGTCGATCAGCTTGTTGCGGTTGGTCTTGAAGTGACCGTGGTAGACCGGGTCGAAGCGGGCCAGCGTGGTGAACAGGCGCACATCGGCCTCGGTGATGTGGTCCCCCATGAGGAAGCGGCGGGTTGCCAGTCGCTCTTCGAGATAGTCCAGCGTGCCAAAGAGCCGGTCATAGGCGTCGTTGTAGGCCCGCTGGTCGCCGGCGAATCCGGCACGGTAGACGCCGTTGTTCACCTCGGTGAAGATGCGCTTGATCAGTGGCAGCATCTGCTCTAGCTGATCTTCGGGCAGCAGGTTGGGCGCGCCATCGCGGTGGAATTCCTTCCATTGCGTCGACATGTCCCAGGTGATCTGCGGGTAGTCGTTGGTCACCACTGCCCCGGTGGGAATATCCACGATTGCCGGGACGGTGATGCCGCGCGGGTAGTCCGCGAATCGCTTGAAATAGTTTTCCTGCACACGCTCGGTACCCAGCACCGGATCCTTGCCGCCCGCGTCCAGGTCGAAGGTCCAGCTGCGCGAGTCATGGGTTGGGCCGGGCAAGCCGACCGATATCGCGTCTTCCAGGCCGAGGAGGCGGCGCACAATCAGCGTGCGGTTGGCCCAGGGGCAGGCGCGTGCGGCCACGAGGCGGTAGCGCCCGGCTTCCACCGGCCACAGCTGCGCACCGTCGCCGAGCCCGGCCTGCGGGTGGCCGATCGAGCTATTGGGCACGCCAGCGGCAAAAGCTTCGGGGCGCGGGTCCGCCACGATGCGGTCCTGGATGTAGTTGGTATCCCGGCTGAACTCGCCTCCGGTGACGTAGGCACCCTTGGTCGAAAATTCTTTGGTCATTTCTCCCCTTAAAGCATCTGGCGTAGTTCCTCTGAGGCTCTTAGCTCTCAGGTTAACCCGCTGGGCTGGTAAAAAAGTAGTCAATTGCGCAGAACTGCGAAAAGTTTGTTTGCCGGCTTCGCGCAGTTCTCTTGATGAAAATTTAGGCGTTGGCCATGTCGCCGGCGCGCACGGTGTTCATGGCGGTCGTCCAGGAAATCAGCTGGTCGAACATCGGCTGGACGGAGGCGGCGGACTGTTCGGTCGGCTTGAATACGGAGAAGTTTTCGAAGTCGGTGAACAGCGAGAACATGCCGGTCTTCTGCACGTGGGCCAGCTGCAGTTCGGAAAGGATGCCGCGCAGGTGCTCCACCGCACGCGCGCCCATGGCCGAGCCGTAGCCGACAATTCCGGCTGCCTTGTTGGAGAATTCCGCGTTCAGGTAGGACAGTGCGTTAGCCAGGGCCGGTGCGATCGAGTGGTTGTATTCGGGAGTGATGAAGACGTAGCCGTCGAATTCGGCGATCTTAGCCGACCAGTTCTTCGTGGCTTCGTTCTGGTAGTTCTGGTACGCGGCCGGGAAGGCCTCGTCCAGCAGCGGCAGGTTGAAGTCGGCGATATCCACCAGTTCGTAGCTTGCGTCGTTGCGCTGCTGCGCCTGCTCCAGCACCCACTGCGCCACTGCGGCGTTATTGCGTCCTGGGCGGGTGGAACCGGTAATGATGGCGATCTTCAGCATGTTTCTACTTCCTTACGTGGCGGTACGCCCAACCATTATGGTTGACGCATCATCAACTCTTGCTAAAAACAACATTACACGAGATAATTGATGTGTCAACAACTTTGCTGGCCTGCCCCGCAGCACTTAACGCTTCAGGAGAATAGAAAACATGGGAACCGAAAATACCCGCTGGCTCAACGACCGCGAGCAAGACCTCTGGCGGACCATTCGCGAGTTCCTCTGGCAGTTCCCCAGCGCCATGGATCGTCAGCTCACCCAGGACTCCGCCATGCAGTCCGGAGAATACTCGGTCCTCGCGGTACTCTCCGAGGCCGAAGAGTCTTCCCTTCGCCCCGCCGAGATGGCCGAGGAGCTGCGCTGGGACCGCTCCCGGCTCTCGCACCTATTGCGCCGCATGGAGGCCAAGTCGCTGATTACCCGTTGCTCAGATGCCTCGGATCGCCGCGGCCACCAGATCGGGTTGTCCGAACTCGGCTGGCAGGTGATTCGCGAAGCGGCTCCGAAGCACGTTGAGTTCATTCGCCAAACGCTGTTCGATTCGCTCACGCCAGCGGAGCATGCCGCCCTGGAGACTGCGTTGCCTAAAATTTTAGCCGCAATCGCACCGCACGCACCAACCACGCCGCTCTGCGACTAGCCGGGCTGCTGGGCGAACTCGCTATTGCGCACTAGGCGGGCAAATTTCCCGTCGAGCTTCACCAGCTGTTCAAAGGTCCCGGACTCGGCTATCCGCCCCTCGTCGAGCACCACGATCTGATCTGCGCGCAACACCGTGCTCAGCCGATGCGCAATCAGCAGCGTGGTGCGCCCGAAAGACAATCGATCCAGGGCCTGCTGCACCAGCGCCTCGGTCACCGTATCGAGGGCACTGGTTGCCTCGTCCAGGACGAGGAGCTTCGGGCTGCGCAGCATGGTGCGTGCGATCGCGAGCCGCTGCTGTTCGCCGCCGGAGAAACGGTGGCCGCGTTGACCGACGCGGGTATCCAGCCCTTCGGGCAACCCGCGAATCAGCTCCGCAATCTGCGCCGCCTCCAAGGCTTGCCACAATTGCCCCTCGCTGGCGTGCGGCGCGGCCCAGAGCAGGTTCTCGCGCACACTGGTATGGAGCAGATAGCTTTCCTGCGCCACCACGGAGACCACCGCGGCGATCTCTTGTGGCTTCACCTCGCGAAGATCTACGCCGTCCAAGGTGACACTGCCAGAGCTCGGATCCAAGAGCCGCGGCAGCAGCGAGCCCAGCGTTGATTTGCCCGAACCGGTGGCGCCCACAATGGCAGTGACGGTACCGGCCGCTAGCTTGAGGTTGAGCTCCCGCAAGGTGTCGGTGCGCGCCCCGGGATAGCGGAAGCTCACATCCTTGAGCTCCAGTTCTCCGCGCACCTCGCTGGCCACGAGCTGGCGCGGGTTATGCGGGACCGGGAGCGCCTGATCGGCATCGAGGTATTCAAAGACCCGGCTGAATAGTGCCATCGCCGAGACCCACTGGATGGAGATGCTCATCAGCCCCAGCACCGGGCGGAAGATCCCTGCCTGCAGTCCGGTAAAGGCCACCAAGGTGCCGATGCTCATGCCATCCCCGGTGACCGGAAGACCGGCCACGATGTAGAGAACCGCTGGCACCGCGGCAAAGATGATCGACATCGCGGCCATGCGCCAACGACCGGCCAAAGCGCTACGCATCTCCAGATCGATGAGCTTCGAACTGGATTCGGTGAACTGCTCCGCGTCAAGCGTGCCGGTACCCATCACCTTGGCCAGGCGTACCCCGGAGATGCTCAAACGTTCTTCGATAATCGAGGTGAGCGTGGACATTTCCCGCTGCCGCGCTCCGGTGATCTTGCGCCGCAGCCTGGCGGTTTGCCTGGCCAGGATGATGGCCGGAGGCAGGACCACCAGCGAGATCAGGCTCAGCTTCCAGGAAATGGCGACCATCGCGCAAGCGGTGGCCACCACGGTGGTCAGGTTGGAGGCGATCGAAGTCGCCGAGTTGGTGATCACCGACTGCATCTGGCCGACGTCGTTGGTCAGCCGGGATTGCACCTCCCCCGAGCGAGCATTGGTGAAAAAGGCCAGGGACTGCTTCTGCAGGTGGGCGAACAGTCCGGTGCGCAATCCATGCATCACCTTCTGGCCCATCAGGGTCGCTCGCCACGTTTGAATCACGCCGAGCACCGCGTTGATCAAGGCAATGAGGACCAGCCCGCCAGCCAGCGCCAGCAATAGCTTGACGTCCTGCTCGGGAATAGCCACGTCAATGAGTTCACGGACGATAAATGGTTGCGCCAGCCCAATCAGCGATGAGGCCACGATCAGCAATATCACCACGATGACGGTTCTCAGGTGCGGGCGAAAAAGCCCGGCCACCCGGTGCAGCGAGACCGGATGCTCCGCCAGCCATTCCTTATCCTGTTTTGCATCCCCCGGGCGCCCGCCGCCGGGGCCACCCATTGCCATGGGAATCATGCGCACCTCCATTTATCTCTGTGTTCACAAACCAGAATAACAGAGGTTACCTCACTATGTGGTTCCATCTTGAGTTTGTCGGGAAGAACACCCTATTCTTTAACCATGCCTACCCAAGAGTCCGGCCCTGACTTGGTCGACCTGTTCAACCGCAGTTCGCGTTTGCTTCGCGGCAAGTGGCGCCATACCCTCACGCCCTACGGCATCACCCCGCATCAAGTACGAACGTTGATGTTGCTGGGACGCGAAGGAACCGAGGGAATGCGCAACTCGCAATTAGCCGAAAGGCTGCACATTGCCCCGCGCTCCACCACCGAGGTCATCGACCAGCTGGTCGCCAAGGAGCTAGCCACACGCACCGCGGATCCCGCCGATCGCCGCGCCAGCTTGATCACGCTGACCGCGTCGGGCAGCGAGCTGCTGCAAATTCTGCATGCCGAACGCAAGCAAAGCCACGAGGAATTCTTCGCGAGCCTCGGTGCGGAGGACCGCAGCGAGCTCACCCGGATATTGGGGCTGCTCGTTGCAGATGCAGCAGGCAGTCCGCGGTGCTAATCCAAGGTCATTGAGCACAAAAGAGGGCGGTTTCCCGCAGGATAAAAGTCCCGGGAAACCGCCCTCATCTCTAACTGCTTCGCCTAGTTTTCGGTCTTTCCGCGACGCCAGTACCCCATGAAGGCCACCTGCTTTCGGTCAATGCCTGCCTCGCGCACCAGATAGCGGCGCAGGTCCTTGACCATGCCCGCCTCGCCGGCAATCCAGGCATAGAACGGTGCGGATTCTGCGGCGCCGGTTTCCCACAGGATCTGCGCGTCCACGTCAATGTCTTCGGGATCCGCGTCGGTATGCACCGCGCCGGCCGCCGGAATAGCCACCACGTCGCGTACCGCCGCCGCAAGCAGCACCCCATGCTCGCTGGTGCCACGCGTCAGCCATTGCACCGATACTCCGGAGCGGGTGGAAGCGCCCAGAATGTCGGTGGTCTCCGGAACCTCAATCAGGGCGTGGCCGGTCACATTGGATGGCAGCGCCTCGAGAATCGCACAAATTGCCGGGGCCGCGGTCTCGTCGCCGGCCAGCACCACGCGGCCGGCGCCGCCCGGACGGAATTCGATTCCCCCGTAGGTTTCATCGCTCAACGCCCGGTTCGGACCCAGCAGCAGCAGTTCGTCGCCGATCTGCGCCCGATCGGCGAATTCGGTCGCCGGGCCGCCGCGCAGGCGGCCATCGACAACCTCGCCATGCATCACAAAGTCGATATCCAGTTCGGCGGTATCCCCGAGGTTGTCGCGGTGCCCCATCTCCCGGAAGGCGCGCACCGTGTAGGTGCGCATATATCCGCGCGTCGCCGGGTCGATCGATAGCCAGCGGCGGTACCAGCCTTCCTGGTCCGCCGGGCTGGATAGGGCCCGTGGACGCAGGGCCGCGATCTGCGGGGTCAATGCCGAACCTCCGGCAGGCGGCAGCAGCAGCTTGATCCGCATATCCAGCGGGTGGCTGTTCGTTCCGAAGTGCGCCAGGTCGGCGCCGCCGATGGTGATCCTCCGGAAGGAAGGCGCCAGATCCTGGGTGCGCAAGACGGTGCACTGGTAGGCCAGGGTTGCCAGATGCTCGGATCCCGGACGCATCCGCGTCTCCTGCGCGGCCTCCGGTTCGGGGGCCGCAGGCTTCGGCGGTTGCGCCGCCGGCTTAGGGGCCTGGGCACTCTCCGCGGAGCGCACGATCCCCTGTGCGGCCAGCACGTTTTCGGTGCGCAGCACGCGGTGGCGGCCGATGGGCAGCACCAGCGGGGTGCCGGCTACCGGGTCCGGGATCACCCGGCTGGGCATGCCGAACACGTCCTTGACGGTGCGTTCGGTCACCACATCGTTGGGGTGGCCGGCGGCGTAGATCTTTCCCCCGCGCAGGGCCACGAGGTGATCGGCATAGCGCGCGGCGAGGTTCAGGTCATGGAGCACAATCACCACGGTGATTCCCCGGGTGCGGTTCAGCTCGCTGATCACGTCCAGCACTTCGAGCTGGTGGGCTACGTCCAGGAAGGTGGTGGGTTCATCGAGCAGCAGCAGCTCGGTTTCCTGGGCCAGGGCCATGGCGATCCACACGCGTTGGCGCTGTCCGCCGGAGAGCTCGTCCACCGCGCGGTCCGCCAGCTCCATGGTGCCGGTCAGGTCCAGGGCGCGGTTGACCGCCGCCTCGTCTTCGGGGCCGAAGCGCTTGAACAGCCCCTGATGCGGGTAGCGGCCGCGGCTGATGAGCTCGCGGGCGGTAATTCCGTCCGGCGCGGTGGGCGACTGCGGAAGCAGCCCGAGCGTCCGGGCTACCTCCTTGGCCGGGCGCGTGTGGATATCCTGCCCGTCGAGCAGCACCTGGCCACCGGCCGGGCGCATCAGACGCGACAGCGCCCGCAGCAGGGTGGACTTGCCGCAGCCGTTGGCCCCGACAACGATGCTCACCTGCCCGGTGGGGATATCCAGGGACAGCTCGTCCACGATAGTGACCTTGTCATAGGCCAGAGTCAGATCGGTTGCCTGGAGTTGGGCCATGGGTTATCCCCCGCTTCCTGTTGAGTTGGAACGCACCAGCACCCAGATCAGGAATGGTGCGCCGAATGCACCGGTGATGACGCCCACCGGCAGCGACAAATCCGAAAACAGATTTGCGGCGAAAAAGTTTGCAACGACCACAATGACCGCTCCGGTCAGCCCGGCGAGCCAGATATTCATTGCCCCGCGAGTCAGCGCGGCGGTGATCGGGCCGGCGAGAAACGCGACAAAGGCCAGCGGCCCGGTGACCGCAATGGGGATGGCGCCAAATGCCACGGCCACGAACACCAGCAAGATCCGCGCCCTGGAAACGTTCAGGCCCAGCGCCGCGGCCGCATCGTCTCCGAGTTCCAGCAGCTTCAGCTGCCGCACCACCACCGGAAGCAAGCAGAGCGCCAGGATTCCCAGGGATACCAGCAGGATCGTGGCACGTTCCCAGGTGCTCGGCGCGAGCGACCCGGTCAGCCAGCGCATCGCGTCTCCGGCGGTGTTCAGCTGGGCCTGGGTGAGCAGGTACTGGATGATTGCCTGCAGCATCGCACCGATGGCCAGACCGGCCAGGATGAGCCGGGAACCGGTGCGCTTGCCCGAAGCCGACAGCCAGTAGATCAGAGCCGCCACGGCCAGGCCGCCGGCCAGCGCGGCGGCATTCAGCTGCCAGCCGGTGGTGCCGAAGTAGATCAGCGCCACGATGGCGCCGGCGGCCGCCCCGTAGCCCACGCCGATCACGTCCGGGCTCGCCAGCGGATTGGCAAGCCAGCGCTGGAAGAGCGAACCGGAAATTCCCAGCCCGGCCCCGGCGAGGGCACCCACCGCAATGCGCGGCAACCGGTCCTCCAGCAGGATGAAGCTGGTTCCGGGCACCGTTTCACCGGAAAAGACCGCGAAGATCTCTTCGGCCGGCAGCCTGTCCCGGCCCCAGAAAATATAGGCTACGGAGGCTGCGGCGAAAGCCAGGAGCAGCCAGAGCACGCTGGAGAGCACTCGTTGCTTGCGCCGGGCGGGCAGCACGCTTTGTACTGGTGCCATTACAGGGTCACCGACTTCATGCCGCTGCGCATCATGATAATGAATAGCGGCGCTCCAAGAATTGCGCACATCACGCCGACCTGGATTTCTCCCGGCGGATTGATCACCCGCCCCAAGGTGTCCGCGACCAGCAGCAGGATCGGCCCGGCGATGAGGCTCGCCGGCATCAGCCACCGGTAGTCCGACCCGACGAGCAGCCGCACCGCGTGCGGAATCATCAGCCCGACAAAGGCAATGGGCCCGGCCACCGCGGTGGCGGTTCCGACCAGCAAGACGATGCCCACCGATCCGAGGACTCGCGCCCGTCCCAGCCGGAAGCCCAGCGCGGTCGCCGAATCGTCGCCCATGGCCACCGCGTTGGAGACCCGCGCGGTGCCCAGCACGATCAACGCACCGACGGCAACGACCGGGATGACCAGCAGGTAGGTTTCCACGCCCCGGGCCGCCAGCGTGCCGATTTGCCAGAAGCGGAACTCGTCCAGGGCCAGGGTTGAAACCATCAGCACCGCGCTGGTCACCGCGGTGAATCCCACCGAGAGGGCCGCGCCGGACAGCGCAAGCTTGATCGGCGTGGCGCCTTCACGACCCACGCTGGCCACCACATACACCAAGGCCATCACCACCGCGGCGCCGAGGAAGGCAGCGATCATGGTGCCGGTCAGAGAAGTCATTCCAAAGAATGCGATACCCGTAACGACCGCTAGGGCCGCGCCGGCATTCAAGCCAAGAATTCCGGAGTCCGCCAGCGGGTTGCGGGTCAACCCCTGCATGGCGGCACCGGAGAGTCCAAGGGCGGCGCCGACAACAATTCCGCCCACCGTCCGGGCAATGCGCGAGTGCACGACCACATGGTCCGAGACGCCGTCGTCAAAGTTCGTAAAAGAATCCGCGAGGGTCCCCAGCGCAACCGGTCGCGCACCAAAAATCAGCGAGGCGATCACCGCAATCCCCAGCACGGCCAGCAGGCCCAGGCAGGCGGCAATCTTACGTCCCAGCTTCATCTTCGGCGCGCTGCTGCGCTTGGTGCTTTCGGTGGCCGTCATTGCTTCCTACACTCGTTGTCATGGAACATCTTGCTTTTCCCACCGTTTTGTCCCCCGGTATTGCCGTGCTGCGCGCGGACAACCCCTCGGAAATGACCTTGGAGGGGACAAATACCTATCTGCTCTTCGACCCGCAGACCACGCAGTTGAGCCACGACACCGAAGTCCTCGTGCTGGATCCGGGGCCCGACATGCCAGCGCATCTGCGCGCGTTGGCGGCCTTTGATGTCCAAATGATTTTGTTGACGCACCGCCATGGGGATCATTCCGGAGGGATCCCGCTGCTCCATGAGCTGACCGGAGCACCGGTGCGGGCCCGGCTCGCCGAATTCTGCCGCAACGCCGAACCCTTGAGCGATGGCGAGCGGCTCGAATACTGCGCAACCACCCTGCGCGTGCTCTTCACCCCGGGCCACACCTCGGACTCGGTGTGCTTTGTCCGTGAAGGCCAGCAAGGTGCGTTGTTCACCGGAGATACCGTGCTCGGCCGCGGAACCACTATTCTTGAGCATCCCGATGGAACGCTGGCCGACTACCTGGACTCCTTGGCGCGGCTTTCGGCCTTGGCGGACATGCCGCTGCATCCGGCCCATGGCGAGCAGCATACTGGCTCGCATAAATTGCTGAACGCCTACCGGGAGCACCGCGAGTCTCGTCTGGAGCAAGTGCGCGGCGCCCTGGTGAAACTCGGCAAGGCCGGGGCAGACGCCGAACCAGCGGAGTTGCTGGATCTTGTCTACCCCGACCTGGATCCGCGCCTGGCTGGCGCGGCTAGCAGTTCCCTGGAAGCGCAATTGCACTACTTGGCGATGAATTCTTAAGGCTTACTTGGCCGCGTTCTCTGCGGCCTTGGCGATGGTGGGCACCACGTTGTCGATTGCCCATTCGATGGACAGCGGGGAGGCCGCCGAAACCGAGAGAACTGCCTGATCATCACCGAGGATCGCTACCGCATCGGTAGCTGCCGCAGGAAGCTGGCCGTAGAGCTTGTTGCTCTTGACCACGTCGTCGATGTCGTCCCCGGCGAGCGCCGAGGCAAAGACAACGTCTGCCTCCAATTCGTTGGCGCGCTCCGGGGACCATTCGAAGAAGAACGCGTCCTTGGGGGTGTTCTCGGTGACGATCTCGGCCTGCTTCATGCCCAAGGAGGTCAGGAAACGCGGGCGGTTGTCCCCCGTGGCGTAGACATACATGGTCTTCGGACTGGAGAGATCGATCGAAGCGAATGTCGCGTCTTTCAGCGCAGGGAACTTGTCCGCCTGCGCCGACAGTTCGCCTTCCAGATCCGAGACCAGCTTCTCGGCTTGCTCGCTCTTGCCCAGCAGGTCGCCGGCCGCTTCGGTGGTGTCCTGCCAGCTGGTGAGGTAGTTGGCCTTCAGCGGTCCCACGGTGGGGGCGATCTTGGAGAGCTTGTCGTATTGCTCCTGGGTCAGTCCCGAGTAGGCCGCGAAGATCACGTCTGGCTTGGAGCGGGCAATCTCGTCGAAGTTCACCCCGTCCGCGATGTCGTACTGGGTCGGAGCCTTTTCCGAGCCGATGGAAGCGCCCAGCTCTTCAAGCTTCGCGTCCTTCCAATCGGTCGAGTTGTTGTCGTTCTGCCCGTAAGCATCGATATCCATGCCCACCGGAACGGTGCCCAGCGCCAGCAGCGCGTCCGCGTTGACCCATGAAATGGTTGCTACCTTGGTTGGCTTCTTGGTGATCTCGGTTTCGCCGTAGATGTGCTCAATGCTCACCGGAGCGTAGCTCGCCTCCGCGGTCGCCGAGGCGGTGGGTTCCGAAGAAGAAGCTGAGCCACAGGCGCTGAGGCCGAGTGCCAGAATTGCGGAGGATGCTGCCAGCAGGCCAGCACGGCGCGAAATGTTCATGGGTCATAATCCAGACGTAGCGAGTTGTCATGAGATAGCGGTTACTTAGGTTAGCCTATGCGAACCGCATGCAACATTACGCTGATTGCGATTCAATACGCAACACGAAGGACATGTAATCCACGTCTCTTTGCGCGGAATCGCTTTAGCGGCACCTAATATTTCCCCGGTTCATTAGTCACGATGCGAAGCCGCCAGCAACAACCGGCGAGGATCTGCAATATTAAGCGACATCCTGATCATCAGCAGCCCGGCCGCCAGCACCGCCAGCACCGTGCCCACGGTCAGCGGTTTCATCAGCAGCGCCAGCGAGGCAAAAGGCAGCACCAGCACCACGGATGCCACCGTGAAGCCGATCGCCACGGTGAGTGCCGGAATCATCAGGCTTTTCACCCGGGCCGCGTTGATCACCCCCAGGTCCATCCCCAGCTTGCTCAGCCCGGAATACAGCTCTTCGCGGTCCAAGGTCCCTGCGCACTGGCTGATGGCCGCCGAGATCGCGACGCAAATCAGGGCCAGGCCGAGCGTCACCAGCACGCCGGTGAGCACATCCGTGCCGAGATAGTCTTCCCAGGTACCGGTCCTCTGGGCATCCCCGAAGTCGAACATGGCCGCCCCGGTTCCGCCGATCACCGCCACGAAGGAGGCCATGGCCACCCCGGAGACCTGGCGCCAGGCGGCCACCGGAGATTCCAGGATCATCCGGGCCGCCAGCAGCTGCTCGGCGCTGGTGGCCGTCTTCAGCTTCGAGGTGCCCACCTTGGCCACCAGCCACGGCCCAATGAGGTTCAGCGCCAGCAAGCCCAGCGCGAATCCGCCGATGATGACCGCGATCAGCACGCCCAGGCCAACCGGCAGCAACCCCACGTTGCTGAACAGCGTATACAGCACCACGATGCTTCCGACCGCAATGACCGCGCGCAGCCAGCTAAGCACCGGGGCCACGCGCCGGGTCGCCACGGCGAGCGGGGTGATCACCAGCTTGCGCAGTCCGGCCAGCGCGCTGAGCACCGAAAGCAGCACCACGGCCAATACCGCCAAGGCCGCGGCACCGGCCGGCAGGAAGATCCCCGTGCCGATGGCTTGGCCCTGGAAGGGGACCCGCGCCACGGCCGGAGCCAGCGCAAGATACAGCAGCACTCCGGCCAGGGCGCCGACCAGCGCGGTCACCGCCGCCTGGATGACCGCCACGGCGCGCACCTGGAATCCGGTGGCCCCCAGCAGTCGCAGGGAGGACAAGGCCCGGTCCTGGGCCCGCGCCGAAAGCTTGGCGGCCGAGGAACCCAGCACGAGCAAGGGAACGATCAGCAGCACCAAGGCGAACGCCGCCAGTGGCACATAGAAGCTTTGCGCATCGCCGTCCAGCTTGGTGAAGGACCAGGCTCCGCCGAGCACGATGAGCACCATGGCGCTGACCATCGTATAGGCACCTGCGGTGAGCAGCTGCGGGGTGCGGCTGGCGCTGGTGGGCCGCCCCAGCAGCCACGCCATATGCAGGATATTCATGAGCGGTTCCCTTCAACCAGCGCATCATCTGCGGTGATCTTTCCATCGTGCAGCGTCAGCACGCGATCGCAGCGCGCGGCCACCTGCCGGTCATGGGTGACCATCACCAGGGTCTTCCCTGCCCCGACGGTGCAGCGCAGCAAGGTGTCCAGCACCTCGGTGCCGGTGACCGAATCCAGGGCACCGGTCGGCTCGTCGGCAAAGACCACGCTGGCCCCGGTGACCTGGGCGCGGGCGATCGCCACACGCTGGGATTGGCCGCCGGAGAGCTGGCCGATGCGGCGCTGCTCCATTCCGGCCAGACCCAATTGCTGCAAGGCGTCCACGGCGCGCGCGATTGCTGCGCCGCGTGGCACGCCATTGATCATCAGGGCCATGGCCACGTTTTCCTCGGCCGTGAGCTCGGGAATCAGCAGGCCCGACTGGAAGACGAATCCGAACGCCTCGCGGCGCAGCTTGGTGCGCGCGGCGTCCTTGAGCTGCTCGACCTGTATTGGCCCCTGGCCGGGAAGGTTGAGTGTCACCGTGCCTGAGTCCGGCAATTCGATGCCGGCCAGAGCATGGAGCAAAGTGGACTTCCCCGAACCCGAGGGGCCCATAATGGCCACCGCGGTCCCGAGTTCCAGGGCAACATCGATGCCGTCCAGCGCGTGCGTGGTGCCATAGCTGCGGGTGAGCCCTCTGGCCGAAATAAGTGGGTTGGAAACCCTCGAGTTCTGAAGCATATTCCAATGTTCCCAAGTCCGCCCGCTGGGCGCCTCGGAGCGCCGATGGAGTTCTTGGTGGGCGATCTCATCCCGCGGTAGGAGCCAGCTCACCGCGTTCGGGGCCATTTCGCAGTAGGCTCGAAGGCGATGAAGCTTGAACTGTATACCCAGCCTTTCTGCGCCCCGTGCGTGCGGACCCGGCAGGTAGTCCTGCGCGCCGCGAAACTGCTTCCGCAGCTGGCCGTCGAAGAAATCGATGTGGTCGAACAGGTCGCCCGCGGCCAGGAAATGGGTGTGACTTCAACACCCGTGATCCGTTTGCTCGCCAACGGCGAAGAGAAGTTCCGGGGCAACGACACCCCAACGCTGCAGCAATTATTAGCGGCCATCGCCCACGTCAGCGACTAGGCTCACGCACCGTCGCCAGCGATGCTGCACCGGTTCGGGCCCTTTATGGGGAACAATGGATCAGGTGACTAGCGTGCCTCGGATTGACCATGAATGCCTCCAACGAGTGTTGGCAGATTCCACCAACCGCATCGAATGGTTGCGGGCACGGGCACAGGGCATCACCGCCACCGACGTCGCGAAGCTCTCCACGGAGAAGTCCATCCGCAACGCGGCCTGGGACAAGCTCTATGGCTCGGGGTTCTCCGGAAATACCTACACCGATCACGGACGGCGCCGCGAACCGGTGATCGCCGCCTGGGTGCAGGAGAACTTCAACATCTTCCCGTCCTCCCAGCTTTTCCATGCGCAGCATTCCCGGCTGCACCTGGCAACCCCCGACGGCTTGGGATTCGACGAGGACGGTTCTCCGGTGCTCGCCGAAATCAAGACCACCAATAAGCCGTTTAAGAAGATTCCGAAGAACTACCTGCGCCAGGTGCTCTGGCAGCAGCATGTCATCGGCGCGCAGCGGACCTTATTCGTCTGGGAACAGCACCATAACTTCGTCCCGGTGCAGGCCGTCCCCGAGTTCATCTGGATCGAACGCGACGATTCGATGATCCAGGACCTCATCGACAAGGCCGAACTGCTCATCCAGGCCTTGCGCGAGTCGACCTCCCGCGAGCAGCAGTACCTCGACTACGGCCCGGCGGCGCTGCGCCTCTGAGCCGGCGCCCGCACTACATATTCGGGTTTTGCATGGTGCGCGGATCCGGCAGGCATTCCGGGTAGCCCTGCACCAGCTCGCTCAAGAGCTTCTCGCGCAGCATATTGCGCAGGTTCCACAGGTCCCCCGGGTCCCTGGAAGATAAATAAATGGTCACCGTTTGCAACCCGCCGTAGGTATCGGTCACAAGCAGGCTGTTAGTTCGTCCGTCCCACCAATCCGAGGATTCAAGCAATTCGGTGGTGCGGGTACGGAGGTATTCGATCGGTGCGTTGAGCTTCAGTTGCAGGGTGATATTTCCGTCGATTTCGGTGCTGCGCCGCGACCAGTTCTCAAATGGCGTGGTGGTGAAGTAGGTCGAGGGCAGGATCATGCGGCGACCGTCGATCAGGAGCACCACCACATAGGTCAGCGTGATTTCCTCTACCGTGCCGCGTTCGGCTTCCACCACCACGATGTCATCCACGCGGACCGAATCGGTAAAGGCAATCTGCAGCCCGGCGAACACGTTGGCCAGCGAGGACTGCACGGCCAGGCCGACAACCACCGAGGCCAGGCCGGCTGAGGCAAGAATACCTGCGCCCAACGCCCTGACCTGCTCGATTGTCAGCAGCACGGCGGCTACCGCGATGATGCACAAAACCGCTATCAGCACGCGGCGCAGCAGTCCCACCTGGGTCTGCACCTTGGCCAGCCGGCGGCCCGGGCCGAAGCGGCTTCGGATTCTTGCCAGCACTACCTCTTCGACGATCTTCACCAGCACAATAATCAGCCAGGTGAGGAAGAAGACCAGGCAGATCAGCAGCGCAAACTGCCAGAACTTGTAGCCCGCGGCTTCCCGCTGGAAGGCAAGGATCGAGGTTTTGAGGATGATCGAAGCGAAGGTGCCGAAGATCGGAATCCGCGCGCCCTTGACGTTGATCTCCCCGAGCCCGGTGCGTTGGAAAATGCGGTGGGTCAGCCCGCTGATCACGAAGGCGAGGATCGCGGCAATGGTTAATCCAACGGCGACAACCACCAGAAATTGCAACGATTCGGGTAGGAAGCGGGAAACTTCAATTACTTCGTCGACAGTGTCATCGATTGGTGCGGATGGGCTTGGCAACATCCTTCAAGCATGTCACAAGACCCTAGCCGAAGGCTGTGCGACACCTTGGGTAAACCCCGCAGAGCCCGCACGCATTACGGAAGCGCACCAGATGAATTCCAGTTCGCTGCGGGCTATTGCACCTGGTTGGCGACGGGGCTTTAGTAGTCTCAAGGGCTCGAACCGGGCTCCAGGGCGCAATCGATAGAAAGCCGGTGGTCCACATGCGCCGCACCAAACTCGGATTACTCACAGCGCTCACTGCAGCAACGATGCTCTCGGTGGCTCCCGTGGCGGCAGCCGCCCCGGCCGCTAGCCCAGCGATCGCTTGCGAAACCGTATATTGGGGTTCTTTGGCCAAAACCTCAACCAGCTCAACTACGTCGTCGATGACGAATATCCGTACCGGACGCCACACCTGCTTTGACCGGATGGTCCTGGACCTCAGCGGTACTCCGGCCGGCTACTCGGTGAAATACGTCAGCGCGCTGACCGGTATTGGCTCGGGGCAGGAAGTGAGCACCACAGGCGGAGCTCGACTGGAAATTCTGTTGAAGGCCGGGGCCAGCCCGAGCTACAACCCGGGCGCCACCGTCAAGACGCTGAACTATCAGACCTTCCGCCAGCAAGTTTGGCTGGGAAGTTTTGAAGGCCAAACCAAGGTCGGAATCTCCACGCGGGCACGCCTGCCCATGAGGGCCTTCGTCCTCTCCGCCCCGGATCAGGGATCGCGATTGGTGATCGATGTAGCCCACTATTGGTACTAACCTGTGCCCGCGCTATGAGCCTGCCGTCATGACGGGTGCAAGCGCGTAACACCGTGTCAACCTGCTGAATAATGTGCCACGATGCTTATATGTATCGCACATTTGCTTATCAGCAGGTTGACGTTTTTGCCCCCACTGCTTTCAATGGCAATGGGCTCGGCGTTGTCTTTGAGGCAGATCAATTGGACTCCGAGCAGATGCAGCGCTTTGCCCAGTGGCTGAATCTTTCCGAGACCGTCTTCTTCGTTTCCCCCAGCAACGCCGAAGCCGACTACGCGATTCGCATTTTCACCCCGACCACCGAACTGCCCTTTGCCGGCCACCCAACTCTTGGGGCCGCGCACGCCTGGATCGAGGCGGGCGGTGAGGCCAGCCCGAACGGGCATCTGATCCAGCAATGCGATGCAGGGCTGATCCAGGTGCGGATCGAGCGCGAGGCCGGCGCAGACCATGCACGCCGCCTCGCCTTCCTCGCTCCCCCGCTGACGCGCAGCGGTCCGCTGGAAGCTGACGTGCTGCAGTGGGCGATCTCCGGGCTGGGGATCAACGCAGAAGACGTCATCGCGCACCAGTGGCTGGTCAACGGCCCCCACCATGCGGGGCTGGTGTTGCGCGACGCCGACCTGGTGCTGGGGATCGAACCGGATTACGCAGCCTTGGACGGCTTGGAGCTTGGAGTCATTGGCCCGTATACCGCGTCAAGCGTGGCCCAGGGCGTCTGGCAGCCTCACGCCACCGTGCTGCCGCGGATCTCCGGAACCCGCGAAGAATTGCGTCCCCTGGACTACTCCGATCAGACGCGTTCGGAGGAGCGCTTCGGCTCGGTGGTGCTGCAGCCTCCGGCAGACTTCGAGGTTCGGGCCTTCGTTCCGGGCGAAGCCATCCAAGAGGACCCGGCGACCGGTTCGCTCAATGCCGGGTTTGGCGTGTGGCTGACTAAATCCGGCCTTGCCCCGCAGCGCTACACGGTGCGCCAGGGAACGCGTGTGGGCCGTGAAGCCATCTTGCATATCGAGGCGACCGAATACGGGGTTTGGGTCAGTGGCGATGTGACCACCCGCATCGATGGCACTGTGAGCTTCGACTGATTCCGGGGCCGAGCCCACCGCGCTATTTTAGTTTCACCCTGCAAGCATTATTCTTGGTCAGTGCCAAAAATTGTGAGCCCCGAAGCAGACTTTGATCGAAAAACCGCATGGAGCGCCCTCTGGGCTCTGGTCATTGGTTTTTTCATGATCCTGTTGGACACCACCATCGTGTCCACGGCCATGCCCGCGATCATGGAATCCCTGGATGCAGACATCTCGGGGATCTTGTGGATCAACAGTGCCTATCTGCTGACCTTCGCGGTGCCGCTGCTGATCACCGGCCGTCTGGGTGACCGTTTTGGTCCGCGCAATATCTACCTGATCGGGTTGCTGGTTTTCGCGCTCGCCTCCCTCTGGTGCGGGCTGTCTACCTCACTGGCCTCGCTGACCTTTGCACGAGCGGTCCAGGGCCTGGGCGCGGCACTGATCTCACCCCAGGCAATGACGCTGATTACCAGGCTCTTCCCGTACCAGCACCGCGGAGCTGCGATGGGCTTATGGGGCGCGGTGGCCGGTATCGCCACCTTGGTCGGCCCGATTGCCGGCGGGCTGCTGGTGGATTCCATCGGCTGGCAATGGATCTTCTTCATCAACCTGCCCATTGCGGTCCTCAGCTTCATCATGCTGCTGAAATTCGTGCCCCGCTTGGCACCGCAGGCGCACTCCTTCGATTGGGTCGGAGTGCTGCTTTCGGCGGTTGCCATGTTTGCGCTGGTCTTTGGCATCCAGGAGGGCGAGGCGACGAATTGGGAACCGTTTATCGGCCCGCTATCCTCCTGGCATCTGATCTCTCTGGGCATAGTCCTCTTTGGCGTCTTCATCTGGTGGCAATCGAAAACGGCCAAGGAACCTCTGGTTCCGCTGCGCCTGTTCGCCGTTCGCAATTTCTCGTTGGCGAATCTCGCCATTAGCTGCATGGGCCTGAGCATCGCGACCATGAGCCTGCCGATGGTGTTCTTCTTGCAAAATGTGCGAGGCTTGACCCCCACGCAGTCGGCCTTGATGATCTCGCCGATGGCCATTGTGGCGATCTTTGCCGCACCGGTGCTGGGCAAGACGGTTAATAGGCTCAATCCGCGCACCCTTGCGGTTCCCGGTTTTGCACTGCTCGGTGGAGCGACAGTGGTGTACGCCTTCATGATGCATGCCGAGACACCGCTGTGGACCTTGCTGGTCCCTTCTACCGTGCAGGGCCTTGGCTCCGCGATGATCTGGCCCTCGCTTTCGCTGGCCGCGACGAAGGATCTGACCCCGCGCGACGCCGGAGCCGGTTCGGGCATTTATAACACCACTCGGCAGATCGGCTCGGTGCTCGGTTCGGCGCTGATCGCCGTGATGATGGAATCGCGCGTTTCCGCACAGATCCTCAAGGTCCGGGCCCAGGGCGCCGACGCGATAGACGAGGCCACCGCGGTGGGCTTGGGCCAGGCCCTCATGCTGCCCGGCCTGGTGGCCATCGCCGCGGTCCTGGTCGTTGCGTTCTTGAATTCCGCAGAAAAGAAACCGGCCGGCTAGCCCAGATTTTTCATG